>PMSS01000093.1 GCA_003167515.1 Acidobacterium sp. | reverse complement strand
CAAACTGCCAGCCCGGATTCGAGACAATGGCGAGGATGCCCAGCTCGTCGCACGCGTCCATAAAACTGGGATCCTGGGGATAGTGACTCCGTCTGCGTGGGCGACTATAACAACGATGGATTCGAAGATCTCTACGTCACTTACTTTGGCCATGACCGTCTGTATCGAAATAATGGCAACGGGACCTTTACCGATGTAACTGCCCAGGCCGGGCTGCGTAACACGGCGACGCGCTTCGGATCCGGCTGCACCTTCGTCGACTACAATCGCGACGGCTGGCTCGACTTATTTGTATCTAACTACGCCGATGTTGACTTAGCGACCCTGCCGACCCCCTCGCTGCAGCGACCCAATTGCAACTTCGAGGGTGTCCCGGTCAATTGCGGCCCCAGCGGCCTTCCCCTACCCACCCATGCGCTTTATCGAAACAATGGCGACGGCACCTTCACCGATGTCTCCAAAGAATCCGGAGTCGCAGCGATGCGCGGTTCATACGGACTTACCGCGTGCGCCTTTGACGCCGACGAGGATGGATGGCCCGATATTTTTGTCGCCTGCGATACCACTCCCAGTCTGCTGCTGATGAACAACCACGATGGCACTTTTCGCGAAGAGGCACTCCTGCGCGGTTTGGCGCTCAGCGACAACGGCCAGGAAATGGCCGGCATGGGCGTCGGCATCGGCGACTATGACTGCGACGGACGCCTGGATATCGTTCGCACCCACTACATGAACCAGGCGACCGGCCTTTATCACAACATGGGAAAGGGTGAGTTTGAGGACGTCACCGCCCGCGCCGGCCTCATGCACGAGCGGCGTTTTGTCAGTTGGGGCGCAGGCATCTTCGATCTGGACAACGACGGCAACCCCGACATTCTTGTGGTCACCGGCCAGGTCTATCCGGAGCTCGAACCCGTCCTCCCCAAATATCCCCGGCGCGGCCCGCGCATTGTCTTCCGCAACCAGGGCAATGGAACCTTCACTGAGATCGACGATTCAATGGAGCCGGCCCTGGCCTCACGTCACGTCAGCCGTGGCTGCGCCTTTGGTGACTTTGACAATGACGGCGATCTCGACATCGTGATCATGAACCAGAATGAGCCGCCGTCTCTGTTGCGCAATGATGCTCCTCCCGGAAATCACTGGATCAAGATCCGCCTGCACGGCACGAAGAGCAATCGCAGCGCTCTCGGAGCCAGGGTTGTTGTGCGCGACGGAGCCAGAACCCAGGTCCAGGAGGTGATGAGTCAGTCGAGTTACGTATCTTCGAACGATCCGCGCCTGCATTTCGGCCTCGGTTCGACGGCCACCGTCGATATCGAAGTGCGCTGGCCTCTCGGACTGACCGCAGTACACAGGAATGTTGCCGCCGATCAGCTCATCACGCTCTACGAAGGGCAATCGGAAATAAACGCGGAGAAGATCATTCCAGTGACCCGCACTCCAAAATCCGCACACAACCGGATATGAGGTCGCAGTTGGAGAGGGGCGGAAGATGTCGAAGAGCAAGCCACGGAGGCGCAGATGGACGGCGCCAGGCTGGAGTGTACTTGTTCAGCATCCGCCGAAAGGGGGATTCCCGCCGCGCATCGTTGTGGTTTGATCTTGTGTGGGGAAAGAGCGATACTGAGCAGCGGCAACTGGACCGCCGACCCGGGAAGACCGAAGGTGAAGACATCGATGGCCAGCAAAGTGGCGGTTTGGCTGACGTGCGTGTTGCTGACCTCCTGGGCGGCGGCGCAGCGCCCGGTGGTGTTGCTGTGGCCACAGGGCGCGCCGGGCTCGGAGGGCCAGAGCGGGCCAGAAGCGGTCCGCATCGCTCCGGGTGGGGACCACGTCATCTCCCATGTCATTCAGCCGTCGATCACCGTGTATCTTCCAGCACCCGATAAGGCGACCGGAGCCTCGGTCGTGGTGATTCCTGGCGGAGGTCACAGCGAACTGTGGATGGATCACGAAGGATATAACGTTGCGGCGTGGATGAGCGACCACGGCATCGCTGCGTTCATCCTCAAGTATCGTTTGGCGCGCGAGAAGAACTCGACTTATACGATCGAGGGCACCGAGCTGAAAGACCTGCAGCGCGCGATCCGCACGGTGCGCAGCCGGGCAGCGGAGTGGGGTACCGATCCGAAGAGGATTGGGGTGATTGGCTTCTCGGCGGGCGGAGAATTGGCGCTGTTGGCCAGTGTGCGGTATGACGAGGGGGACCCGGCTGCGCCGGACCCTGTCGACCGGCAGAGCTCCAGGCCTGATTTTCAGGGGCTGCTTTATCCTGGAATTCCTGGCGACATGACCTTTTCGTTTTCAAAGGACACACCGCCGGCCTTTATGGCCTGCGGGGCGAACGATCGTCCGGATATCTCCGAAAGACTACCTGAACTGTATCTCGCGCTGAAGCGGGCTGGTGTTCCTGTTGAAGTTCATATCTTCGCGGGGATCGGTCATGGTTTTGGCATCCGCATCACCAACACCGGAAATGCGGCTCTCTGGCCGGACTTATTTTACGGCTGGCTCAACACAAACAACTTTCTGAGGCACGAATGAAAATCAACGAAAGCCGGTGGTATTGCGCGCCGGCGGGCGCATGTGGCCATAGAGGACCCTCGACTGTGACGCGGACATTTCTGAATCTGGCGTTGCTGGTACTGCCGGCGCTCGCGGCCGCGCAGAGTTCGCCGATCTCGCGGCCGGCGATTACCGGTATATCCCATGTTGTGCTGTACGCGGACGATATTCCCAGGTCGCACGATTTCTACGTCAGCGTGATGGGGTGGGATCCCGTTCCCTCCGGCGCGACGGGTTCGGGTGCTCGTTTCTATGCCAATCACAGTCAATATATCGAGCTGGTGTCCCCACCGCGGGCGGGTATGCTCGATCGTCTGGATGCAGTCTATTTTGCGACCGGCGATGCGGAAGGGCTGCGACGCTTTCTAGGCGCCCACGGCATCGCGGTAGCGGACGCCGTGACCGTGGACGAAGATGGCGACAGGAGCTTTCAGGTTCTTGATCCGGAGGGGAACAAAGTTGGATTCACCCAGCAGGGCGAACATGTTCCGCCGATGCCGCAGTCCGCATCGCAGCGGCTCAGCTCGCATATCATGCATGCGGGGTATGTTGTCCGAAACCGAGCGGCGCTGGACCACTTCTATAAGGACCTGCTTGGATTTCATCTATATTGGCAGGGCGGTGCGAAACCCGGTGATATCGATTGGGTAATGATGCAGGTTCCGAATGGGACTGACTGGATCGAATACATGCTCTATCTTCCGGCAAGCCCGTCGCGTGGGCAGTTGGGCAGCGCCAACCATTTCGCGCCGGGAGTAGTAAGTGTTGCAGAGTTGCAGCAGAGGCTGGAGAGCCGCGGATGGAAGGCTCCCGTCAATAAGAATCCCCAGGTGCTTGGGGTAGACGGAAAATTGCAACTGGACTTAACCGATCCAGACGGAACGCGGGTGGAATTTATGGAGTACGCGCCGGTCAAGCAGCCGTGCTGTTCGCCTTACACCGGCCAGCAGCCGAGTCCGTCGTCAGCCTGGTAGGGAGCGCACTCCGCCGAACGATATTCGGCGGGCTGTGCCGGAGAGCGAAAGAGCCTATGCCGATTTTGAATCGACGACAATTTCTGGGAGCTGGTGCTGTGACCGCTGCTGCCGCTTGCCCGCTGCTGTCCGGGCGTGCGTGGGCATCTTCCACGCAAAGACCGGTTGGCATTCAGCTGTATACGGTCAGTGCCTCGCTGCAGCGGGACGTGAGCGGAACACTCAGGCAGATTCGGAATATCGGATACACCGAGGTGGAGACGGCAGGCCTGGCGGGGCTCACGGCGGTGGAATTCCGGCACAGGCTGGATGAGGCAGACCTGAAATGTCACAGCGCGCACCTGCAGGTCGGTCTTACGGATCGGGAACAGGCGTTTGCGGACGCGAGCACTCTTGGAGCTCATTATGTTGTCAGCTCAGCGCTGTTTCCACCGCACAGTAGCGGTTTGCCTGACGCCGACGGTTACCGCCAGATGGCCGATCGGGTGAACGAGATGGCGCAACAAGCCCGCCATGCGGGTCTTCAATACGCCTACCACAACCACAATTTCGAATTCAGGAAAGTGGATGGGGACAAGACGGGCTATGACGTCCTTCTGGAGCATACCGATCCAGCGGTCGTGGACCTGGAGCTCGATTGTGGCTGGATGATTGCGGCCGGATACGACCCTGTTCAGTACCTGAAGAGATATCCACGTCGCTACAGGATGCTCCACATTAAGGATTTTGTAGCAGGAAGCAAGATCAGCGTTTCTCTTGCGCCCGATTTGCGGCCGAAGGGTACCGAGCTGGGAAGAGGACATATTGACTACAGGCCGATCCTCAACACGGCAGCCCATATTGGCATCGCTTATTACTACGTAGAGCAGGAACCACCGTTTCCTGACATGACCGATCTTGACGCTGCTCGCGTGGACTTCGACTATCTGCATCCACTCCTGGCCGGTTGACCGGCTGGAAGGGCATGGTATCTGGAGGAATATGAATCGACGTAAATTTGGCGAGTTAGCCGCGGCAGTTACTCTCGGGCAGCTTCTTTTGCCGCGGAAAGCAAAGACAGATGTGGTTCCTCCCACGACAGGGTCCAGACTATCGGTGATGCTGTGGACGCTCGAGAAGGTGATGCCGTTCGATCGCGCCATTGAGGTTGTTGCCGCGGCCGGATACCAGGGAGTAGAACTGGTCGGAGAATTTCAGAAGTGGTCCAGTGAAGATACGCGCCGAACCCTGAAGCGTATTGGCGAGCTGGGACTGGTGTTCGATTCCATGAGCGGCGTGAAAGCGGGGTTCTGCAATCCGAGCGAGTCGGATGCTTTTATGACGCAGGTCACCGCACAGATTCAGGCGGCCCGTGAGCTGAACTGCCCGCAGATCATCCTGCTTTCCGGCAAGCGGGTCGAAGGACTCGACCCGAAGGTTCAATATCAAACATCGATCGAGAACCTCAAGCGCGCGGCAGAGGTAGCTTCGAAAAATAACATCCGCATCGTTATTGAACCAATCGACCCGCTGGAGAACCCGACGATCTTTCTGACAACGGTCACCACAGGATTCCAGATGGTTCGCGAAATTGGCGGCGAGAACGTCAGAGTACTCTACGACTTCTATCATGAGCAGCGGGCGTTCGGTAACTTGCTGGAGAAGCTCGACGGCAATATTGACCTGGTCGGCTTAGTTCACATCGCCGACGTGCCGGGACGCCATGAGCCGGGAACCGGCGAGATTGACTATATGAACATCTACAGGTAGCTCGCGGAGCTGAAGTACGACCGGTTCATTGCGATGGAGT
>PMSS01000398.1 GCA_003167515.1 Acidobacterium sp. | reverse complement strand
CTTCAACTGTTGCCAACAGGCCAATGCGCTCATCCGACCGGTTCTGGCCGGTTGGTCGGCAACAGAGAAGTTTCGGCCGATGATTGGCTGGCAATCGTTCTGCGCCACTTGTGCTAATTTGTGCTGCCGAGTTGGACATCCTGGGGACATGTAGGACGTTGGAAAATCAGTTTTCAATGTGGCTTTATGTTGCGCCCTGATACTCATCGACCGCGATGGGGAGATGTTCTGTGAGGGACAGGCTTTCATCCGCTCTGCCTCGCCCACTCAAGCCAAAAACAGGCTTGAATGGGCCACCCCGGCACCCGCGCCGTTTGAGATTATTCTCGGCCGCTTCGCGACCGATTCCCCTTTCGACCACCCCAGCGAGCAAAACCGGCTCGCCGGGGACCCCGGATCTTCGGGGGGTCCTTCGACTGCGCGCCGGAGGAGCGCGTCTCTCGCTGGAATCTTAGTTGCGGCGCTTCGCTCAGGATGACACTTTTGTTTTGTGGTTGGGTTCGGCACCGATGGAACGTCGTGCTCTGACACGGTTCGGCCGCGATGGGGAGATGTTCTGCGATGGACAAACTTTCATCCGCTCTGCCTCGCCCACTCAAGCCCAAAAACAGGCTTGAATGGGCCACCCCGGGCCCGCTAGAGATCTTTCTCGGCCGCTGCGCGACCGATTCCCCTTCGACCACCCCAACGAGCAAAACCGGCTCGCCGGGGACCCCGGATCTTCGGGGGGTCCTTCGACTGCGCGCCGGGGAGCGCGTCTCCCGCTGGAAATCTTAGTGGCAGCGCTTCGCTCAGGATGACACTTTTGTTTTGAGGTTCAGGGCAAAATAGAGTTTCATGGACCTCGCTTCCCTTCTCCGCGCCACATTTGGGTTTGCCAGCTTTCGCGAGAATCAGGAGGCCGTCTGCCGCTCGGTTGCGGAGGGGCGCGACGTGCTTCTGGTGATGCCGACCGGCGCGGGCAAGAGCCTCTGTTACCAGCTTCCGGCGGTTGCACGGGGAGGGACGGCGCTGGTGGTGAGCCCGCTGATCGCCCTGATGGACGACCAGGCGGGGAAACTCACCGGGAAAGGCCTGAAGGTGGCGCGCATCCACTCCGGGCTGTCGCGGGACGATGCCCGGCAGGCTTGCCGCGATTATCTGGATGGGGCCTTACAGTTTTTGTTCATTGCACCGGAGCGGCTGCGGGTGCCTGGGTTTCCGGAGATGCTGGCTCGGCGGAAGCCTTCGCTGATCGCGATCGATGAGGCACACTGCATCTCGGGATGGGGGCACGATTTCAGGCCCGACTACCGCACGCTCGGGGATTGGCTGCCTCTGTTGCGTCCGGCGCCGATCATAGCGCTGACGGCGACGGCCACGCCCATCGTGCAGAAGGACATTGTGGCGCAGCTGAATCTCATCGAGCCCGCGCTTTATATTCACGGATTCCGGCGTGAGAACCTGGCCATTGAAGTGGTAGAACTGTCGAAGCCGCAACGGGCGGAGTTCGTCGAGAAGTTTCTGGCAAGGCCCGCGACGCGGCCGGCCATTGTTTATGCGCCTTCGCGCAAGGAATCCGATGCGCTTGCGGTCCAGCTGAACGTCCAGTTTCCGACGGCTGCATACCATGCGGGCCTCGAGGCAGGAACACGGGATCGGGTGCAGCGCGCGTTTCTTTCGAGCAAGCTGGACGTGGTGGTGGCGACCATTGCGTTCGGCATGGGAATCGACAAGGCGAATATTCGGACGGTGATCCATACGGCACTGCCTGGGTCTGTCGAAGCCTATTACCAGGAGATTGGCCGCGCGGGGCGCGATGGGCTTGAGTCGCGGGCGATCCTGCTGCACAGCTTTGCGGACCGGCGCATCCACGAGAATTTTTTCGAGCGCGATTATCCTCCCATCGAAGATCTGGATCGGGTGGCGCGGGTTCTGACGCTGGAATTTCAGCCGGCGGAGCCGCTGTGGGAGCGGCTGGAGATGCTGCCGGATACGTTCAACAAAGCGGTGGAGAAGCTGTGTTCGCAGGGCGCGGCGCAGCTGGATATGGTTGGCCAGGTGCGGGCAGGGGCGACGGACGGCTGGCGTTCGGGATACAAGACGCAGATGGCCCACCGGAGGGCGCAGCTGGAGCGCATTGTGCAGTACGCGGAGACGCCGCAATGCAGGATGTCTGCGCTGGTGCGGCACTTTGGCGATGTTGTGGGAGCGAGCCGGCCTTGCGGGCGGTGTGACTTTTGCGCTCCGCAGATGGCAGCGGCGCAGAAATATGCGGAACCGACGCCGGGTGAGAATCGCGACCTGGGGAGAATTTTGGCGACGCTGAAGGCCAACTATGCAATGGCCGCGGGACGCTTGTTTACCGAGGCTGCGGTCGGCAAGGATCGCAGATATTTCGAACGGCTGCTGGATGGGCTGGCACGGGCTGGGCTGGTGACGCTGTCTTCGGAGTCGTGGACCAATCCTCTGGGCAAGGAAGTGGCGTACCGGAAGGTTTTTCTCACGGAAGAGGGACGGAGGGTGAGTGCTGCTGGGGCGCTTGGTGTGCTGTTGCCGGACGAGGGCGGTGCGGGTGGGAAGCCTCGTCCGGTGCGAGCCGAACGGGGCAAGGGAGCCGACGCTGTGCAGGTTCAATTTACGGAAAGCCAGGCCGAGCTGGAGAGTCAGCTTCGAAAATGGCGTAAGGCGGAAGCTGACCAGGCGGGGAAGCCGGCGTTTTTCGTGCTTTCCGATGCGATTCTTCGCGCGCTGGTTCTGGCGGCTCCGAGGACGATTCCGGAGCTGATGACGGTTCGCGGGATTGGGCCGAATAAGGCGGACCGGTATGGGGCGGCGATTTGCGCGCTTTGCCGGGGGCAGGGGGTTGGTGAGCCTGCCCACTCAAGCCAAACCACGGCTTGAACGGGCCACCTCCCCTGTATTCCCATGCCCGCACTGTTCGAGGGAAGGTCCCTGCTCACCATTTCACTGTTTGCGCGTCTTTTTCTTAGCGTTGTCTCGCACCCCACGCCACAGGAGTCTTATGCCTGCTGATGCGCTTCGCTTTTTGTCCCTGGCCCGGCCCTCCGCCGCCAAGCCTCGCATACAATCCTCGCGTATGGCTGGTCCCCTGAGGGAGAACCTTCCGGAAACCGATCTGATTCGCGAAGCCCAAGCGGGTTCGCGCACGGCGTTTGACTCGCTGGTACGTCAATATGATCAGGCGGTTCTGCGGCTGGCCATGCATCTGACCGGTTCGGAACAGGACGCACAGGACATTCAGCAGGAGGCGTTTCTCAAGGCCTACCGGTACCTGGGCAACTTCCGGTTCGAATGCTCGTTTTATACATGGATTTATCGGATCGTCACGAATCTTTGCCTCGATCATCTGCGGCGGCGCAAGTCGCGCCGGGAAGATCAGGCGGTGGTGATCGACTCCTCAGGCGAGGAGATGGATTTGATGACGAACGTCTCGGACGAACGGTCGGGGGCGAATCCGGCGCGCGAGCTGGACAGGAAATTTCTAGGGCAGCGGATTCTGATGGCGCTCGATGAGCTGACGCCCCGGGAACGGATGGTCTTTGAGCTGAAGCATTATCAGGGGCTGCGGCTGCGGACCATCGGAGAGATGCTGAACACTACGGAGGAGACGGCGAAGAACACGCTCTTCCGCGCGACGAAGAAGCTGCGGGCTAAGTTGGCGGAGCTGAGATAAGGCAGGCAGTAGGCAACAGGCAACAGGCAATAGAGAGAGCGGCAGGACCGGACGCTTGAGATCCGGGGGCACGCAAGAAGAACGAAATTGAGGCGAAGTGAGGCACGTACGATTATGAATTGCGAATTGGCAAAGGAAGACATCGTCCTGTCCGTCTACGGAGAGTTGGCCGATGAGCGCGTGCATCGGCTGGAGCAGCATCTGGCGCAGTGCGAGCACTGCCGGCAGGAGATGGAAGCCGCGGCCGCGCTGCAGAAGATCATGGCTGCACTGCCGGTTGCGGAGCCGTCGCCCAGCCTGCTGGCGCGTACACGGCTTCGGCTGGATGAGGCGCTGGATGCGATGCCGCAGGGCGGATGGGTGCGGCGTGTGAGTCAAAGGTTCAGGCGCAGCCTGGGATGGCTGCAGGGCGCGCCGGTCATGGCTATGGCACTGCTCTTGACGGGAGTCGGGGCAGGTGGGTGGGGCGGGTACCGGGTTGCCGGGCACTTCTCGAAAGCGGCTGCTGCCCGGAATGACGCGTCCGGCGTTCCGGTGGTTGCCGACGTTGATGCCTCGCAGATTGCCGGCGTGAGCAGCATCAGCCTTGAGCCGGGTTCGGAAAACGTCGAGGTGCGGTTCGATCGCGTGACTCCGGAGACGGCTTTTGGGACGCTGGACGATCCGCAGATTCGCCAGCTGCTGCTGCTGGGGGCGCGCAATCGCGACAATCCCATGGTGCACGACGATTCGGTGCAGCTACTGGCACAGGAGTGCGAGGCCGGGCACCAGTGCACGGGCGGGCCCATCCGCAACGCGCTGATGGTGGCGCTGCGCTACGACAAGGATGCGCGGGTTCGGCGGAAGGCGCTTGAGGGACTGGAGTCGTATATCGGGGTCGATAACAGCGTGCGCGATGCTGTGCTCGAAGCACTGCTCCACGATTCGGACGCCAGCGTCCGGACCGAAGCGATCGGCCTGCTGGAGCCTGTGGACGCGGATTCGAGTGTGCGTGAGGTTCTGGAGACGGTTGCTAACCGGGACCGGAATCCGCAGATCCGGAACATGTCGCGGCAGTATCTCGAGCAGGTATCGCAAATCCAGTAGCGACAACCTGTGTCGACTTTCGTACCATGGACGTAAGCAGGCGGTTGACCTGCGGGTTTCTGATTCGTCACACCAACGGCAGATTCGAGGCTCTTCGCATGACCCTTTTTCCGAGGCCCTTTCTGAGTTCCCTTTCCGTGGCGGCTGTCGCCGCCTGCGTTGCGTCCGCGCCGCAGATTTTCGCTCAGCATGGTTCGTTCGATCCTGCGAGCCCGATCCTGGGCGCTGCCGACCAACATGTAACCGTGCCCGGCACAGATCCGATGCTGAATTCGTCGCCGGGATTTCTGGGGGTGGGTCTGCGGGATGTCGACACGGAGCGCGCGGCACAACTGAAGCTCAAGGCAGCCACCGGCGCTGAGGTCACCACCGTCGATCACGATGCGCCGGCTTGCAAGGCGGGCATCAAGGTCCACGACGTCATCCTGAGCATGAACGGGCAGGCGATCGTGGGGCAGGCGCAGCTGCAGCGGATGCTGCACGACACTCCGGCAGGCCACACGGTGAGCCTTGTGATCAGCCGCGACGGGCAGCAGCAAACGTTTTCGGTGCTGCTTGCCGATCGCGCGACGCTTGAGGCCGACGCATGGTCGCAGCACATCCCGGTTCCCGATCCTGACAGCGATGCAACCGACTCGGCGCCCACAGGCGGAACGGCCGGCAGCGGCATCTTCTCGTCGCTCAGCGCGAACCCGCTCTACACAGGGCTTGATCTTGACGTGCTTGGCCCGCAGCTGGCCAACTACTTCGGCGTGCATGACGGATTTGGGCTGCTCATCCGGCGCGTTGACGACAACAGCCCCGCAGCCGCAGCTGGACTGCGCGCGGGCGACGTGATCACCAAGGTGAACGGCCAGAATATTTCGACGACCAACCAGTGGACGCACACCATCCACGCCAATCGCGGCAAGCAGCTGCAGCTCACGGTGATTCGCGATAAGCACGAAGGCACGGTGAACATGGTGGCTGGGCGGGCTAAGAGCTAGAGTCTCGGCCTGGCGGTTCGTCGGCGGCTTCCCTGCTCCGTTGCTGCCCCGTTTGGGGCGCGATAACTGGCTTTTGATTCCTCGCGGTCGTGTCTGGCTGGGCGGTGTGTTTCAATAAAGAGGGACATGCCCGCGGCTCGCAAAATGACTCATCAAATGTGGAGTCTCAGGAGTCTTGCATTCATCCTGTGCTCGGCCATGCGGCGCGCGCGGGCCCTGTCCTGAGCTGCTGTGGACATAATTGATGAAAAGCAACAAGCGAAAAAGGCTACAAATAACCCGAAGAAAATGGCTACAAAAATGGCTAGGCGGCGTTTGACAACCGATAACGCCTTTTGATTCACCGCGGTCGTGTCTGTGGGGGCGGTGTGTTTCAATAAGAGTAGACATGCCCACGACCGCCAAAACGGCACGCAAAATGACGCTTCGTCGCCGGCTTAAGGCCGCTTCGCGCAAGGTGCGGGAGTTGGCGCTGGTGGGGCATGCCCTGGCTTCGACGCGGCACACCGTGATGGCGCAGATTGTGCCCATGCGGCGATGCAATCTCTCCTGCGCCTACTGCAACGAGTACGACGACGTTTCGAAGCCGGTGCCGCTTGACGAGATGTTTCGGCGCATCGATCATCTGGCGAGGCTGGGGACGAGCATTATCACGATTTCAGGCGGCGAGCCGCTGCTGCACCCCGACCTCGACCAGATCATCGGGCGCATCCGGCACCACGGGCGCATGGCGGGGATGATCACGAACGGATATTTGTTGATGCCGGAGCGGATTCAACGGCTGAACAAGGCGGGGCTTGACCACCTGCAGATTTCAATTGATAACGTGCAGCCGGATGAGATTTCGAAGAAGAGCCTCAAGGTTCTGGATAAGAAGCTGGAGTTCCTGGCTGAACACGCGGACTTCCACGTGAACATCAATTCGGTGGTTGGCGGCGGGATTAAGAATCCCGACGACGCGCTGACGATTGGACGGCGGGCTGTGAGTCTGGGATTTACTTCGACGATCGGGATCATCCACGACGGGAGCGGGCAGCTGAAGCCGCTCGGCGAACATGAGCGCAAGGTGTGGACCGAGATGCGGTCGTGGAAGAAGAAGAATTATTCGCGGTTCAACCATTTCCAGGAAAAGATTGCGAACGGCGAGCCGAATGACTGGCGTTGCCGCGCGGGTTCGCGGTTTTTGTATATCTGCGAAAACGGGCTGGTGCATTACTGCTCGCAGCAGCGTGGTTATCCTGGGGTGCCGCTGGCCGAGTACACGAAGGATGATCTGAAGCGGGAGTTTTTGACCGAAAAGGGTTGCGCGCCTAACTGCACGGTTAGTTGCGTGCATCAGATTTCGTTTATTGATTACTGGCGGGCGCCACAGCGGCCGAGTCCGCCACCGGCTGCTAATGCTGAGGGGCTGGTTAATATCCGGCTGTAATTGCCCCGGCCTTCGCTCCACCGGTGCGAGCGTTCACTGAGAACGGAACATCGCCAGCGGACGCAGGATCGTACCCGTATCCCTTGATCACGTCGCAATTCACGGTTGTGATGTGCAGTCCATCAAACCCAAGCTGAGTTTCCCATACGATTCCACTTTTTCCCCAAGCCGCCAGGCGACCGAAGTCAGCGAACAATATAAAGCCGCATTCGGGAACGGGGCGAGCGTCTGTGATGGGCAGTATGGGAATGTTGGCCCAGTCCGCCGGATTGCCGGCCCTCACTATGTATCCCCTTCCACCGGAAATCACGCACACGCGTTCTGAATCGGGCGTGCTGAGGACTTTGGAGATGCCAGGTTCACCATACCCAACACCCCGAGCCACGGTGAATGGCCCGGTGGATGAACCTCGACCCAGAGGCCATCGTGTTCCGGCCTCCCGCTCGGGGTCGGGAAATAATACACCGGAACCTTCATTGGCCCAGTGCCTGGTACTTCGGGGCACTCTCTAAT
This sequence comes from Acidobacterium sp., assembly GCA_003167515.1. GTDB lineage: Bacteria > Acidobacteriota > Terriglobia > Terriglobales > Acidobacteriaceae > Palsa-343. The sequence continues at coordinate 22,918 of PMSS01000398.1, read as the reverse complement.
GTCGTAATCGTGAGCAAAGTCTAACTCGTGCGCAACCATATTCTTGCCTGCGGTGATGTGGGTCTCAAACCATATTAACGGACGGGTACGTGTCGCCGGAAGCGTCATAAAAAGCCTGGGAGGATTAGAACTGGGCTTCATATTTACTGCAGCGGCTTTGGCGGGGTACATGAGTCCCGCTTCGACGGCGTCTAACGCGCGGCATTTCGGCCAGCCTTGACTTGTGCATCACATGCAAATATGCCTTGAGCATGGCAAAGATGATCCAGGTTCGAAATGTTCCGGAGGTTCTTCACCGCCGTCTGAAAGCCAGGGCCGCGACCGCGGGCATGTCGCTATCCGATTATCTGCTCGGGGAGCTGCGAGAGATTGCGGAGCGGCCTACTCTGGCCGAGTTCCGCGAGCGCCTGCACACCCGCAGGCCCTTCGCGGCGGCACTGGACACATCTGGTCTGGTGCGCCGGGAGCGTGCGGGGCGGGACGCGGAAACCCTCCGATGATTGTGCTCGATGCCTCCCCGGCCATCGATTGGCTGCTTCAAACTCCGGCGGGACTGGTCAGGCCTCGGCAATGGCCGCGATGGATACTTTCATGCCGGGGATTCGAACCGGTAATTTCGCGCCTTGCCGCGCAGGCGGGTTCGCCGGAAACCACTTCATCCACTCTTCATTCATTCCGGCGAAGTCTGTTTCCTCAAGAAGGATGACGGTGGCGCTCACGACCCGTTCGAGAGAAGTGCCTGCGGCTTTGAGGATGGCAGATACATTCTCGAGGCACTGCCGGGTCTGCTCCTGGATCGTGTCCCCGACAATCTTGCCGGTTACTGGATCGAGCGGCCCAGTGCCTGAGACGAACACAAGACCCGCTGCCCGCACCGCCTGGCTGTATGTTGGCGGCGGAGACGGGGCGTTCGGCGTTCGAATGATGTCTCTTGCCATGAGTTTCTCCTGTGCGGACCTGACGGCAATACAGAGAATACTGCGCCTGCTATTTCCCTACCACGCCAATCGTCTTTAGCCATGTCGTGGCTAACTCGGGCCAGTGGGTTACGGGCAAATCTGTCGAGCGCAGGCCGTAGCCGTGGCCGCCTTTGGTGTAGACGTGGAGTTCTGCCGGGACGCCGGCTTTTTTCAGCTCCGTGAAGTACTGGATCACGTTCTCGACGTGGACTGGATCGTTCTCTGCCTGGACCAGGAAGGTTGGGGGCGTGGCGGCGGTGACTGGAATGTCGGGGTTGAATTCGAAATTCTTGTCGGCGATGGCGAGATAGCCGGGGTAGATAACGATGGCGAAGTCCGGCTTGCAACTCTGCTGGTCGGCTGCATCGACGAGCGGATAGAGACGCTGGTCGTAGTTGGTGCTGATGGCGGCTGCGAGATGGCCTCCGGCGGAAAAGCCCAGGACACCGATGCGCTTCGGGTCGATGCCCCACTCGGAGGCGTGCTGGCGCGCTATCCCCATGGCTCGCTGCGCATCCTGCAGAGCGGCTGACGATTTGGGATACGGACCGCTGCCCGGGACTCGATACTTGAGCAGCAGGCAGTTGACGGCGATCGAGTTCAGCCAGTCGCATACCTCTGTGCCTTCGAGGTCGATGGCCAAGATGGAATAGCCTCCGCCGGGAAAGACTACGACTGCGGCGCCGGTGTTGCCGGCTTTCGGCGCGAGGTAGAGGGTGAGCGTGGGGGTGGTGACGTTGCCCAGGCGTATCAGCGGCCGTCCCGCGATCAGATTGTCCTTCGCGGTGGTCGTCTCGTGCTCGGGCCCCAAAGGCGGCGCAGGCGTGGCGCTCGGTCCCGTCGTTGCGGCTGTTGTCGGCGCAGGCGCGCCGTTGGGCCATAGCGTCACGGTGGCGTGAGAAGGGCCGGGGGGCCAGCCGTAAGGTTCCGTATTTTGCGCGGCAATTGAAGCGGCAATCAGAATGACAGAGCTCAACGTGGGAACAAAAATGCGCATTGCGGGGAAATCCTCCCCGGCCATGATAGAGCGGGCGGAAGGCGGACGGGTGGTTATCGCTGGTTCGGAGGTGGGTTCGTGGACTGGGTCTGGCTCGTTCCGCTCTGCGAATTCGAATTAGTCCCCGAAGTCGATCCGGAGCCGGAACTGCTCTGAGACTGCGAACTCTGTCCACTGCCCGATGACGGCTGCGGCTGTCCTGAAGAAGCGCCTGATGCGGGAGTGCCCGCCGCTGGCTGCTGCGCGCTGCTCTGCTGGCCCGAACCAGAACCCTGAGCCGGCTGCTGGGCTGAAACCGTGGGGGTGTAGCCCGGGTCGCCGGGTCTCTGCTGATCCTTGGGGAAGTTGACCGGGGCCATTACCGGGGTCGGATTGTTCTTGTCATTGTTGCTGGGCGGCGGCTGCTCGCCCGGCTTGCGGAGGGTGGGCGCCGAGCGCGGAGCATTTTCCTCGGACCTGTCAGCATCGGTGGCGTCGCCCAGTTTCACCTGGTGCTGGTTGGCCGCGACCACCGGCTGATTGCCCCAGTAATCGCCCATCTCGTTTTCTGTGCGGACCTCCATGGGCTCGCCGACTTTTGCCAGTTGCACGCGGGTTACGAAGCTTCCCTCAAAGCGGACGAATTCGACTGGTTGCGGAGATTCACCGTAGACCCAGATCTCGAACTGCTTGCCACCGGGTTCCTGCTCGCGAACCTTTCGGACCGGCTGGCCTTTGGAATAGACCACCATGTCCCGATTCATGCCGACGAGCACGCGATGATCGAGCACCGCTTTGCGCAGGAAGTCGGGCAACGACTCGGCATAGGCTTCTGCCGGGGACTTGACGCCGAAGTCGATCATGGGCTTGAGCAACGCTTCCAGCTGCTCTCCGCTCAGGTCCGGAACCCGCTCTTCAAACAGCAGGGTCACCCGCGATCCGGTGGGGGGCGCGCCGTTGTCCTGGGCCAGAGGCGCCTCCGCCACGCCCATGCCGATCGTAATGTGCCGCAGATATTTGTGCTTGTGTTCCGGGCCGCCGTTCAGGTCCAGCATCACCTTGTCGCCTTCGAACTTGATATCGGTCACGACCACGCGATCGCCGGGCTTTACCGAGATGCCTTTGGCGTGCAGCTGGTCGACGTATTTGTCGCCGGTCGGATCCATGTGGCCGTTAGCGTGGAGCGTGAGGTTCGCTATGGGCAGCGGGCGCATCGCGAAACCCTGCTCCCCCTGCATGAAACGGATAAGCTGCTCGCGGCCGAGCGTGGTCATGGGGTCCGTCGAGTACCGCACGTGGGTGGGGGGGAACTCGGTGTAGTGCTTCTCGACGTGCTCGGCTTCGACCGTGAATACCTGGGCGTGGAGGGGGACAGCCGCAAGGAGCAAGGGAAGCGCACAGAACGCCGCCAGGGTGGGGGGGCAAGCGGGACGTGAGGACCTGGGCATAAGGCCGCCTATTCGAGCTGGAGCCGGACTCCAACAGCATGGCCCCGTTTCAAGGAAAATACAAGGGGATCGGCAGTTCCATAGCCACTTGCGGCCCGGGAAACCATCCCCTGCATGACCTGTTTGGAGACAATTGGAGGCGACTCCGTTGCCAGAGCGACATATTGCTGGCGCGGATTGTCGTGGCAAAACCCGGCCTGCAGATAAAGCAGGATGCTTCTTAACCTGAGTGTGCTGCCAGCTCGTGCGGCCGCTCAGCGGATTCGTGGCCCTGCTCTTCGATAATCTCCAGGGTGTAGCGATGGCGGTGCTTCATGCTGACCGCGCCGAGGATCGTCCTGATGGAGCGCGCGGTGCGGCCCTGCTTGCCGATCACCTTGCCCACCTCCGTGGGCGCCACTCGCAACCGCAGCGTTGTGCTCTCGTCTTTCTCCGCCGCTTCTACTGTGACTTCATCGGGAATGTCGACCAGCGCTCGCCCAATCTGCATCACGAGTTCCCGCATGTCATCGGGTCTATCCGGCATCTGTTAAATTCTCCAAAGTCACCAGCGCACCGGCACCCGGAAACAGCCGACCACCGGGGCAACTTGAAAGTTAACCTGGACAATATACGTCTGAATGTGACAAAGGTCACAGGACCAAAGTGTGCACCAAAATGCAACGGCTGTATACAAGTGGTTAATAGTCGGCGCCTCCGACGTCTGCAGGCTGTCCCTTTGGTGGCCTCGTTCCTGCCGAGGCGAAAAGACCCAGGAGCCAGGCGCCCAGGTCCCCTGGTTCCCTTCTCTCCGGCGTTTCCATTTGATTCCGCACCCCTTCTGCGCCTACATTGCTCTCTATGATTCCGAGCGACCGTCGCACCTTCCTCAAGCGGACAGCCACCCTCGCGGGCGCATTTTCCGTCAACAGCCTCTTCCGCCAGGCCCACGCCGCTGACTTTGGGGCCGCCTCCCGCGCCGTCCGCGACCTCGCCCCCGCTGAGGTCGCGCAGAATGAGGACTACTGGAGCGTCATCCAGCGGGCCTACTCCGTCAACCCGGACATCATCAACCTGAACAACGGCGGCGTTTCGCCTGCGCCCATCGTTGTGCAGGAGGCGGTCGAGCGGTACAACCAGCTGTCAAACGAAGGGCCGTCGTATTACATGTGGCAGATTCTCGACCAGGGCCGCGAGCCGTTGCGGGAGAAGCTCGCCAATCTGGCGGGCGCCAAGGCCGGCGAGATTGCCATCGACCGCAACTCCACCGAGGCGCTGAACACTATCATTTACGGCTTGCCGCTCAAGGCTGGCGACGAGGTCATCGGCACAAAGCAGGACTACCCCAACATGATCCAGGCCTACCGGCAGCGCGCCGAGCGCGACGGCATCGTCTACAAGCAGATCAGCTTCGATTTTCCCATCGAGGACGACGCGGTCATCGTCAAGGCGTACGAAGAGGCCATCACGCCTCGCACACGGATCATTCACGTCACGCACATGGTCAACTGGGTTGGGCAGACTATGCCGGTGGCAAAGATTGCCGATATGGCACACGCGCACGGCATCGAAGTGGTCGCCGACGGCGCTCATTCCTTCGGCCTGCTGGACTTCAAAGTCCCTGACCTGCACTGCGACTACTTCGGAACGAGCCTGCACAAGTTCCTGTCGGCGCCCATCGGCACCGGCATGATGTGGGTCAGCGAGGAGAAGATCGAGAAACTCTGGCCGCTCACTTGTAACTCGACGCCGCATTCGGCCGACATTCGTAAGTTTGAGACGCTGGGAACTCGCAGCTTTCCCCTCGAGCAGGGCATCGGCGAGGCTATCAACTTCCACGAAGGGATTGGAAGCAAGCGCAAGGAGCAGCGCATCGGATACCTGAAGAACTACTGGGCTACGCGGGTCCAGTCCAATCCGAAGGTCAAGCTGCACACCTCTTTGAATCTGAATTACTCGTGCGCCATTTGCGGCGTCTCGATCGACGGCATGACGCCCGCGCAGCTTGCCAGCGCTCTCTTCGATAAGTACAAGATCCACACCGTGGGCATCGTCTGGGAGAACATCAGTTGCGTGCGAGTAACTCCGCATGTCTACACTACGATTCCGGATCTGGACAAGATGGTTCGCGCGATCGGCGAGTTATCGCAGGCCTAAGCGGGCGCGATGAGAGGGAAGCGTCCACTTACTGTCACAATTGTTGCCCTGATCTTTATTGCAGTCGGTATTGCCAGTCTTGCGTTCCAGGTGCACGCCTTCCGGATTTACTCCTTTCACTTGGAGGACATCTGGATCACGCTCGTGCATCTGCTGGCGATCGTGGCCGGAGCGTTTATGCTTCGCGGCGACGACTGGGCGCGCTGGCTGGCTGTCGCCTGGATCGCGTTCCATGTGGGGATCAGCTTTTTCAATGCGTGGCGCGGCGTGGTGGTACACGCAATCATCGCGGCGGGGATTATCTGGCTTCTGTTTCAGGCCGAGGCGCGGGCGTGGTTTCGCGGGAAGCAACCAGCGTCTGAAGCCTGAGTAATTCGCTATGAGCAGTTACCAGGAATTTCTGGACACTTCGGGAAGCGAGGCTGTTCGCGGATTCGTTCACCCCGCGGCGGTTGCCGGCGCTACTGGTTCGGATAGCCTCATCCTGACCCACGGTGCGGGGGCGAACTGCCAGGCGCCGCTGCTTGTCGCTCTGGCCGATGCCTTCAGCGCATCGGGACTGAACGTGCTCCGCTGCGATCTGCCGTTCCGCCAGGAGCGCCCGCATGGCCCGCCCATACGTACTGCCGAGCGAGATCAGGCCGGACTCCGTGCCGCGGTTGAAATCATGGGCCGCCAGGCTGGTGGCACCGGCCGGACCTTTCTTGGCGGCCATTCCTATGGAGGGCGTCAGGCCTCGATGCTCGCCGCAGCTGAACCTGGCCTCGTCGATGGGCTTCTGCTGCTCTCCTACCCGCTTCATCCTCCGAAGCGGCCTCAGCAAATGCGCACGCAGCACTTCGCGAACCTCGAAACGCCCGCATTGTTCGTCTCGGGAGTGCGCGATGGATTTGGCACGATCCCGGAAATGGAAGCCGCGCTGCGGCTGATCCCGGCGCGGACGGAGCTGTTGCCGATTCAGGCCGCTGGACATGAACTCCTGACGAAACGCAATGGTGAGGAATTGGTCCGCCTTGTAGTGGAGGAATTTCGAGAATTCACCGGCATTTGAACGGAACGGGCTGGATGAAAACGGGGCCGAATGAAAAACGCCACCACAGGGGAATGTGGCGGCGTTTCAGGATGACGGAATAGACAGCCAACTGCTTGATTACTACTTTACTATAGCCGGGCTGTGGAAAAACGTCAACTGTCGGCGCACGGAATTCTTCGATGCGGCAGCAGTGGTGATATCGGTCACCGCCCGGCCTGCCCTTCCACGGCAGAATAAGCGCTATCCTGAACGCTTGCGGTAAGGAGCTGGTACACAGATGAATGCCGTCGATTTAATGGAGAAGCTGCTGGAAATTGAACGGACCATAGGAAACGGCCACCCCACCCAGGTTCGCGCACTGGTGATAGCCGCCGAGGAAAGCGTTTTTCTGATCCAGGAGGAGATGATCGAAACCCTGCGGGAGAACGAACTCCTGCGGCAGTGCGCGGATACCTTTCGCCGGGCTTCCCTTGCGGCCCTGGCTGACAACCGCAGCACCGAGAAATGCCTGGTCCAGTGATCGGGGAGTAACCCGCACCCGGCGAGAACCTGCAGGCCGAGGCACGGGCATCGCGGGTGGGTGGTTGGCCGCATTTCACGCTCGTGCCCGAAGCATGCGCCTGATTGTTTCAGGTTCTCCACGAGGTGGAGTATTGTCTAACTATAGCTAAGTCTGCCTGGGAGGACCTGTGTTAGGCCAGGGCCTCCCGGAAGCGAGAGGCGCACCGACCAGGAAGTCGACAACTATTCAGCAATCCATGCGCGAGAAGGACAAACGGACATGGCTCGACAGGCCACGCCGCCTGCCTTCTGCTATTGGGCAGAGTGTTTACCTAGTTGCGGCCGCCGCGCTGTGACGGCCGATACGCCTGTGCGGGAGCGGTTCGAATTGGGCAGTACTGAAGTGCCTAACGTCATGCAGAAATGCGGTCGACGAATATCTCGGCACTTACAGGCGGCGCCCAATGGCACAGTTACCCCCGACGGGAAGCAGCAAACTCCACCCCAGCGGGCACGATGATATACGGGAATTAGTGACCAGCATCGTCCGCGCTCTGGTGGATATTCCCGATGAGGTGAGCATCGAGGCGATAGAGAGCGAGGCCGCGACGAGATTTCTTGTCCGGACCGCTCCCACCGACCGGGGAAAGGTGATCGGGAAGCAGGGGCGCACAGCGCTGGCGATCAGGACGCTGCTGGGCGCTGTGAGCGTGAAGCTGGGCCATCGATATACGCTGCAAATTGTCGAAGAGGAAGGCCCGGGAGCGGGCGAGCGCATATCGCAGAGGCGATAACCGCAACAGTTACCCTGCGGTAACTGGTTACGAAATAGCTAACACCCATTTGGGAGGGTAACGCCACCTTTCAGCGATAGGCCGCCGACGCCTGAGGCGGGTACTCTGTGGCTTGCCGGTTTGCGTACTGAATACCCCGGGGGTTGCAATGGTCTGGATGGTGGCGGCAGCGGTTGCGATAGGTCTCGGTCTGTGGGCGGCGGCTCGCAGGTACAGGAGTTCGAGAGGCATCTGGGAATAGAACTGGTCCATATAGTGCAACGACTCTGGCGGGCTACATGAGCCCCGCTTCGATGGCGGGTCTCATACGTGCTCTCACTGGTCGTCTGAGATTTATCAGACCAGTTCTAACGGCTCTTGTAGTCGACAAAGAGCTCGGGGAATTGTTGTTTTAGAGCCTCGATCTTTGGGCGGTCACAAACGAGGATGTAGGGATTGTCGGGGTTGTGAAGCGCGTAATCCTGGTGGTAATCCTCGGCGCGGTAGAACCCTTCCAGCGGCGTAACCTCGGTGACAATTGGTTTGGGGAAGACTTTGGCGGCGTCGAGCTGCGCGATGTAGGCCTTCGCAATCCGCTTCTGGTCGTTGTTGAAGTAGAAGATGACGGAGCGATACGAGGTGCCGACATCGGGACCCTGGCGGTTGAGCTGCGTAGGGTCGTGGGCGACGGAAAAGAAGATGCGCAGCAGCTTGCCGTAAGTGATCTTCGAAGGATCGTAGATGACCTCGACGGACTCGGCATGGCCGGTGGTTTCGGTGGTGACCTGATCGTAGGTTGCTGTCTCGGCAGAGCCGCCGGAGTAGCCGACGGTTGTAGAGAGAACGCCCTTCACGCGTTCGAAGACAGTCTGGGTTCCCCAGAAGCAGCCTCCGGCGAAGACCGCTTTCTGCTTGCCAGGCGTTGCGGCGAGGGCCAGGTCGGCGTTGGCGGGAGGAATGGGCGCACGGCCCGCGGCGCTGGCCGAGCAGGCCGCCAANNATCCGACAGCCAAAGAGCTACGCAGCAAACGCGCGAGCATAGGGGTCCTCCAATCCAGCTTCTCATGAGACGCGATTCCCGAAGAAATGGATAGGAGCTTGGGGATGGATTACATCGGCCGCCAGGTGGCGTCGACAGTTACGGGGATTTCGTTGCGGATCGGCACGGTCAGGAACGATGGCCGGTCGATTTTGAAATCGGAGCAGGTAGCGGGAACGGTGCCGGTGATTTCGATGGCGGTGCCTTTGGTGATGCGCTGTAACGGCACGCGACTGTAATGGACGGTCTGTCCGGCGAACTGAATTTCGAGATCGGCGTCGATCGTCGGTGAGCCGATGGCGGACTGCGGCAGGTGCGTACGCACGATCACCATGGGAAATTGCGCACCGCGGACGGTCTGAAGCATGTGCAGGTCGCGATTGCTGTCGCCGGAGTTAAAGGTGTTGACGGGGACGGCGATGAGGAAATCGCAGCCGTCCGCAGTGCAGTTGCCTTTGCCCTTTGCGTCGTGGCTGGCGCCATCGACTTCATGCATGGGATGGGTGATGTGCCAGGTGAGAGTCGACTTCACCAGGACCCACTGATTTTGCGCGGGAGCAGCAAGGGGGGAGACCGCAAGCAAGAGGGCAACAGCGAACTTCATTTCTTGTCCCAGAATTTGAGATGGATGGGCCACGAAACGGCGACGATGGAAGCGCCGTAGGCTCCGACCGTGGTCCAGGCGACATATTGGTGCGCGGAGGCGATGCCGTGGACTTTCTCGCCCGCGTTTTCCTGGCTGAGCGCCAGGCCGCCGAGAATCGGTGTGAGGATCATGCCGGGCGCATGGATCCAGACCAGGTCGCGGTGAAGCCGGATGGCGCCTTTCGGTTTGACGCCGGGGATTCTGGGCGCGCGGATGGCATAGTACGCGGTGAAGCCGTAGAGGGTAGCGGTGGCGGCGCCGAGTGCTGCGTGGAGATCGACGGCCTCTGAGCCTGGCTCGATGGGCGGAGCCGTGGGATCGGCCTTGTTGCGTTTGCTTTTCGCGCCACCGGCGACAATGACGGCCGCGCACAGCGGAACGACGGTGACCAGGCCCAGAGTCTGATGGACCTTCAGGTCATGCGTCCGCTGATTCAGCTTCCTCTGCATATCGGCATTGGCCAACGTCTGCGATGGGGTGAAACCGAGGTCCCCGAGAGTTGGGCCGTTGGCCGGCTTCGGCGGCGTCTGGGTTTGATTTGGAGGCTGAGTTGGGGTTTGGTTCTGGTTCTGAGATTGTGGAGCGGTGTTTTGGGCGTCGCTGGGGACGGGGGCATCAGGGAGATCTGCCAGACTGGTCGAAACAACAGGCGACGTGGAAGACGAGGGGTCGGGGGTACTGCCGGCGATGACTGGAGAATTACCGGAAGCTTGCGCCAATGTCGTCAAGGGAAACAGGAGAAGACAGGAATATGCGACTGCGGCTCTTCGTGGAGCGGTTCTTCTCAACTGGTGTCTGCCTTCCCCGTAGGCGCGCGTTACCGAATCGATAGTACGACCAAACAACAATGGCGATCAAGGCGCGCGGACTATTAACTTATCGTTTTCTGGCCGTCACGTGGGCGACTTTCTTTGGGGGTGTTGTCTGTCCGCGCTTGCCGTTATCCTCGGCTCTGCTCCTTCGATGCCCGTCGGACTCATCGCCGGGTTACGATCGACGATCGTCAACACGACTCCGTCGATTCGATTGTCAAGGGTGCGATAGGGCGTGATGCGCATGCTGAACCAATTGCCCTGATCATCCTGTACCTGCTGATGGCGGGGCTGCACCTCCTGCATCACATCGAGCATACTCTGCTCCAGCACGCGGGTATCGACCCTGAGCCGGAGACGAGGGATCGGCCGCCCGATGTCGCTCGGCATCAATCCGAGAACGGCGGTGGCCTGGGGCGTGAAGCGGCGCACGCTGAGGTCGGCGCCGACCATCAGCATAGGCAGGTTGACGGTGTTTAGCAGATTGGTGAGGTCGTTGTTGAGCTGGTTGAGGAGATCGTTGCGGTGCTGCATCTCCTCGTTGACAGTGTGCAGTTCCTCGTTGGGGGACTCGAGTTCTTCCCTGGGAGTTTGCAGTTCTTCGTTGGTGGCCTCCTGCATTTCGATGATGGACTGCATGTACTCCCTGGTCGCGGTGGGTTTTGGCTGGAAAGGCGCTTTGGCTGCCGGAACGCGACCAGGCGGGCCGACCGCGTTAGGCTGTCTGGCATGCGGCTCTTCATTGGAATTGCGCTGACGCCGGAGGTTGAGGATGCGCTGCGGGGTGTGCGGGAGAAGTTCGCGGCCGGGGCGGCGGAGCTGCGGTGGTCCGCGCCGGAGAGTTGGCACGTGACGTTGCAGTTCCTGGGTGCGGCAAGCGACGAACAGGCGGCTTGCGTTGTGCAGAGACTGGCTGGGGTTCGTGCTGCACCGGTACCGGTGCGGATAGCCGGGCTGGGATTCTTTGAGCGCGCTGGAGTTTTTTGGGCGGCCGTGGCGTTGAGTACGGAACTGCTGGCGCTTCAGCAGTCCGTTGTGGCGGCGACCCGGGGCTGCGGGTTCGCGGCGGAGGCGCGGGCGTACAGCCCGCACATCACGTTAGCCCGGGCGAAGGGACGGAGCGGAGGCAAGGCGCTGGGGCCGCTGAGGAAGGCTGTAGAAAAGAGCCGAGTGGATTTGAGTGCGGAGTTCACGGCAGAGGAATTTGTGCTGTACGAGTCGTTGCCGGGGCCGGAGGGATCTCGGTACGAGGTGCGGGGGCGGTTTTCGCTGACCAGGCTCAGTGAATGGTGACTAGTGGCTTGTTGCAGAGGCTTCGTTACCGATCGGAGTTTCGCCAACCCACGTCTCAACAGCGAGACCCATTCGACTCGCTTCGCGCCGCTCGCGTTCGCTCAGGGCAGGCTGTGGGGCAGCCATTTTCGCGGCGGTGCTAACGAAATCCTTGCGACAGGCCACTAGGCAGGTTCGGGAATGACGCGCAGCTTGCCGAGGCCAAGGACATAGCCGGCGATGCCCACGGCCAGCACGATGGCGGCGATCAGGAAGGACGCGCGGAAGTTGCCCCTGCCGGCGAAGTAGCCGGTGACGATGGGCGCGGAGATGGCGGCGAGCTGGGTGGCGAAATTCATGATGCCCCCGACGCGGCCGACGCTTTCGCGCGGCGCGATGAGCGAGGGGATGGACCAGCCAACGGGCGCCATCGCGCCGAGGCCGGCCATGGCAATGCTGATCCAGATGAGAGCGTGGGCAGCGGTGTGGGCGAAGCTTGCGCCGTAGAGGGCGGCGCCAAAGGCTAGTCCGCCGACCAGGACGGATTGGCGGACCAGCCAGGGACGGCCATTTCGCCGGAGAAGGCTGCGGCTGACGAGCGCATCGACCATCCAGCCGCCGATGAGGAGGTCGGTGACGGTGGCGACCATCCACGGGATGCTGGTGTCGAGCGCGGAGTGAAGCAGGTTGACGTGCAGGCTCATCGATAGATAGCTGGGCAGCCAGGTGAGCACCAGGTAGAAAACGTAGTTATAGGAGGCGAAGCCGATGGTTGCGCCGATGACCTGGGGCTGGCGGAGCAAGTAGAGGAGCGGCGCGCCGTGAATATGCGCTGCGGGCGCGGATTCCGGCTGGGCGTTGCCCTCGGCCATCAGGCGGCGCTCGGCGGGGCTGAGACGCGGGTCTTCACTAGGATTGCGATAGACGCGCCAGAAGAGCAGGAAATAGAGAAAGCTGATGAAGCCGGTAAAGATGAAGCTCCAGCGCCAGCCGAAGCCGATGAGCAGCAGGCCGAGGATGGGCACGCCGATGGCGGAGGCGAATTTGGCGGCCGCGTCATTGATGGAGGTGGCGAAGCTCCGCTCGCGGTCGGGAAACCAGTACCCGATGGCTTTGGCGTTGGCGGGGAAGGTTGGCGCTTCGCCCACTCCCAGGAGAAGCCGCGCGGCAAAGAAGCTGCGCAGGCCGGGCGCAAGGCCAGAGGCGAAGGAGGCGAGGCTCCAAATCAACGTGGCGATGCGGCCGACGCGGCGCACTCCCCAGCGGTCGAGCATGACGCCGATGGGGATCTGCAGGGCGCCGTAGGTCCAGTTATAGGAGCTCGAGAGCACGCCGAAGGTGAGCGCGGAGATGCCCCAGGCCTGGCGGAGTGCGTCATGCGCGACGGAGATGTTAACGCGGTCGAAGAAGTTGACGAGGACGCCGATGCCGAGGAGCACGGCGATGCGCCAGCGGCGATGCGGGGCGTGCGCTGAAGACGAGAGGGCGGAGGCGGGCATTGGCTTCCCGCATTGTAGTTGGGTGGAGCGCAGAACCTCCGCAGGCGAGGGCGTGGCCGCCCAATATGTCGCCCCCTGCGTGATAGAGTGAGGCGCAGCCATCGCGCTTGCGAGACGTCTCCGGCGCGTTTAGGGATCGAATCGTGGCGAATTTGAAGAAAATCCTCTCCCTGCTGAGACGCCAGTACGGGCCTCCGGTCCTGCCTCCGGCAAAGGGTCCGTTCGAATTGGTGTTGTGGGAGAACGCCTGTTATCTCTTGCCCGACGATCGCAGGCGAGAGGTACTGGAAGGCCTGCGCAAGGAAGTCGGGCTGACTCCCCAGGCGATACTCGAAGCCGATAGGGACGTTCTCTTATTCTGGGCTACCAGGGGAGGCATGCGGCCTGAGGTGCGAGTATTCCGCTGGCTCGAGATTGCGAGGATTTGCCGCGATCAGTTTGGCGGCGATTTGGAGCGCATCCTCTCGCAGCCGTACGCGCAGGCGAAAAGAGCTCTCAAGCAGTTTCCCAACATTGGAGACCCGGGAGCGGAGAAAATCCTGATGTACTGCGGCGCCGCGCCGGGTCTTCCCCTGGAATGGAATGGTCTGCGCGTTCTGACCCGCGTGGGCTATGGACGCGAGCATGTAAGGAATTATGGGCAGACTTACAAATCCGTGCAGGATTCACTGGCTTCCGAAATCCCCACGAATCCCGCGAGATTGGCGCAGGCTCATCTGCTGCTCAGACAGCACGGTAAGGAAGTGTGCCGCAATAACCGACCCCTCTGCGACGCGTGTTCCATCTCAGCGCTTTGCAATTATCCGGCGAAGAGGTAAAGAGCCGCTCGTTGTCTTTAGAAGGTGAAGCCTATGCCAGGCTCCGAAAAACTTGTGCGCGGAGCTATTCGACGGCCTGAACCATGCCTCGCCCAAGCAAGAGCTCGGCCTTGTCGATGAAGGCGCGATCGGCGGCGACGGTGATACCCTCCGGCTCCATGACGACGCAGTATTGGCCGCGTTGTTCGACGTTGAGCATCACGCGCGCCGGGCCTGGAGCGGAGACGACGAGGTCGTGCAGCTCGACGAGCGTGGTTTCACTGACGCGGTCGAGCGGAATGCGGATGCGGATGTTATTCGGCAGGCGCACCTTCACGTCTTCAAGAGCCTGGATGGCGGAGACGCAGAGCTTGGGCGCGGCGTCTTCGTCGGCGCGCAGCTGACCGCGGATGAGCACTGGAACTTCGATGCGGAGTTGTTGCGCGAGGCGCTCGTAATCTTTGGGGAAGCAGATCAGTTCGATCTTGCCGCTGGCGTCTTCGAGCGCGGCCTGCGCGTAAAGTTCGCCGGAGCGTTTGGACTTGGCAACCTTGAGTCCTAGAATGACGCCGGCGATGGAGATTTCGTTTTCGTGGGCTTGACCGCGACGGCCGTTCGAAGGCGGCGGCTTCATTTCAAGCGCAGCCGCGACGTCGACGACGCCGGGAAGGTTGCGCAGCTTCTCGGCATACTTGTCGAGCGGATGGCCGGAGACGAAGAAGCCGAGGACTTCCTTCTCCGCGGCGAGGCGCTGGCTCTCCTCCATGTCGGGAACGTTGGGCAGGTCGTCGTGCTTGTGGCCGTTCGCCGGAGTATCGAAGATGCCGAAGAGTCCGGACTGCCCGGCTTCGATGTCGCGCTGCGCTTTTTGCGCGCGCTCCATGGTTTTGTCGACGGCCGCGAGGAGCTGAGCGCGGCGGCCGAAGGAATCGAGAGCGCCGGCTTTGATGAGCGACTCGATGACGCGCTTGTTCAGCAGGCGCAGCTCGATCTTCTCGCAGAATTCCTGGAAGGAGGCGAAGCTCTTCCCTTCCGCGGCCAGTTCCGCGCGCACCGCGAGGATGGAGTCGATGGCGTTGCGTCCGACGTTCTTGATGGCGGTGAGGCCGAAGCGAATCGCGTCGCCGTGAGGCGTGAAGTCGGCGTCGCTGTGACGGACATCGGGAGGCTCGACGGCGATTTCCATCTCGCGGCACTCCTTGATGTACTTGACGACGTTCTCGGGCTTGGAGATTTCGGAGGTGAGCAGCGCCGACATAAACTCCACCGGATAGTGCGTCTTGAGATAGGCCGTCTGATAGGCGAGCAGCGCGTAGGCAGCGGAGTGCGACTTGTTGAAGCCGTATCCGGAAAACTTTGCCATCAGATCGAAGATCTCACCGACAACGGCTTTCGGATGTCCCAGCGCCGCGGCGCCGCTCATAAAGCGCTCGCGCTGTTCGGCCATCGCCTCGGCGTTCTTCTTTCCCATCGCGCGGCGCAGCAGATCGGCCTCGCCCAGGCTGTAGCTGGCCAGCACGTTGGCGATGCGCATGACCTGTTCCTGATAGACGATGACGCCGAGGGAATCCTTCAGAATCCCCTCGAGATCCGGCAGCAGAAACTCCACCTTGCGGCGTCCCCACTTGCGCTCGATGAAGTCGTCGATCATGTCCATCGGGCCGGGCCGGAAGAGCGCATTCAGCGCCGTCAGCTCCTCCACCGTATCCGGCTTGTACCGCCGCAGGACATCGCGCATGCCCGACGATTCAAACTGAAACACGCCTGATGTCAGCGCGGTGTGGAACACTTTCTTGAAGGTCTCGGGATCATCGAGGGGAACCGTTTCGATGTCCAGCTTCTCGCCGCGCGTCTGTTCAATCAGCTTCACGCAGTCGGTGATCACGGTGAGAGTCGCCAGGCCGAGGAAGTCCATCTTCAACAGGCCCATCTTCTCAACCGCCTTCATATCGTAGGCAGTCACGATTTCGTCGTTCTTGGTCCTGTTGAGCGGCACCAGCTCGGTCAGCGGACGCGGCGCAATCACCACGGCGGAGGCGTGAACTCCGGCGCCGCGCACCAGGCCCTCGAGCTTCTTTGCTGTGTCGATGAGCTCGCGAATCTGCGGATTGCTGTCGTAAGCTTCCTGGAGCGGCGGTGAATCTTTGAGCGCGCGGTCGATGGTGACGCCAATGGTTGTGGGGACGAGCTTGGCGATGCGGTCCACATCGCCGTAAGGCATGTCGAGCGCGCGGCCCACGTCTTTTATCGCTGCCTTCGCGGCCATGGTGTTGAAGGTGATGATCTGCGCGACCTGCTCGCGACCGTACTTGCGCGTCACATACTCGATCACCTCGCCGCGCCGGTTCTGGCAAAAGTCCACGTCGATGTCGGGCATGGTGACGCGTTCCGGGTTCAGGAAGCGTTCAAAGAGCAGCACGTTCTGCATCGGATCGATGTTGGTGATCTCCATTGCGTAGGCGACGAGGGAGCCGGTTGCCGATCCGCGCCCGGGACCCACGGGAATGCCATGGTCCCGCGCGTACTTGATGAAGTCCCACACGATCAGGAAGTATCCCGAGTACTTCATCTGCTTGATGATGCCGATTTCGAAGTCCAGCCGCGACTGATACTCATGCACCGGCGTACGCAGCACTCCACGCAGCTCCAGCTGGCGCACTGCGGTTTCGAGCCGCTTCCTCAGGCCCTCCCGGCATACCTGCTCAAAGTAGCTGTCGATCGTATGGCCCGCGGGAACCGCGAATTCCGGAAAGGGATTGTCGACTTCGCTCAGCTTGAGATGGCAGCGCTCGGCGAACTGCATGGTGCGGCTGACGACCTGGGGCGCGTGCGCGAAGAGGCGCTCCATCTCGGCGGCGGATTTGACGAAGAACTGGTCGGAGTCGAACTTGAAGCGCTTTGGGTCGTTGATGGAGGCGAGGGTCTGCACGCAGAGCAGCACCTCGTGCGCGTGCGCGTCATCTTCGCAGAGATAGTGGCTGTCGTTGGTAGCAACCAGCGGGATGTCGAGGTCTTTTTCCAAACGGAAGAGATCAGCGTGAATCTTCTTTTCGAGTTCGAGGCCCTGATCCTGAATTTCGAGGAAGAAGTTGCCGCGTCCGAAGATGTCCTGATACTGGCTGGCTGTGGCACGGGCTGCGTCGTACTTGCCCGCCATGAGGTTTTCGCATAACTCGCCGGCGAGGCAGCCGGAGAAACCGATCAGCCCCTTCGCGTGCTCGGCCAGATACTTCTTGCTGACGCGCGGCTTCTTGTAGAAGCCGTGCAGCGAGGCTTCCGAAGTGATGCGGACGAGATTGCGGTAGCCCTCTTCGTTTTCGGCAAGGACGAGCAGGTGGTTGTAGTCGTCGCCCTGCGGGTCGGCGCGATGGTCGTCTTTCTGGCAGACGTAGAGCTCGCAACCGAGGATGGGATGGATGCCGTGGTGCTTTGCCGCGTCGAAAAAATGCACGGCGCCATAAATATTGCCGTGGTCGGTAATGGCGACGGACTTCTGTCCGATGCTGGCGACGTGCTTGACGAGCTTTTCAACGTCGCAGGCGCCGTCCAGAAGGGAGTAATCGGTGTGGAGATGAAGATGGGTGAATTCCGCCATGGGTGCTGTTTCTATTTTAGGTCGCGGTGCCGGGAGGGGCCAGGAGGATCGCAGCGGCGCAATGAGGAAAAGGCGGGACGTAATGCGCTGGTGGCCGAGAGGATTCGTTTTCTGTTGAATGGCGATCGCGTACTATGGGCAATCGCGGAGGTTTTCCATGGATAGTGTCGTGACATTCCTGATGACGCAAAAGCCGGATGAGGCCATTGCTTTCTATCGCGACAAGCTTGGTTTCAATTTTCTGCGCGACGACGGTTTTGCGCTGGTCTTCGATATGCGGGGAGTGATGCTTCGGATCGGCAAGACGCAGTCATTCGCTGCGGCGCAGAACACGGTGCTGGGTTGGGAGGCGAACGACATCGGTTCCGCCATGAAGGAGCTCGAACAGAAGGGCGTGACGTTCGAGCGCTATCCGAACATGAGCCAGGATGCGCAGGGCATCTGCACGTTTCCGACGGGCGACAAGGTTGCGTGGTTCAAGGATCCCGATGGCAATGTGCTGTCGGTCTCCCAGCATGCTGCCAAATGAGCTGAAGACTCGGCGCGGCGTTTAGTGGGGCATGTCGCGATGCGCGGTCTTGACCCGGTAGCCGTGCCGTTCGATGCGCCGGGCTATCTCCTCGGCGATCATGACGGAGCGGTGCTGGCCACCGGTGCAGCCGAACGCGAGGGTGAGATAGCTCTTGCCTTCGCTGATGTAGTGCGGAAGCAGAAAGAGCAGCAGCTCCGTAACCCGATCGAGAAACTCGCGGGTCTGCGGAAAGCCGATGATGTAGTTCTCGACCTTCGGATCTTTGCCCGTAAGGTCGCGAAATTCCGGCACGAAGTGCGGGTTGGGCAGGAAGCGCACATCGAAGACGAGATCGGCGTCGAGCGGCACACCGTGTTTGTATCCGAAACTGACCGACGAGATGTGCAGACTTTTGCCGTCGCTCTCGCGCACGAATTTGCTCTGGATGTAGGCGCGGAGCTCATGGACGTTGAATTTGGTGGTGTCGATGACGACGTCGGCAACTTTGCGGATGGGCTCGAGCAGGCGCCGTTCTTCATGAAGAGCGCCACTGACGCGCGCCTGGCGACCGAGCGGATGCGGGCGGCGCGTTTCAGAATAGCGAGCGAGCAGCGCGGCCCTCGAAGCCTCGAGGAAGAGCACGGTGGTGGGCAGAATGCTGCGGATCTCCTGCAGGATGGCGGGGAATTGCTCGAGACTCTGGCCTTCTCGCACATCCACAACCAGCGCGGCGCGGCGAATGTCGCGGGAATGCGCCACCAGTTCTGCAAAATGCGTGGTGAGCGACACGGGCATGTTGTCGACGGCGTAGAAGCCGAGGTCTTCGAAGGCTTTGAGCGCGGAGGCTTTGCCCGAACCGGAGAGGCCGGTGAGGATCACGAGATCGCGAGGACTAGTGGATGGTTTGGAACGCGATTTTGCTGGAGCGGCAGTGCGCTGCCGGACCGCTTTCTTGCGGCTGGGGGACATACGCCCCCATCGTAGCATCCACCTGCAAAAATGCGGATGGCTAGTCGGGGGCAGAGCATGATGGCAGAGACTACGATTTACCGCGTGAAGCAAATCGCAGCACTGAGCAGACGCGATCGATTTGCTCGCCGGTGATACGGTTGAAAAACGGCAGCGCCAGGGTTCGCGCGGCCACGGATTCCGTGATCGGCAAATGAGCGGATTCGCGCCAGGTTGCGTACGCGGGCTGCAGATGGATGGGCGCAAAGTAACGGCCTGTGGCAATGCCCGCTGCAGCCAGATCGTGGCTGATGCGGTCGCGATCCGCCCGGGCGAGCGACGACGCAAGACGAACCACAAAAACGAACCAGCTGAGGCGCTGGCCCGGAATGTCCACGGCGGGCAGAAGCAAATCCGGATCGTCGCACAGCAAATCGCAATAGCGGCGGGCGATGGCTTCGCGGCGGGCGAGGATGTCGTCGATCCTGGCAAGCTGCGCAAGGCCCAGCGCGCACTGCATCTCCGAGAGACGGTAGTTGTAGCCCAGCTCGACATGATCGAACCAGGCGTGGTCGAGCCAGGTGTTTGCGGGCTGGGCGGGTGCCTGAGATCCGGATTCGTAACGGCCATGGTTACGAAAAGCGGCGATGCGTTGCGCGGTTTCGGCCTGGCGCGTGACCACCATGCCTCCCTCGCCGGTGGTGATCTGCTTATTGGGATAAAACGCGAAGACTCCGGCGTCGCCGAATGAGCCCACCCGACGCCCGCCAACCTCGGCGCCGATGGCCTCGCAGACGTCTTCAATGACGCGCAGGTTGTGGCGATTCGCAATATCCAACAGGGCGACGATGTCGGCGGGGCGGCCGAAGGTATGCACGGCGATGAGCGCGCGTGTGCGCGGCGTGATGGCGGCCTCGACGCTGCTGGGCGAGAGGTTCAGAGTTTCGGGATCGATGTCGGCGAAGACAGGCAGCGCGCCGACGTAGCGGACGGCGTTGGCGACGGCGATGAAGGTGAAGGAGGGGACGATGACCTCGTCGCCAGAGCTGATGCCGAGGGCCAGCAACGCGAGGTGCAGGCCTGCGGTTCCTGAGCTGACCGCGACAGCGTGGGGAACGCCAATGTAGGCGGCCATGGCGGCCTCGAATTGCTCGATTTGGGGGCCGAGGCTCAGACGCGGAGTACGCAGAACGGAGACCACCGCGTCAATCTCAGCATCCGTGATGTCGGGTGCGGAGAGCGGGATGTCGGGCGCTGAAAGCGGAATGTCGGGCGCGGTCATGTCGCGTCCCTGCCAGGGATGGGCATGGCACGCTTGATGAGCAGCTGCTGGCCGAGGGGAACGCTGGTCAGGACTTCGACGATGCGCTCGGCGGCGTGACCATCGCCGTACGGATTGGTCATTCCCTCGAGAGAGGCTCGGAATGCGGGGCTGCGTGCTTCGGTGACGCGGGCGAGGATGGCTGCTGCATCCGGCTCGGCGTCGAGAACGTTGCGGGCGCGTTCGCGGCCCTTTTGACGCAGGCCGACGTTGACGGTGGGCACCGCGAAGGACGCAGTTTCCATGATGCTGCTCGAGGAGTTGCCGACCATCAGTTCGACACAGCGCAGCAGGCTCCAGTAGGTCACGGCATCGAGATTGACGAAGAGCCGGTCGGACGCGTGGCGCGTGAGGAAGGCTTGGGTGCGTGAGATGAGCGCGCGGCTGCCGGCGTCGGCGTTGGGGTGGCAGAAGAGGATCTGCATCGACTTCTGGGCGGCGATTTGTTCGAGCGCGTCGAGCAGCGCGGTGGCTTCTGCGGTCGTGTCGTGCTCCAGGGTGACGGGGTGGTAGGCGACGAGCATAGCGGGGATGCGCAGGTCTAGCTTGCAGGCGGATTCGACTTCTTCTCGAGAGAGCAGCTGGCTGCGGCGCAGATGATCGAGCGAAGGAGCGCCCGCGCGATGCACCCGCCACGGCTCTTCCCCCATCGCGATGACGCGCTCGCGCGCGGCTTCCGTCGAGGTGAAATGGATGTGGCTCATTTTTGTGAGCGCATTGCGCACCGCGTCGTCGATGGCTCCTTCGCTGATTTCGCCGCCTTCGATGTGAGCGATGGGGATGCGCAGTGAAAGCGCGACCGATGCGGGGGCGAGCATCTCGTAGCGGTCGGCGATGAGGAGCAGCAGGTCAGGGCGCATTTCGCCCAGCGTGTCCGCGAGCGAAAGCACAGCGACGCCGATACTCTTCGCCATGCCGACGTCGGTGTCGGAGCTGAGCAGCGATTCGATGCGCGCGGCGATGGGAAAGCCGTCGTTCTCGATTTCGCGGATCGTCGAGCCAAATTCGGGCGAGAGATGCGAGGCCATCGCGATCAGGCGCAGGTCGACGCCGGGATGTTCTGAGAGGAGTTTGAGCGGCCAGTACAGATGGCTGTAGTCGGCGCGCGAAGTGGTAACGACAGCGATGCGGCGGTTCATCGCGATGCAAATTCGGCGACTGTATCGCGCAGGAGCGGGCTCGGCTGATAGTCGGGCACGAGACGCTCGACAAGCTCGAGCAGGAGCGCGAGGTCGCGGGCTGCGACGGCGGACTCGAGGGCGCGGATGGCGTCGTCGAGACTGGGAATTGTGGGGCTGACCACGCGGCGAAGATCGGGCGTCGAGGCTCCGGCGTAATGTTCGCTCGGGGAAAAGAGGGACTCGTCGAGTTTGTCGCCGGGACGCGGTTCGGTGAAGACGATGGGGATGTTGCGAGATTGTGTTTCCCTGCGGGCGCTGAGGGCGATCATGCGACGAGCGAGGTCTCTGATGCGGATCGGGTCGCCGGGATCGGGAACCAGGATGCCGTGAGGCGAATCGCCGATGGCCTGCGCGAGGAGCGCGACGACCTCGTCGAGCGTCACGAAAAAACGGCTGGCGGCAGGGTGCGTGACGGTGACGGGACCGCCGCAGGCGATTTGTGCAGCGAACAGCGGCGCCACACTGCCGGGCGAACCGATGACGTTGACAAGTCGAACCGTGGCGAAATGAGGATGCGCGAGCATCGCCAGTTCGGCGATGCGTTTGGAGGCGCCCATGATGCTGTGCGGCGCGACGGCCTTATCCGTGGAGATGAGGATCATCTGGCGGGCGCGATGCTCGGCGGCGATCTGCGCGAGGAGCCATGTACCGATGCTGTTGGCTGCGACCGCGGCAAACGGATTGCGTTCCATGAGCGGCACGTGTTTGAGCGCGGCGGCGTGAATGACCAGCTCGGGGTGGTGTTCGTCAAAGACGGCGGTTAAAAGCGCGCGATCGCAGACGCTGCCGAGGATCGGGATGCAGCGGTCTGCATGACCACGCTGGCTCAGTTCGTTGAAGATTGCGAAGAGTTGCTGCTCGGCGATTTCGAGGAGGATGATTTGCAGCGCGCCGGACGCGGCGAGAACGCGCACCATCGCCGACCCGATGAAGCCTCCGGCGCCGGTGACCAAGACGCGCTGGCCAGCGACGCTGGGGATGAGAATCGGATCGGACGTTGCCGGTTCGCGTCCAACAACTTCAGCCCAGGAAAACGGCGATGCGGGGTTTTGAGCGGGGTACGGCGCGTGGAACGAATCAGTCTGCACTCTCGAAAAATTATAATTGGCGTCGATTCCATTCATGCCCGTCACACTTCTCCCCGCTACGGAACAGCTGTCGTTGTTGCGGCGCCGCGCGATCACGCCCCTGGAGCTGGCGGAGGAGCATATCGCGCAGATTCGGCGGCTCAATCCGCTACTCAACGCGCTGGTGGATTTCGACGCGGAGCGAGTGCGCGCACAGGCGGCACGGGTGCGGCTGGGTTCGAAGTCGGGACCACTGTCTGGATTGCCGGTGACGGTGAAGTCGTCGATTTCTGTCGCAGGGTATCGATGCGAGATTGGCAGCCTGCTCAACAAATGGCCAAAGCCGGAATCGATTCCTGGGAAAAACGCCCTCGTTGTGGAGCGGCTGATCGGGGCGGGCGCGG
>PMSS01000153.1 GCA_003167515.1 Acidobacterium sp. | reverse complement strand
GGAACCAATATTGAACGTGACGTTACCGGTTGGCGTTACCGTCCCCGTTGCTGGTGTCACCGTAGCCGTCAGCGTATAGGCCGCGCCCGCAGCCAAATTGCCGGTGGGGCTGATGGAAAGAACTGTGCTCGTGCCAACAGGGTCTTCGACGCTCAGCACGAAGTTTGTTGTGACGGTTCTGCCATTCGATGTGCCCGCGATAATGACGGGATAACTACCCGGAACCGTCGAGCTACTGGTCACGAGCGTAAGTACGCTGCTTCCTGTCGTCGGATTCGTACCGAACGAAGCACTCGCGCCGCTGGGCAGCGCCGAAGTTACGGCCAGATTCACACTGCCGCTGAATCCTGTCTGCGGCGTAACGGTGATCTTATCGGTAACCGATGATCCCGCCGTTACAGATACCGATGCCGACGACGGGCTCAACGTGAACCCTGGCGGCGGGTTGACCGTTACATCGAGGACATTTTGTGACGTTTGATTCCCGGAGGATCCTGTAACGACAACAAGATACTGCCCGCCAACGACGGCGTTCGCCACCGCTGAAATTGTGAGCACGCTTGTCCCCGAGGTCGGATTGGTACCCCACGACGCGCTGATGCCGCTGGGCAGGTTCGCCGCAGCCAGATTCACGCTTCCCGTGAATCCGTTCAGTGGATTGACCGTGATGGTATCCGAAGCCGTTCCCCCCTGAGTAACGTTGAGGCTGAGACTCGATGCGCTGAGATTGAATGTCGGCGATGCAGTTACTGTCTGGCTGAAATTGGTGTAGCTCGCGCAGCAACTCGCATTAGTCCCCATTATCTGGACGGACGAAGTTCCCAGAGCCGCCGAGCTGCTGGCCGTCATCGTGAGCGTGCTCGTTCCGGTTGTCGTCACCGGGTTGAAAGTCGCAGTTACTCCCGCAGGCAACTGTGTGGCAGAAAGTGTGACAGAACCAGTGAACCCGCCGGCGGGAAGCACGGTAACTGTAGATGTTGTGGAACTGCCTCGAACAATATTGGCTGGTTCAGGCGAAATGCCCAGCAGGAATATAGGCCCGCTCATGTTCAGCGCCACGGTGGCGCTGGCAGTCGCGCTGCCGGAAGATCCTTCGATCGTCACCATGCCGCGGAGGTCGGGCGTCGCGGAACTGCTGGCGGT
Organism: Acidobacterium sp.; assembly: GCA_003167515.1. GTDB lineage: Bacteria > Acidobacteriota > Terriglobia > Terriglobales > Acidobacteriaceae > Palsa-343. The sequence goes on along the minus strand of PMSS01000153.1, from coordinate 8,838 downwards.
TAGCGTCAGCACGCTTGTTCCTGTTGTTGGGTCCGGATTCCAGGTCGCGGTTACTCCACTGGGCAGTGCGGAGGTGACAGCCAGGTTAACGCTGCCATTAAACCCCGCTTCATCGGTAAGTATCACGGTCGTCGACGTTGACTGCCCCGGCTCGAGACGCAGCGTCGCGGGCGACGCCTCGACTGTAAAGCCCGGAGCGTTGACTTCCAGCGCGACGCTGGTGGTCGCCGTTACAGAGCCCGATGTTCCCGTGACGGTCACGAGGTACGACCCACGGACCGCGGAAGTGCCGACCGTCAGCGTAAGCGCGCTGCTCGAGGATGTTGGATTGCTCCCCCACGAGGCGGTAACGCCGCTGGGTAGGCCGGAGACCGAAAGTTCGATGCTGCCGGTGAATCCACCCAGATCCTTGACGGTGATGGTCGTCTTGCCGGAGCTTCCTGGATTGATAATCAGACTCTTCGTCGATGGGGAGAGCTGAAATCCGGGTGCAACCGCCGGCGCCAGGTTGTTGATCAGATCCTGTCCGGTTGGACTGCCCCATCCCGTTACCAGATCGTATCCCGGCACCGCATTGTAGTAGGCCTGACCGCAGCAGTTACCCTCGTTGTCATTGTTCCCGACAGTGATGTCGTGGAAGTCGCTGCTGTAACTCGAACTCTGGCCAATGGCATACAGAGCGGGATTGGCGAACCCAACTTGAGGATCTCCAGTCGTCGCGGCCTGCTCATTTACCAGCGCCATAAAGGCTGCCCAGCGCGGAGCTGCAAAGCTGGTGCCACCCCAGGTTCCTGTACACGCGCCCAGGTTGCAATCGTAATTGTCGGTATTTGCCTCCATGGCCACATCGGGCACGTTGCGCAGCGTATTCGAGCCGCCGTTGGATGCATCTGCGACGCCCGCCTGCCAGATGGGCAGCGGTGTCCCGTCCGGGCTGATTCCCCCGCCGCTGTTGCTCCACGCAGTCTCCGAACTCCATGCCCCACCCGCTCCCGTAGTAACGAGATCCGTCCCTCCAACCGAGGTTACCCATGCATCCTCAGCAGGGTAGAAATTGTTGATCAGAGGATCGAACTCGCCATAGTCTCCCGACGCGGCGAACACGCTCTGGCCCTGTGCTGCCATTTCCTGAAAGAAAATGTCGTCGGTGGAAGGGTCGTCGGGCAGCCAGGTCCAGGAAATACTCACTTGCTGAGCGATGTCGTCCGCGGCGATAGCATTCAGAATGTCCGGATCGCTGTCGCCAATGTATACCCGCACCTGACTCAGATCCGGAGCCATCCAGATGGCCTGTGCGACGTCAAGGACCTGTTCGGCATCGCTGCAGTTAGCGGGGATGAACTGACAGGCCGCCCCAGTGGCCCCATCGAGCAATACGTTGTTGATCGGCACACTGTAGGACTGCCCCGAATTACTGAACGTCAGACTCACATCGCTCAGGTCGTAGCCATCGAACTCCGCCAGCCCAACCGACTGGCCCGCTCCGGTCAGTGTAGTTCCGCCGTAATAGGCGGCGCGCATGTCACTGCCAAGGTAGGAACCCCCTGGTCCCGCGCCCGTAGCCGCGGTAGCCGCGCCCTCGACTGCGGTCGATCGCGTTACCATCGGCTTCGGAATCGAGAAATCATTGAGCCCCACAATGTGAGCCACAGGCACCGCCAGGTCAAGCGACGGCTCCCGGTCAGGCGAGTAGAATGTCCGCGGCTCCGTAGGATGCTGATAGACTCCCAGCCTTACGTTGAAGGCACTTTCAATCTGCTCCACGGTTCCGGTAACCGGCACAACCAGCCGATTGGCTGGCGTGCCTGCGACAACAAGACGGTGCGCACCCGCAAAATCGACCACTGCCTCATAGTCTTCCGCAGAAGGGGAAAACTGCTCCGCAAATTGCGATACGCTGAGAAACTTGTGATATGCAGGACTATTTGAATCGTAGAGTTCGCCCAATAGACCGGTTAGTTCAGCTTGATTGCGAGGCGCCAGCACTATTGAAACATTCAGGCGCTGGGCGGCCGGCAGGTCGCCAACCCTTTTCGCCTGCCCGCTGGCGACCGCGGGGCGCACGTGACCGTGCAGTGTTTGGACAGGCTGTTGTGCATGCGCCTGAACCGAAGACAGTAATAAAGCAGCAAAAGCGGATAACTCAAAGCAAAGCCGGAACTTCAAGGGGGACCTCTCGTTTTGAAACCGACACGTTACCTATGTCTTTTCTTTGTGTGTCAAAACGATAGAGGATGCCCTGTAAGCCCGCTTCCTCAATAGGTACTGCGTTGCCTACGTTCTCGTAACTGCGCCTGGGGTGACCCCAGTGTCCCAGTCGGGGCCGTCGATTTTCCAACCGTCTGGGTTCTCCGCCGGTCGCGAGGAAATCTCGTTCGCCCAGGTTCCCCTTCTGTAGCCAACGCCAGATCCCACGGCAAATTCGCCTCGGAAGTAACGCCATTTGATTGTTGCACTTGCGCGAGGCCGGGGGTTTCCACTCCAGAGCCCACACATCTGGCCGCGCCAGACCGGTGACCCGCTTATCGGGTCGTGAGCTCATATCACCAGAACGTAATACCCGCCTACGACTGGGACGCACGCCCAAAAGCGCGCCCATACCAGCAGCGCCCCCCACCAGGCACTCTACTCGCTGACCCAGTCCTCCTGTTGCGCTGGGAGAAGCACCATCACAGAGCCATCAAGCCGTCCCGGCGAGTCTTTTACGACTCCGAATAATCGCTCCGCGCAGCAGTAGTCAGCATCCTCGGCAGCCACGACCGTACAGCGACCGCCGGGGTAATTGTGAAGATAGGCATTCGCATATCTCCCCACGGTTTTACCTTCTAATACGAGATCAACAGAGGGATCCCTTCAGTGGTCCGCGATGATACATACTTGCCCTGGCTCCGACTCACGCCGCGCTGATGTACGACTTATCCACAGGCGAAAGGGCTTCCGGGTTGAATGTCGTTATCTTCAGAGACCGTTTCTTAATAAGGAGGAATATGGTTCAGCCTTGGAAACTTCTCGTATATGTTGCGGCGGATAACTCACTCTATGATGACGCTCAGGTCAGCCTGCGTGAGATCACTAACGCCAGTCGGTTCAGCGACGTGGAAACGATCGTTCAGGTCGACGGACCCAGCACGCAGTTATCGACGCGTTACCGATGCATCAATGGCAGCAAAGAGGTTATCTGGGCGGCTCCGGATCACTACACGCTCGACAGAGCGCAAAGGCTGAGAGAGTTTCTCATGGCGTGCGCGGACGAGTCTCAGGAGATGAAGCGTATTTTTCTGGTGCTGTGGGGGCATGGGGCGGGCCTTGATCACGTTTATTTCATTGGCAATACAGGCTCGACAGTTGACACTGACTTCGCCCCGTCGGAGACGTTGAACATCGCCAATCCGAACCAGTATGTGGAAAACGTGGCGCTCGCTCGGATTCTTCTGGAATTCACACAAACGACCGGCCAGAAAATAGATCTGCTCGGTTTCGACGCCTGCATGATGGCTATGGTCGAGATCTGGCATGAGATTCGCGAGTCGACCCAACTGGCCGTCGCCTCAGACCTCAAATTGCCGAAAAGCAGTTGGCCCTACGAGACGATTTTGAGCGACCTCGCCCATTGCTCCGGAATGGACGCGAACACCCTTGCTGCGATCATCGTCAGTCGATTTCTGGAAAGATACGACGCCCAGGGGCGACACGAGAGGGTGTCACTGTCCGCCTGCAGTCTGGATGCCTGCAATCCCTTCGCCGATGCAATGAAAAAACTGGTCGATGAGATGAAGAAGGTTGTGTTGGAGGGCGAAGCGAGGCGCAGGATTTTTCGCGCGCGTGATTCCTCTCGCACACCCGATGAGATTGCCTATATCGACATGGGCAACTTCGCCAGAGAACTGTGCCAGTCGTTCGATCGCAAATCGGCGATTCACGAATGTTCCAGAAATGTGCTTCGCGTGCTGACCGGCTATCCTTATTTGATCTATAACCGAAATGCGAAGAAGGATGAGTGTTACGATGCGTACGGAGTCGCGCTCTACTTTCCGATGACCCTTGCGCCTTCATGCGACCATCTCTATCAATCTGCGGCGAACCGCAACCTGGAAACCGAAAGAAGACTCGGCTTTTGGGCGGATACGAAGTTTCCGCCAACCATCGGGAAGTTTCTGCCGACCATCGGGAAGTTTCCCCCAACCATTGGAAAGTTCCCTCCAACCATTGGGAAGTTTCCCCCGACCATTGGGAAATTTCCTCCGACGATAGGCAAGTTTGCAACTGCGGGCGGCGCAAACGGATCGCCGGATCACGCCGGTGACGATGCAATCACAGGCTACGAGATTCTCTGGAGTCACTACAAGGAACTCCAATTCTGCAGGACGACCGGTTGGGCGGACCTGATCGAAACCGCTCTGAGCCTCGGCTATTGAAAATGCGGGACGGGAAGGCGGCAAGGGAATTTCAGCTGCCAAAGCTGGCGAAGGCCGCCCAATAGTAAGGGTGAGCGGTTTCAGGGTGCGATCGAACGCGAGCCTCCGCTATACGTAAAGCTTCCGGTACGCTCTTACCGCTCACCAGTCCGGAATAGAAGTCGGTCATCAGTTCCGATGTGACTTGCGAATCAACCCGCCATTTGCTCGCGACAACGTGCGGCACTCCGGCACTTAAGAAGGCGCGCACCAAATTTCCCGGCCCTGCCAGTCCTTGATCGGTATTCGCAGTTCCGCAGGCTGAGAGAACGGCCAGCTTCAGCTTCTTTATATCCACTGCGCGAAGTTTGTCTGCCATCAGCAATGCAGGCTCCGTGCGCAGCATGCCAGCCAGAAGTAGCCCAGGCTCCCGCTGATTCAGCACGGCATGTCCCGCGTAGTGAAGGATCTCAGTTTGGGGAAGAAGTTCGACAACCCTGGTCAGGCTTGCACCCGCTCCTGTCAGCAGGATGTGATGCTGAAAGTTTGCCGCAATTGCAGCAGCTTCCGTCTCGGCATCCGGCAACGGCGGAAAATCAGCGCTCATCTCTGCGTTCGGTACCGGATTGCCGATCGACAAAAGCACAGAGGCGGCCGACAGGCCGGTCCCGCGATGCAGGTTACGCGAATAATCCACGCCAGGAGACTCGATAATCCTGAACTGTTCGCCGAGATATTTGCCGTCTGCAGTCTCCAGGGCGGGGAAAGGAACGGACGGCATCGAGGGATCGGACTCAACGATCAACGTAGTGGAACCTTCGAGCCTCGACTGAAAAGGGCGAACGAGCCTGGAATACAGCTGACGCGCATCGCGATCGATCAGCCTTGGATCGGATGCCGGGTCAGCACATCTTGCAGAAAACCTGGCGATGGTTGTCTCCAATTCACGTGACGTAACGTTCTCCCATTCCAGCAAAGGACCATGATCGTCGGCCAACCAGACAGCGAGCCCGGAGGGGAAGGCCATCCAGCTCAGAATCGCTGTGCCCCGCGGAATTTGAAGACGCTCCGTCGAGTACGCTGAGAGCCGGCCGGACATGCGTTCCGAACCGTCCAAAGGCCTCGGCTCTTCGAGATGACGATCACGGTTATAAGCACGCAGCGGCGTCCCGCGATACCACTCCTGAAATTCAAAAGACCTGGTATCCTCATGCATCACCCGGCTGTAGATTTCAAGCAGTATGCGATAGGCACTGGAGTTATACCGATGCCAGACAAGACGGTCTTCGTCCGACACGAAGGATAACTCACTCGACTCGACAAGACTAATGGCTTTCTCCAGATCCTGTTCTGCGAGCCCGGACTGGCTGGATCGAAGATGCAATTCGCCCAGTGCCTCGTAGTACGCGAGTTCGGCGTAGGCGTTGTGGATGCCGGGAAGAATCTTGTTCAGCTTATTCAGTCGCGCCGAGGCCGCGGCAATCCGGTTCTGCCGGACTTCAAGAGACGCCCGCTCGATTTCCAGCGTCGCTCTTGCCGCAGGATCCTGTTGGGATAACTCGCTGAACAGCTGACCGGCACGCTGATATTCACCCTCGGCCACCTCGGGGTCGTCCGCCGCTTCAGCGGCCTGCGCAAGATAATGATGCGCCGCTGCTTCATCCACTCGATCATCGGCTTTCGCAAACAGGAAAACCGCCTCTCGAGCCGCATCCTCGGCAACGTGCCACTTCGCTTCAGACTCCGCTCCCATGGCCATGTCCAGATAGAAGATCGCGCCAAACTCGGGAAAATGTTGGGTTGCCCAGAACTCGTTCAGCCCGGCAACGATGCGTCCCCATGAGGCGCCCGAGGCCACCCATGGCGCACTTACTCCGTCAAGATAGTAGAGCGATACAAGCCGCAGGTTCTCATAAGAAGATCGTTTCGCAACCACCGCTGCAAACCTGGCCGAGTTTTCGGCCATATATGGATCTCCGCGAATTCCGTAACAGGTCGATAGCTGAAACAGAAGGCTTGCCTCCACCCACGGATAACGTGCAGAGTGTATTTCGCGCAGCCCGGCCTTTGTAGCCGGAAGGCATCGATCGCCAAGTTGGGATCGAGTGAGGCCGATGACGTACTCAAGGCGGGCTGCGGTCTCACCGGCGATATTTCCATCCAGATAAAACTCCGCCAGCGACCGGTTGGCGTGGCGCATCTGCGCACGGATATCCCCCACGGAGTTTGCCGATGCGGCAAGTGAAAGCTCGTGGACTCCCCTCTCCCAGGAACGAGAGTGCCTGCCGGAAATCAGGTCATTGAGCCACTCGTCCTGATGTCTGGCATGCAGTACCTTGCCCAACGCCTCTAATGAACGCCAGGCTGAGGCTTCCTGCCATCCGTCCTTTGCAGCGGCACTTTCAGGGACGACTTGCAGCCATTGCGTGAGGGCTATCTGAATGTACGATTCGTCGACGGAGAGTGGCCATTTATCGGTGCCCGCTCGGGCTAGTAACCGCGGCAGCGCCGCCGCGGAATCGTTTAAAGGAAGCACTGCGGAGCTGCTGCGCCCATCCATTGTTTGTCGAAGCGCGTCAGATCGGCTCTGTCCCTCCTGCCTCCATGCCGAATCGGTTTCAACCTTGAGATACCTATCCCAGGTATCCCGTGCGAGCGAGCTCAGATCGAGTTTCTCTTTGACAATCGCGCTGTTGAAAAGAGCAATTGTGTCGTTTGGGGACACCTGGAGTACCGAGTCAAGCAGCTCGTTCGCCTCCGCCAGGTCTTCCTTATCTCCTGAAGCCTCCCCATGCATGAAATACGCTGTTGCCAGATCCGTGGCCAGCGCGATCGATGCTGGCTGAACCGTTTCCGGCGGTGCCACGGATCTGATGGCGGCATCGAAGTTGCCGTCGAGTACGTCCGTCCTGATCTTGGCATCAATGTAGTTCAGGTCGTCCGGTCTCCTCGCGAGATTGCGGGCCACCAGCACCTCCGCTTCCAGCAGCGGCAGTGGCTGTCCGACGTTTGAAGGCCTGGAACCTCGCCTTTCCCTTAACGGCGAATGGGCAGCTCCGCTGAATCGCAGATCGATGGTTCGGTTTTCAAAGTACGCTCGGGCTATGAGCGCCTCTGGTGACGGATTGCGTAAAGAGCGATAAGTTATCGATGCGGCAACTACTAATATCGAGAAAGATGCGGTCACAAGGAGAAGCATTAGGGGGGTGGGCGGCCACCATCGCATTCGCCTGCGCGGGATCCGAGGACCGGCAGCCTCGTGGAGCCGGACCGCGGTGTTTGTCTGCCACGCGGCTCTGCCGCTGGGCAATGCAGAAAGAATAGCTTCTTCTTCCGGAGTCGCCTCGTCAGAGAATAACTCGATGCTTTGTTTCAATAATGTGTTACAACGCTGACAATCGGCCGCATGGCGCAGCAATGACAGCGCCTCGCCTTTGGAAAGCACGCCGCCAACCACCTCATCCCATTTTGCCCTCTCGGGACACTTCGACGCGGCCCGCGTGCGGCCCGTTGCTTGAAGGTCCCTGAGCACGTCCTGCATATCTCTATGCATCCGTAGCCTCAACTCACATTGTTGGCACGATTGAGCGTGAAGCGCGGCCTCTCCGTGGAAACTCCCCTGCAACAATCGCTCTGCATTCCCGACGTGTCCGGACTCCGGCGCGTGTGACACGAGAAATTCAATTTCCTCGTCGTCGAGATGCTGAATCAATGGGCGCGCCAATTCTACTTCTCCTAATACGATCTTGCTGCGCGAAGTCCTTTCGGATCGCTGGCAGACTGGTAAGATGGGTCGGCTTTGCGGCCGAACAGGCGGTTCCGAACATCCCGTGTTAGCCGCAGTATTACACTCTCGACTCCCTTGTCGGTAAGCCCGATCGCCGGCAGCGCGGCAATCTCCCTCGCGCTCAACCCCTGCTGGTAGTAGAGCCAGAACATGACACGATCCCGCTCCTGCGTCGCCCCCTCCGTAGATTCGTTCAGGCACTGCTCGATCTCCCTGAGCAGTACCTGACGCTCGATCGAGACAACTCCTCCGGCGCTTCCGGCCAGCGCAGGAGGGTCACATTCTTCGTTCGGCTGCTCAATGACCCCAGCCCCACGACGCATAGCGAGCTTCGACTTGAAATAGTCATGGGTAACATTGGCGGCGATTGCTTTGACGTAACCTTCCACGGAATCCGGATGGGAGAGTGAGAATTTGTACAGGAGACTGCACTTCCCGTCGCATAGTTTCAGATAGGTTTCCTGAATCAGATCGGAAGCAATCTCTTGAGGAACCCCTCCCCAGCGCCGCGCAGTGCGGATAACAGTCAGGCCGATGGCGCGATGAAAATGAGCGACGAATTGCTCCCAGGCCGCGGCATCGTTCGATTCGGCGCAGGCGCGGAGCAGTTCCGTTACACCTTCTGTGACGTGCGAAGCCAAGGCATCCCCTGGGGGA
>PMSS01000043.1 GCA_003167515.1 Acidobacterium sp. | reverse complement strand
AGAAAATGTCCAGTCATACATTGGCCGCCTGTTTTGTTTCTGGCGCGGCGTCAGCTGCTCACGGGTCTCAGGATTCCGGTTATCGCACAGCGCGAAATACCTCTCCTGATCGACCGTGCCGGCAAGTCCCAGTTGCTCGGCACCCTTGCCGAACCACTGCCCGGCCACTTCCTGATCGCGGGTGTAATAGTCATCCCGCGCTAAGCTCTCGCCGAAGTAGCGTTTTGCCCGATCTGAGGAGAGACTTGGTGTGACAATTAACATAGAATCCCTGCCTGTTCAGACACAACCTGTAGGGTGTGAAACCCATCGACCTACCCCACACCTAGTAGCAAAATCCAAAACGCTTGCAAGCGAAAAATAAGCGACATACCTCTCCCCTAAGCTCTGCTTGAGGGCAAAATGTCCCATTTTGCTGAGGCGCTTGCTGGCGCTCCGGCGCACGGCGTTTCTTGTGGTCTGCCCGCGTGTTCTTTCCGTCACAGTCGCGACGGCAAAAATGTCATATCCCCGCCCCCGCCGTGCTTCACATCCGCACAAATTCGCTTGGCTGATGCGGTGATTGCCGGTAAGATCCGGGACGCGAAAACCCGTCTGAAACACGCATCGCAGGAGGCCCTTATGTCCGCATCGAACGTGCTCCGCTTCTCGGAGAATTTCGATACGATGAGCTACCCCGAGTGCCTCGCTTTTATCGAACGCAGCCGCCGGCAGATTGATCGCCTCGAACATCTGCCGCAAGAGAGCGGCCAAGTGGACAGGGAAGAGCTCGCCTCCATCCGCCAGGGGCTCGACGAGCTGGAGCGGCGCATCCGTTCGCAATTGGACTATCCGCATTCCTAACGCTCCCAGGAAGGCGTCGAGCGCGCGATGGTTTGCGGGCGCTGCTGGGATTGCTCCGGTGTCTTTTCCGAAGTGGCCGGCGATGGGCTTTTCTCATTCGCGGTTTGTCCCAGCTGGGCGCTGGTGGGGCTGAGCGCGGGCGCCTGTTCATCCTGAGCCATCATCTTCTGGCGCATGGGCTCGGGACTGCTGGTGCTGTCGGCACGAGCGGGCGTTTCCGGCGCAGCGTCTTGCCGGACGTGCTGCGTTGCCTTATCGAGGCGTGCGCCCAGTTCCCGCGCCTGCGATTTCTCTGCGTCAGGGAGTTGTTGGACCGGCTTCTGGCCCGCCGTCTCCTGCTCCGCCTGGCGGGAGTACATCTCTTTGGCGGTTTCGGGTTTTTGCTGCTGGGTTTGTTCGGCTGCGGATTGCTGACGGTTCTTGATGAAATCGAGAAATGCCATCGCCCTTTACCTCTTTGGCGATTATCGGAAGAGCACCGCGGCGCGGAAAGATAAGCCAGGTAAAGGGTCCCGGCAGACGCGGAGCGCATTGTCGAATTCATCTTGAATTTCACCCAACGAGCGGATAGGCATTGGTCCCAGCTGGCTCGCAACATTGTGATCTGGCCAACCGACTGGGGAATTATGCACGGCAGCCATGCCCGCAAAAAGACCGAACTAGACGGAAGAGACGTAGAAGTGCAGTTCTCGCCTCGGATGAGGCATGCGCTTGCGGATCTTGCCGCCTCCCTTCATTTCAGCGAGCATTTCGACGGCGATATTTACGGAATTCTGCAGAGCTGGTCGGAAGGCAAGAGGCAGACCGTGCATGACATACTCGTCGCCTTTCCCTCAGTTGCTGAAGAAGCGTTCCGGCATATCGAGGCAACCGGTGACCAAAGAACACGGGACGCATGGAGTGAAATTCGAACCCAAATGCCGGAGGAAGGATTTGCCCTGACCCAGAAGGCTTCCCGAGCGAAAGAGCGCTAAGGCGGAGGGAATTTGAAGCGAAGCCAGATCATAATACGTTCGTAGGTCGCTTCATCGACAAGATGCCGAAGGCTCTCAGCATGTCGTTTTGCTTCGGCAGGTCTGTCCTGTTTGAAGTACAGAAGCAGAAACCCTAGGTGCACGGAGAAGCGGCTCTTGTCCATATGGAGTGCCGTCGTTAAAACTTGCTCCGCCTCAACGAGCTGGCCTGCATCGCACAACGCAGCAGCGTACAGAGTGTACGCATTAACATCGTCCACATGGCTGTCCAAATATGCTTTGGCCAACCTCAGGCTTTCGGTGAATCTGCCGACCTTCGCGAGGAATTGCGAATATTGGAGGTATCCCTCGGTACTTGATCTGTCGAGTTCAAGAGAAGTCTTGAATGCGGCCTCCGCTGCCACGAGATCCCCCAGCCGCATAAGGAAATTTCCTTTGGCGGAATGCACACGCCAAAACCGCGGAGACAGATCGAGCGCTCTTTCGATAAATCCGTGCGCTGCCGCAATCCATTGGCCTCGATCCTCATGCCGTTCCCAATAATGGAGTGCGTCGCATATGGCATCGACAGCGCCCAAGATCGCGCCCATATGAGTCGGTGCTAAGGCGATTACCTTGTTGAAATGGGCGAGCGCCTCGTGAACGTCCGTGAACAAACCGCGCCGGAGATAGAACTCGCCCAGTGTGAATTCCCTCGCGGATGCGTGATTTGGGTTGTAGGAGAATTCCGGCGTATAGGCTTCTCCTTCCTTCAGCTTCACGCTCTTGTCTGGCGGTGGGTCCGGCAAAGAGATGAGAACCAAGTCGTTGCAGCCCTCGCGGGCGTAATACTTCTTCAATGTAGATCGCAAGTTACCTGCGGTCACGCGCACGTCCGTAGCCCCGATCTTGAAAGCCTTTCTGGGAAACAACGCTTTCGCAACGACGTGGCCTGGCGTCATCTTCCCATCGAGAGCTCGTTTGGCTGCAAAGGCGAGAAAGGGGGACTGATTTGAGGCGTTGCGGAAGCGCTTGGAGGCGAGCATCCGTTGAAGCTGCTCCAGGATCTCCTGTCTTGCCGGGATGGGCCCTGTGGCTGGCATGACCTGATTCGTAATTGAATCATTTTCCCCGAAAGCTCACTCACCTTTATCGTGCTTTATCTTTCCCCGCTCCGCCTCCTGGCCGCAATATCGCGACATGAAAACGGCGAGAGCACTTCTCATTCTTGCAGCCTCACTGGCCGTCCCGGCGAGCCAGGCTCAGCAGAGCCCTAATCCTCCCCCCCCACAACCGCCGCAAGCTCAGGCACAGCCAGCACCCTGCGTCAATACGCCCTCCAACCCGAACCCTTCGGGCAACAACCCTGCCATTAAGGTTCCCGGCAAGTGGCAGCAGATCATTAACAAGCAACGCCAGAAACTTGAGGCCACCACCGGGATTGCGGTGCCGGATCCCTCAACCAGTATCGACCAGGCCGCAAACTCCAAACCCGCCCCCTGCCCTTCTCAGGCAGGTTCATCAAAAACCGCTCTGCCAACCCCGGCACCGGCGCTGAAACTGCCGCCGGATATAACGGCCACGCTTCACTGCAATCCGATGACGCCGTCCTCCAAGGATGCGAGCGGTCGCCCGACCACTCTCACCCTCCCCGATCCTCATGACTTCGCCCTGCCGAAGGCGACCGACTTCGAGGTAGATAACGTAGTCCCGGATCTCGCGGCCAAGACACCGTGCTACCTCGTCAAGGTCGATCCCAGGACTAGCAAATCGTTCGTTGCACAATGACGGCCCCGGTGCGTAGCCCTCTCCTGTTGCGCACCTCCTTTGGGAGGAAGTTCTATGCCCCAGCAAGACGACTTTCCGAACAGGGCGATTGTTGGCTGGTCCGAATCGGACATGCTGCCGCTCGAATCCACCTGGCAGGGAATTCTCATCACTGGATCGCCTCAGGGCGGCAAGAGCTCCTGCAGCGGCAAGCAGATCGCACATGGCCTTTTGAAAGTACCGGAGACCGGCGGCCTGGTGCTTACCGCGAAGGCCGAAGAAACACAGAACTGGATTCGCTATGCGAAGGAATGCGGCAGGGAAAAGGACCTCGTCGTCTTCAATGCGGAAAGCGGCCATTGCTTTGATTTTCTGCACTATGAATGGACACGGCCGGGGCGCGGCGCGGGGGATTTAGAAAGCATCATCGATTTCTTCTCGACCCTGGTGTCCCTCGGCCGCAAGGATGCAGGCCAGAGCCACGACCCGTTCTGGGAGCGCGGCAACGAGCAGCTGATGCGCAATGTCATCAAGCTGCTGGATCTGGCCGGCGAGCGCATATCGATTTCCAATATCGACCGCGTGATTAAGTCGCTCCCGACGCGGCCCGACGAATACGAAGAAGAAGCCTGGCAGAAGAACTCGTACTGCGCCCAGCTTATCGCTTCCATCCGCGCCCGCCAGGACACGCTAACGCCCGATCAATGGAGCGACCTCGACTTCGCCACCCAGTACATCTTCCGGAAGTGGCCGGCTTTTGATGAGCGCCCGCGCAGCTCGCTGGAGATGACGTGGAGCGGCATGGCCGACAAGTTTCTGTTCAACCCGTTCAACCGGCTGTTCTGCAGCGGCAAATGCAGCTTTACGCCCGAGATGACGACACACGAAGGCAAGATCGTCATCTGCGATTTTCCGATGCTGGAATACGGGCACGAGACCGGGCGGACTATCAACGTCGCACTGAAACTCACGTTCCAGCGTGCCTGGCTCCGCCGCAAACTCGCCGACTCGCCTAACCCGGTATTCCTGTGGCAGGACGAGATGCAGTATTTCGTGACGCGCCGGGATAACTTCTTCCAGCAGACCTGCCGGGGGAGCCGGGTCGCGGTCGTCTGCCTGACGCAGAACATACTCAACCTCGCCGAGGAGCTGGGCGAGGCGCAGCCGGGCAGCAAGACCAAAAGCTTTCTCGGCAATCTCGGCATCAAGATCTTCCACCAGCAGAATGACACCGAGACCTGCAATTACGCCGCCGATCAGATAGGCCGGACCTATCGCTATCTCGACAACTTCAATGCCGGGTCCAGCGGCGATAACCATTCGCACGCGAGCGTAGGCGGCTCGCGGCAGCTTGCCCATATCGTCGAGCCCATCGAGTTCACTCGCCTGCTCAAGCCCGACTCCCGCAACCCCTACGCCCAGGCCATCGTTTACCAGTCGGGCAAAGCCTTCAACGCGACAAAGACGGCGCAGAACCCGGCAGGGAATAACTACCTCTCTGTTTTGTTCTCGCGCAACGAGGAGTGACTTATGCAGCCGCAGGAACGCACCCCGCTAAGTATCGAGCATATGCAGAACGGCGCCATGAACCTGGCGGAGATCTTCTGCAGCGTCTTTGCCATGCCGGTGGAGCAAATACTCCGGCCGCGTTACGGCAGCAGGTATTGTCCGCCGGCAGTCGCGTTCTTCGCGGCGGTAGTGATGGTGGTTTTGCCGATGGTGGATGCCCTGGCTTCCTCCTATGGCAGCCTGCTCAACCTCGCCGCCCGCATACAACCGCCGCAGGCATTATTCGGGATCGCATCGCTGTCGAAGCTGTTCTTTCTGGTCTGCGTCATTCACGGATTCCGGGTGTACTGGCGGATGTTCAAGCCGGAATCGGAACTCAACAGCCACTTCGAGGGGCCGCCGCTCCCGTTCTTTCCGCTGCTGCCGGGCGGCAAGAACTTCTGGTTTACGCGCCTGGTGTTAGAGCCCCCCTTTGTTCTTGTAACCGCTACGGCGCTGGAGCGCGCGTTCATCTTCCAGCCGGGCCTTGCGCATTACCTGCAATTCGCGGCGCTGTGCCTGGCGATGAAGAACTTCATCAGCTGGTACAAGAGCTTTCAATTTTTGCGCGACGTACTCGACGCCCGCAACGCCGGGCCCATCATCAGCCGCTTTGTTGAGAACGCGGCGAGTCAGGATGAGCTGAGTTCCTTGCACCTGGCGAGCCTGCCCAAAGACTTGAATCCCGAATTGCGCCGCTCCACTGCCGTGCATATTGCGCGCGTCTTCTCCCCCGGCACCACCATTCCCGACACCCCGAAAGGAGATTCAAGTCTTTGGGCAG
>PMSS01000005.1 GCA_003167515.1 Acidobacterium sp. | reverse complement strand
AAGGAAGAGGCCGAGGACGTGGACGGCAGCGGCACGATTGCCGTGCTCGACAGAGCCCTTGCAGTGGCGGAGCGCATCACCGGCAACAAGGACGGAAGCCTTGGGCTGCATCCAGCGGTTTACTTTTACGGGCCGTCAGGCCGCCATGCCACGCCATTGTTCATGGGCATCGCCACGCTGATCGCGCGCAAGCTCATCAACAACGATTCCGAATTCTTCAAAACGTTCACAGCCAACCGCAGCAACTTCGAGGATTTTATCGTCGCAAACAAGCAGCTCGTTGCCGCCATCATTCAGCAGACCCGCAGTGGCAAGCGATATGAAACGATAGCGAATCTTTTCGATTACATCCTTCGCCAGCTCGCCGATGGAAAGACTCCTACCGAAGAGGAGATTATCGAAATCGCGGGTGTGACCGGCAAGGTCATCGTCGGCGTAGAATACGGCGGCGCAAAGCATTTCTCCGACGACACAAAGAGCGCGACGTTTATCAGAAGCGCGCTGCAGAATGCGCTGCGCTGCCCTGTATGTCACGGCTACCTCGATCCCAACAAATCGGTTTCCTACGATCACGTCACCCGCATCCGTGATGGCGGTACAGGTGCCGAAAGCAACTGCCAGCTCACGCATCCGTACTGCAATCAGTCGACAAAACAATAGGGCTTTATATCTGAACGAGAAATAGTATCGTCTGGCTTGGACACCCGCTCTCAGAACCTCTGCGTTTCTCCCGACTGGCCGAGTGCTGAGGTGTTCGCAAAGAGCTCGGCGGCGCGCAGAGCTAACGGTCGCTCAGTCGCTTGCATATATCTGAATATGAGATCAGTGTCTGATTTTCGATGCGTCTAATCCAAGCAGCTCGCAGATGCCGGTCACGCGCGCCGGCACTGCCTCATTGAATAGGTAGCCCTGAACTCGCTTTTTGCGGCCATCAATCCATGCATAAAGATCGATTCGCTTCTTTGGCTCAGCAAGTCGCCCCTCCGAAATATAGTTCATAGTTTCAAAACGCTCCCCGCCCTCGGCATGGAACATTCCGGTGAGGGTTTCGCGGAGATCGCCGAAATGAGAGGCTCGGTCATGATTGACGAAGACAAGGATATTGGGAACTGCGAGATCGGCATTCACCGCGTCGAACTGCGTAGCCGCCTTTTCAACGTGCCGGGCAACGCGGTTGAAAGTAGGATCAGGCCGAAGACCGCCCACAAGCTCCAACGGGGGCGCCACGTCGAGCTGGTTGTCGAGCCAGTCGTCGCGAGGTGATTTCACCTCACAAAAAGCCGCAAGCTTCCCCTTCCGAAGCACGCGAAAATCGGGCGTTCGCCCGGTCACGGTCTCCGAATGACTGAATCTCTGGAGTGCCAGCCCCTTCGGAGCAAAAATCAGCTCCTCGACCAGCTTGAGATCGGGTTCTTCATCCGGCTTTCGCGTCATTCAAATCTCAACTCTCAATCTCACTAAAGCTTATATCGTCGCTGCGCCACTTGGTCTGCAAAGGATTAATCATGTCTTTCTTGCTCCTGTCCTCAGCGCGTGATAATCCGGTTTATCACGCAGGGGATGAAGCACGGGCAGCCATATGCTGTGCTCGACCACCTTTCTTCATGCCGAGCGGTACGGAATTGCGGAGGTTGACACCTCGACGCCGTTCTCGATGTCGGGACTGTGGCCCCGCCTGACACGGACACCGTGGCGTTCAAGCAATAACTCAACCCAACATTTAATGTCATCTTTATGGGAGCCTGGGCCGACGACAATCCTTCGCAGCGGTGAGGACTCCGGCTTGGCCAGCCCGAGCGGGATCTCGATATAGGGTGTTTCACCAGATTGTCCCTTGCGGAATTTGGTCAATCCCGAGCGTTTCAACGCGTCATGCGAGGCATGTCGTACTATTCTCCATTCACGTTCCTCGCGAAACCCGCTATGTTTTATCCGCGCGGCGTTTGTAAAGAATTCCGCCGTTGCTTTTGACAGCGCCTTCAGAAAATAAAAGCTGGCCTTCATGTATTCGTCAGAAGCGGCGGGAATATTGGTAGGAAACGAGTCTGGCACAGCTTCGCCGCTCAGCCAGAGATCGTTAAATCGGAGAGAGGCATTGTGTCCCATCTCCCGAAAGAACGAGAACTCCGCCCCGGTGTCTTCGTAGATGCACTCAAGAACGGACGCCTTAGCTCCTCGCTCATCGATCGCTACCTGTTTCTGAAGCGCGTCCTTCTCGAAACCCAGGCTGAAACCCTGGGAGGAATGAGAGTAGCCTCGCCACTGACTCAGTCGATCACCCGGATCGAAACCGTCTTGCAATGACGACGTGAATGAGCAGACAAAGGTCTCGTTTCTCGCTGCCGAACCTTCAATGGTTTCCAAGATGACCGAGTGATTCCGTTTAGCGAGCACACCCCCGATAACCGATGCGGCAAGATGGTCGATATCCTTCCGCATCCCCTCGCGGAATGCGTCCACGAACGCTTCAACATATTTGTCCCTGAACGCTTGACGGAACTCAGTGTAGTCGTTCAGGAAGCGAATATGAGTCGCCCAGATCCTGTCCGATTCGATGATCCCCTGCAATCCGGACTCGGAAGTGTAGTGATACAGCAGATCGTTCACTGAGGCAGGACACGACATTTTCATAAATCATCGCACGGATTGCTGCGCCACATAACTAACTGGCAATCACTTTCCTCGACCTCCCGAGACAAACCGCTTCTTCGCTCACAGGTCGAAGCCTATTTTCCGGCCCGGCGAAGAGGGCAGGGCCTTCATATGCTTAACTTCACGAGCGATTCCGTCGATTTCGTCCACCAGCACATTGATGATGGAAGCTGCCTGCCGATGGCCGGCCTCCAGCTTTCCGATGCGTTCCGCCAAGTCCTTGTTCGCTGCGATCATCTCCCGCAGATGCACGAAGGTGCGAATAATCATAATGTTCATTTGTACTGCGCGTTCACTGCGGAGCACGGATGAAAGCATAGCGACCCCGTGCTCAGTGAAAGCATAGGGAAATGTGCGCCTGCCGCCGCTTCCGGCTTTTGATATCGCAGTTTGCGATGTCAAATCTTCAACCTCTTTGCGCGATAGCTGGAACATGAAATCGTCGGGGAACCGGGCATGATTGCGCTTCACCGCTTCATTGAGGCGAAACGTCTCCACCTGGTACAGCGCAGCCAATTCCGAATCGAGCATGACTTTCTGCCCCCGGATGATATGAATATGGTGCTGAACCGGACGTGATGGGATGCTGGACTTTCGGACTTTCGGCATTGAGCTGCTCAAGGATTAGTGAGTGGGCAGCAGACCTTAGCGCCTGTTACGGCGGGCGTCAAAATTTAACTTGAGGCGGTTCGGGTGCCCCTACAAATTCAGAACGCCGTCCTCGATCTCGTTAGCGAGGTCACGGGCGGGGCATCATTGCCTAATTGCATGACCCGAGCAGATCCCGTTTAAAAAGTTCGGCTATGGATTTTCTTGATCCTCGGTACGTGATAAATGCGGTTTACCGGCCGGTTTGAGGTCTAGCGCAACACTCTGACGTGTGGCGAGGCTTACGGCAGCTTTGGGTGAATTGTTCCAGCTTTCTTATGAACAAATCTCACAGCATCTCGAATGACAAAGTAAAGGTTCCTAAGCTCCATGTTTTCGCCAGCATCATCAAACCCAAGAACAAGTGGCAGCGGTATCCCCGGTCCTTTTAACGGTGTCTTTTCATCAGAGCTTTGAACATGCTTGAAATGGTGCGCGACGATGTCCACCAATTTGAAATATAGTGACTCTTTATTCCAGAGCTGACGCAGAGTTGCGCTGCGGACACCTTTTTCCTCAGCCAACAGCGTGGAAGATCGCGACGCAAGCAAGGTAAGCGTGACGAACTGAACGACTGTTGTTCTGATAGTCGTCGAAGGTAGGGTCGACGATAATCTCAAGGTATCGAGCCAAGGTCTTCACGTCAGATACTCCGTCTCCCGATCATCACCGTATGAGTCTGCTCGGACCATCGTGCAGCTCCTTCGTCTAGCGCAGTCAAACAACTCCCTAAATCGGCACCTTGTGCGACGCGGAATCCCTGACGCTCCGCCGCCTTTTATCGTAAATCTGCGTGGTGGTGATGTGCTTGTGGTCGAGCAGATCTTGGACCGACTCAATGGGCACGCCGGAATCGAGCAGCAGGGTGGCCGTCGTCGCCCGCAGCGAATGCGGCGAATACACGCACACCTGAATCTTTTCCCCCGACGGCAGCTCTTTCTCCTGCATGGCGCCGGGCAGACGCTCCAGATAGTTCATCAGCAACCGGTACATGCTGCGCTGGGTCATGCGGCGGGAGGCAAGGAGATCCGTCGTATACGCGGAGAGGCGAGGGCGGAAGAGGGGGCCGCTCTCGATTCCGGCCGCCCCGACGTACTGGGTGATCGCCTCCGCAGCACTGAAATGAATGCCCTTGGTCTTGGCGCGCGCTCCCTTGAGATGAAACCGCAGCGTCGCTTCGTCGCCGTCCTGGTGGAAATCAGAGACATTAAGCTTGCAGCCGGTCTCAATGCGCGCGCCGGTATAGAGATAGAACTTCAGTATGGCGCGGTCGCGCAGATCGAGCAGGGAATCGCCGGCGGGCATTCCCATCAATTGCCGGGCACGGGTTTCCGAGAGAGCGCGGGTCTCATCGACCGGGTCTGAGGATTCGCGCGAGATGAACTGCGCATGCGCGGGATTCGGCACCGTGATGGGCAGCCGCAGCTCGGCGGCAGCGCCGCTTAGGAACTTGTAAAACGAGGATAGCGAAGAAATCCGCCTGTTAACCGTCTTCGGCGCCCCGCCGTGTTTTCCCATGTGCTCCTTGAATGCCTGAACATCGAGGATGGAGACGCGCAGAAGATGCGCGGCGTCGCGTGGCCAGGCAAAGCCGCGGAACCCCACGAAGGCCATGACATCGCCACGGTAAGCCCGGCGCGTGTGACCAGATTTCCGTCGGTTGACCCAGGCTTCAAAGATCGAGGCGACCGAATGGAAGAAGTTTTCGACGCGTTCCTGAATTTCTGGAGTGTGTGATCCGGAGAGCACCGGCGGCAATGCCGGCAACATTTCTGACCCAGGAACCGTCAGCCCATCCGACATCGCCCCCGCCCAAGTTGTGTTACCTCATCTGTCTGATAACAGAATTTATCAGACACATCAATACG
>PMSS01000169.1 GCA_003167515.1 Acidobacterium sp. | reverse complement strand
TCATGGCGAACTTATCGTCCGACACAGGCGGCAAGGCCTTCTTCGACTCGAACGATTTCTCTCCTGCCTTCGACCGCATCCAGCGCGATACCTCCGCCTACTACGTCATCGGCTACCACTCCACCGATCTGCGCCGCGATGGCCGCTATCGCCGGCTCACCGTCAAAGTCGATCGCGGCGATGTGAAGCTTGAATACCGCCCAGGCTATTACGCGCCCGCCGACTACCAGCACGCGACCAAAGACGAGCGCGAGCGTCAGCTCGAAGAAGAACTGGCCAGCGATCTGCCCGCGACCGATATGGCCGTCTACCTCCAGGCCTTGTATTTCCGCACCGGCGACAACCGCTTTTTCGTGCCAATGTCCCTCGTCGTCCCCGGCTCGCAGATCCCGTTTGTGAAGGGTGGCGACCGTGACAAGGCAACCCTCGACATTATCGGTCAGGTCCGCGACACCGCCGGTCACGACATCGGCGATATCCGCGACACGGTCAAGCTCGCCGTCGATCAGGCGCAGCAGGTCAAGCAGAAGAACGTGCAGTACACCACCGGCTTCAATCTCCCCGTCGGCAAATATCACGTCAAGTTCGTCGTACGCGAAAACGTGACCGGTCGCATGGGCTCCTTCGAGACGGACCTCACCGTCCCCGACCTGAAGAAAGTCCCCCTCAAGATGAGCTCCGTGGTTCTGGCCAGCCAGCGCATGCCCGCGGGCAAGAAGCAGGACAGTCCCCTGGTCCGCGATGGACAGCAGTTAGTGCCGAACCTGCCGCACGTCTTTCGTCAGGATCAGCACATGTATCTGCTGTACGAGGTTTACGATCCTGCGCATGCAACCGCCGCGCCCCAGGCAGCCGGCGCCGCAGCGCCACCCAAGCCCGACAAGAACGCGCCCCAGCCGGTCCGCGTAATGACCAGCATCGAGTTTCTTTCCGGCTCAGCGAAGGCCTTCGAGACGCCCCTGGTGCAGGCCACGCAGCTAAACGTGCCCACCCGCGATGCTGTAGCGTTTCAATTCGACGTGCCGCTCGACAGTCTCAAGCCCGGCTTATACGTTTGCCAGATCAACGTCATCGACGATGCGGGCGGCACCTTCACGTTCCCGCGTACCGCCGTTCTGATCCGAGCTGCGCCGACTGCGACTCCGCCTGCCATGAATACGACAAGCGGGCAGGGCAACTAACTCGATCCCCCGTCAGCTCACCTTTGCCTCGGCAATCACCTCGGCAATCATGCTGTCGCTCATACCTCGTTTGCGCAGGCTTTCCGCCAGGGCCTGTCCCGGTGAGCGATCCAGCTTTTCGAGGTCCTTCCGAAGCCCGCGCCCAATATAAGCGCGGATCAGCGGCTGATATCCCGAGTACCCCAGAGCCGGAGCGATGTCTTTCAGGTCGTCGATCACGTCTTCAGGGATGCGAATGCTGATGGTGCTCATGGGCCGGTCCCGGCGCAGCCGCTTCCAGACGCGTTGCGTCTCGCTTTGCACCGGCCGCGCCTTCTTTCCAACGCTATTCCTCATATTCTCGCCTCTCATGCGAAGTGACTGGACGAGCTGAAACAATCCGAATCACTTCATCGTTCCTGATGATGTGCACCACATAGAGCAAGTGTTCGTCCAGAGTTTCGCCGATGATCGCCTGCGTAACCCCGTCCGGATCTCCTGTGTCCTTTAGACGCAACAGAGGATCCGTAAATACTTCGCAGGCAGTCTCGAATGAGACTCCGTGTTTCCTGAGATTCGTCGCGGCTTTCTCCCGATCCCATTCGAACAGCAGCCCGCGAAACGAATACCGGACGTCCACATCTCTTAACGTATATACGTTGTATATGCATGTCAAGAGTTAGCCGGACTGAGGCGAGGATCCGCTCTCCTGCGAATACCATCGTGTTACCCTCGTCAGAAATTGCACCGTGTCCACGACCACCCCAACAAGCCGCGTCCGCGCTGGCCCCCCGCCGCTTTCACCCGCATGAGACAGCGCGGATGCGAGAGCTGGAAGGCTTGCCCCTCGCGACCTTCTGGCAGCGGCTGCTCGGATATTTCATCGACCTCTTTCTGGCCGTCATTCTCTGGGCACCACTCGAAGTTCTCTGGCGCGTCAAGGTTCTCCACCAGCAAGCGGTTCACGTTGTCTGGGATTTTCATGAGCCCGGCAACATTCTCTTCGCACTGCTCTACTTCGGCCTCTTCAACTTCGTCGGAAACGGCCGCACTCCTGGCAAGTGGGTGGCGCGAATCCGCGCCGTCTCCCTCACCGGTCCTCGCCTCGGTCTGTGGCAGTCTATCGAGCGCTGGGCTATGGAGCCGCCGTGCTCGAGGGCGGCCTCGGCTTCCTGCAGTTTTTCTGGAGCGACAATCGCATGTGTGCGCAGGATCGCCTTGCAGAGACCGTCGTCATCGACGAGCGCAGGCGAAAAGCGCAGCGCCCCGTGGCGCCCGACAGCTGATCTTCGAAGCTCACGACCCCACATCGTCGCCTGCGCAAACGAACCCGCAAAGGCACGTACCTTTTTCGTACCGGCTTATCCACTGATTTTTGCGGGCCCGCCCTTGCTCCCGCATCCTGCCCCTGGGATAATCGGAGGGAACATCAGGAGCGGTGTTCCGCCCCAGTGAATCGATATAGCCGCCAGGATGTACTTCGCATACTGCGCATCACCTCCCGGCAACTCAGCGCGTGGGAGAGAGCTGGACTCATCGCCACCGCTGCCGACTACGGCTTCCAGGACCTCGTACAACTCCGAAAACTTCGCGACCTTCGCGCTCAGCGAATCTCCGCTTCCAACATCAGCGCCAGCGTCGAGGCGATGAAGGCGGTTTCCGGAATTCCCAACCCGCTCCTCGAAGCCGGTGTCGCCAGGCGCGGACCTCGTCTCGTATTCCGCCACCTCGGCACCACGATGGACCCTATCGCCGGGCAGTTCGAGCTCGACTTCGAAGGCGGCGGGACGCGCTTGGCCATCGTTGACGACGAAGCTCCTTCCGCCACCCAGATTCAAAACAAAATTGGCGCGCTCTTCTTTGAAGGCGTTCGTCGCGAAGAGCAGGGCAAGACCGCCGAAGCCGCCGCACTCTATGAAGAGACGCTCTCGCTCGGCGAACACGCGCCCGCGGCCATCAATCTCGGTACCATCCTTTACAACCAGCGCCAGTTCGAGCGCGCGGAGCAGCTTTACCGCCGCGCCACAGTCGCGAACCCCGATTATGCGCTCGCGTTTTTCGATCTCGGCAACGCGCTGGACGAACTGCAGCGGCTGCCCGAGGCTATCGATGCTTACAAGGCTGCGATTCGCCTCTCCCCCGGATACGCCGACGCACATTACAACCTCGCGCTTGCCCACGAGCGCAGCAACGAGCGCCGTCGCGCCCTCCGCCACTGGATCGCCTACGTGAAACTCGATCCCGTCGGCCCCTGGTCCAATCATGCCCGCCTTCAGGTGCGCAAAATCCTCGACCGCGAAGAGCTCGCCATCGTCTGGCGCAGATCCAAAGTTGGACTGGCGCGCACCTAACCAGAATCGTTTTGTGTCAGAGCACTACTTTCACAGCTCGAGGAAAAAACAACCCACGCAAACCACACAACCCAGACCCAACCCAAACCCAACCCAAACCCAAACCCGGCGACGGCCAGGTTCACCCCACAGCAAGAAGCAAACTCTCCTGCCACCCGAACGTCAACGCGAACCTATTCTGGGTTCACTCCAAAGTACTGCCGTGCACCATTTTGAAAAGGGCATTGTCTCAATGTGCGTCCATCCCGATTGTTCCGCAGCCTATTTTAGTTGTGCAATCAGTTCTGCGAAATTACTCCGGCTTTAGCCGCTGAGCGACGTTCTTTCTCCGCTCGTCCTTCTTCCCGCAAGCTGTTTCAGTCGTGCCCATCAGCTCGCAGGCTGAATGGGCTTTAGCCCCTGCGGGTCGTTTACTCGCAGCCATCCGCGTCTCTCACTTCACCAGGAAACTTTTCGCCGCGATCGCGTTCGGATGCTTTCCCGCCGCAAACACCGTGAAAAGCGAACCCGTGATCGGTTGCCCCTGCGGGGTGTAGCTGATCGTCCTCACCACGGAAATATCTCCCGCCAGCTCGTCGACCGCGAGCAGCAGAAACCCATTGCCGGAAAGCGCCAGAGGCCCGGGTCCATCGCCCACCTGCACCGTATTGATGCGTTGTCCATCGTCAATCGAATACGCCGCCACGGTGTTGTCGCCCGAGTTGCTCACCCACAGCGTCGAGTTGTCCGCGCTCACTACGCCGCCCGAGGGCCGGGCTCCCATCAGATACGATCCCCCCACTTCGTTCGCCCCCGTCGCGATCTCTGAGATCGTGTCGCTGCCGAAGTTCGACACGAAGATTTCCCCGCCATCGGGCTTCAGCGCCAGATGCTTCGGAGACGGCCCCACATCCAGCAACGCAAGGAGATGGTCGGCATGATCCGCGGGATTCGGGCTGTCCGGACGGGCGAGACCAATCGCCATCACCTGATGTCCGCCAGAGCAGGCGGCGAAAGCCTTCGACGAATCGGGAAGGATCACGGCATCCGACGCCTCCGGGCATCCGCTGAACACCGCCCGCACCTGCAGGCGATGCGCATCGACCACGCTGACGCTGCCGCCGCCGCGGTTGGTCACCACCAGCGTTGCGCCGTCGGGCGAAACCCGCACCAGCCCCGGCGATTCGCCCACCCCAACCGCGGCAATCTCGCGCCTCTTCGCCAGATCGAGCACCGACACGTTATTCGAACCCGCGTTCGCAACGTATCCGCGTTGTCCCAGGTTCTCCGCGTCCATCGACGACGGATCGCGGTGAACCGGAATCGTCGCGACCACCCGATTTGTAACCGCGTCGATCACACTAACCGACGCGCTCCCGGAGTTGACGACGTAAACCTCATTCCGCGTCGGGCTGACCGCGATCTGCGTAGGGTTCGCGCCGACGGGGATGGTCGCGGCCGTCTGCATATGGACCAGATCGAGCACCGTGACCGAGTCACTGCCGCCGTTCGTCACCCACGCGTATTCCCGAAAATTTGAAGGATACTGCGGAAAATGCCTGCGCCGGCAGCCGGTCACAACGAGCAGCCCCAACAGCAGCGCGAGTGCGCCGACCTTCCCGGTTGCCGCGATCAGATGTTCTGTGTCAGGCCACGACTTAGCCTGCCCTGAGCGAGGCGTCGACAAGACGCCGAGCCGAATGGGTGCCGAAACTCCCTCCCAAAAAGTCGGGGTTTCAGCCCCCCCAGGACGGTTTCGTACCACCTGTGTGCCTGATTCCATGCGCGCGTTCAGAATACCGGTCCGTACCACGGCCAAACTCCGCCTGGGCGCCAGCTCGTAATCAGAGAAGGGAATCGACGTTATCGCACCGGAACCGCCACGCCCGCGTTCTCCTCGACATGAATCCCACGAGGTACACGGCGATGCAGCACCGCCGCGATCTGCGAGCACTCATCCATCAACTTCACAAACTGCTCCGGCAAAATCGACTGCATGCCGTCGGAGAGTGCCTTGTCCGGCTGATGATGCACCTCCACGATGATCCCGTCCGCGCCCACAGCCACCGCTCCGCGCGCCATCGGCAGCACCTTGTTACGCTGGCCCGTTCCGTGACTCGGATCGACCAGGATCGGCAAATGGCTCAGCCGCTGCACTGCCGGCACGATGCTCAGGTCCAGCGTGTTCCGCGCGTGATCCGCAAACGTCCGCACGCCCCGCTCGCATAGGATCACCTCGTAGTTGCCCTCGCTCATGATGTACTCAGCCGCCATCAGGAACTCATCCAGAGTGGCAGCCAGCCCGCGCTTCAGCAGCACCGGCTTGCGCTTCCGTCCTGCGGCCTTCAGCAGCGAAAAGTTCTGCATGTTCCGAGCGCCAATCTGGATCACGTCGGCATATTCCGCCACCAGCTCCAGTGTGTCGTGATCGATGGCCTCTGTCACAATCCGCAGGCCAAAGCGCTCGCGAATCTCCGCCATAATCTTCAGCGCTTCTTCGCCCAACCCCTGGAACGCATAAGGAGAAGTCCGCGGCTTGTACG
>PMSS01000376.1 GCA_003167515.1 Acidobacterium sp. | reverse complement strand
TCGCGGGCAGCTACGGCGTGGCCTGGTTCGGAATTCGCGTCAACACGTTTGCGAACTCTCGGACCGCATTTGCAGGATTGCGCGGCAAACCGTATCCACTCTTTGCCATTCCGCTGAAAGCCGGCATGAGCATCGGCATGTTGCTGATATCGGTCGAGCTGCTCATCATGCTGTTCATCCTTTTATTCATCCCGCGCGATTATGCGGGCGCATGCTTTATTGGTTTCGCCATTGGCGAATCACTGGGCGCCGCGGCCCTGCGTATTGCCGGCGGCATTTTCACCAAGATCGCCGACATTGGCGCCGACCTCATGAAGATCGTCTTCAAGATCAAGGAAGACGACGCGCGCAACCCAGGTGTAATCGCAGACTGTACGGGTGACAACGCGGGCGACTCCGTCGGCCCAAGCGCCGACGGCTTCGAAACCTACGGCGTCACCGGCGTNNGTATGGATCTTCGTCATGCGCGTGTTCATGCTGCTCTCCAGCGCGGTTGCGTACTTCCTCAATGGCGCAATCGCTCACGCGAAATACGCGGGCAAAGACGAAATGGACTTTGAGGCGCCACTGACCTCGCTGGTATGGATCACGTCCATCATTTCCATCATCGTAACCTACATCGTCTCGTACTATATGATCCCCACGCTCGGTGATGGAACGATCTGGTGGAAGCTGGCTTCCATCATCTCGTGCGGAACCCTGGCGGGTGCGCTCATCCCCGAACTTGTCAAGGTTTTCACCTCAACCAAGTCGAGCCATGTCAAAGAAGTGGTGAAGTCAGCGCAGGAAGGCGGAGCTTCCCTGGGGATCCTGTCGGGATTCGTGGCCGGCAATTTTTCGGCCTACTGGCTGGGACTTTGCATGGTCGGGCTGATGGGCATGGGCTATTACTTCAGCCGTGGCATACCGGATTTACAGCACGATCCAGCGGGATTGATGCTCGCTCCTGCTGTCTTCGCGTTTGGCCTGGTCGCCTTCGGCTTCCTTGGCATGGGTCCGGTCACGATTGCCGTGGATTCCTACGGGCCGGTCACCGACAATGCTCAATCCGTCTACGAGTTGTCGCTGATCGAAAATGTCCCCGGCATCGAAGCTGAGCTGAAGAAGGACTACAACATCGTCGAGGTGAAGTTCGAACGCGCAAAACACCTGCTGGAAGCCAATGATGGAGCCGGCAACACATTCAAGGCTACGGCAAAGCCGGTGCTGATCGGCACAGCTGTGGTCGGCGCAACCACGATGATTTTCTCGATCATCATGGCCCTCACCGGCGGACTGACCCACGACGTCGCGAACCTCTCTCTGCTGCACGCGCCATTCCTGCTCGGGTTGATCACCGGTGGGGCGACGATCTACTGGTTTACAGGCGCTTCCATGCAGGCAGTCACCACCGGCGCTTACCGCGCGGTCGAGTTCATCAAGGCGAATATCAAACTGGAAGGCGTGGAGAAGGCATCGGTCAGTGACAGTAAAAAGGTGGTAGAGATCTGCACAAAGTACGCGCAGAAGGGCATGTTCAACATCTTTCTCGCCGTCTTCTTCGCTACCCTTGCGTTCGCATTCATTGAGCCGTTCTTCTTTATCGGCTATCTGATCTCGATTGCGATCTTCGGCCTGTACCAGGCCATCTTCATGGCGAATGCCGGCGGCGCATGGGACAACGCGAAGAAGGTCGTAGAGGTCGACCTGAAACAGAAGGGAACACCTCTGCACGATGCAACCGTGATCGGAGACACCGTCGGCGATCCGTTCAAAGACACCTCGTCGGTGGCAATGAACCCGATCATCAAGTTCACCACCTTGTTCGGATTACTTGCTGTCGAACTGGCAGTGACGCTCAGTTCGAACAATCCGCTGCTCACACGAATCCTGGCAGTCGCTTTCTTCCTGGTATCGGTGTACTTCGTGCGGCGATCGTTCTATGGAATGAGGATTGACACCAGGGCAAACTAGCGGATTTCCGTCATGCCAAAAAGAAAGGTCGCCCCGAAACGGGCGGCCTTTTCTATGCACACCAGGTCGGCGCCCACTCACCTGCTGTGCACCGTCACGTTCGTGATGGCGCCGCTGGTCCTCAAGTAAGACTGCTTTGCGCCGAAGACGGCGTCCGCCTGGACGGCCAGTCCTGGACGGCCAGTGCTGGACGGCCGGTCCTTGATACCCTCAAATCATGATCAAGGGCATTACCTTCATTCGCCCAGTGCACTCTCCCGCTCACTTCGATGAGCTGGTGAGCTTCTTTTCCGCGCTGGGCTTCGAGCCGGGACGCGGCTGGGACGAGCCGCCACGAAGCCCGGGTTCGGCCAGCCGGGGCCGTCCGTTTTTGGCGCCCCTCGGCAATTTGGAATTCGTCGACGGCATACCACCGACCCCCGGCACAGACCTCTTGATCGAAGTCACCGCTCTCGACACGATCCATCAGGTCGCGCAACGTTGGCTTGAGACAAAATCCGCCACCGGCGCGGTGGGACCCCACATCACCGCCATCGAAGACACCCACTGGAAATCTCGCCTCTTCACGGTCCAGCCTGTTCCAGGCTTCTCCGTTGCGTTTTGGGAATGGCAGAACCCATTCCGCGGCAAGGTCATTGCGCTCGAAGGCGACCTCAGCGCGCAGGACATGAGCTTCGCCATCGTCGTCGCCCGCTGGAACGCCGTCATCACCGAGCGCCTGCTCCAGGGAGCTCTCGATGCTCTGCTGCGCAGTGGCGCTCAACGCAAGCACATCGAGATCGTCCGCGTCCCCGGCTCCTGGGAAATCCCCGCCACCGCCCGCCAGCTCGCCGAAACCCACAAGTTCGACGCCATCATTACTCTCGGCTGCCTCATTCGCGGAGAAACCGCCCACTACGAAGCCATCTACAACGAAGTCGCCCGCGGCATCGGCCAGTCCCAGCAGGATACCGGCATACCGCACTCCTTCGGTGTTCTCACCTGTGAAACCCTGGAGCAGGCCCTCGACCGCGCTGGCCTGAAGAGCGGCAATAAGGGATTCGAAGCAGCCGCAGCAGCCATCGAAATGGCGTCTCTGCACCGTAAAATCGCTCAGGAATCGTCGGAGTCGCGAGCATGACGCTCGTCGGCAAACGCCGCAAATCCCGGGAACTCGCCATGCAGATGCTTTTCCAGGCCGATGTAGGCCGGCAAACTCCCGACGAAGTCCGCAAGACCTTCTGGCAGGCGCGCGAAGAAGCCGATCCTGACACGCGTTGCTTCGCCGAAGATCTCTTTCGTGTCGCCACAGCGCGCGAATCCGAAATCAGCGCGCTCCTTGAGCAGCACTCGAAGAACTGGCGGCTAACCCGCATGCCCGCCGTCGATCGCAATCTGCTGCGCATGGCGGTCGCCGAGCTCCTCGGGTTTCCCCGCACTCCCGCCCCCATTGTCATCGACGAGGCGCTTGAGATCGCCCGCCGCTACTCGGCTCCCGAATCCATCGATTTTCTCAACGGTGTACTCGATGCAATTGCCAGGACCCGGCAGTAAGTCGAACCTGATCGCGCTATTCTGACCGCACTATGAAGCTTCTCGCCTGGCTGACGGAAACCTTTATCGCGACCTTCGGCATCACGCGCCCGCGGCCCGAGCAGCAACGCACCGCCCAATTCCTCATCGGAGGATTCCTGCTCGCCGTCATCCTTCTAGTCGCCGCCGTCACCACGTTTCTTCTCTTCGAAATTCACGCGGGACATTAGCAGGCATCGGAGTTCTCAGGCATTCGCCTTTGTAAACGAGTAATACCGCCGCCAGCAATTGCCGCAACGGACAGCGCGCAGCCTGAAGACAGCGAGCACGCTGTCGAGCCACTCCGGTTCGGCCGACTTGAATTCGATGGAGCTGCAAAGCGGACATTTCCTTCGCACCCAGAGCAATCGCGGAATTATAGGTGGCCAGTTGAGTCTTACGCTGCTCATATAGATCTCTCTGCGCGCTACGATGTGGCTGCATCGCCCGCGCTTGAATTGCCGTCCAGCCAGGATAGAAGTTCACGGATGCTGCCGGTCGCGAGAGCCACGCACGAGTCTCCTGCTCCGTAATAGAGATAAATCGTGTCGCCGTCCGTACCAATCGTCTGGCCACAGGGGAACACGACGTCTTTGACATCTCCACCGCGCTCATAGGGACTTTCGGCGCCGAACATCCACGAATCCCCCCGTTGCAGGCAAATCTCCGGGTTGTCCAGATCGAACAGAGCAAGACCGATCCGATAGAGACTGCCGGACGCCGTCTGGCGGACGCCGTGATAGAGCACCAGCCAGCCTTTCTCGGTTTCAATCGGAGGCGAACAAAGACCGATCTTGTTCGCGTCCCACCAACCACCGCGACGCGCCTGGAGCATGACTCTGTGATTGCCCCAATGGCGCAGATTGGGCGAATAAGAAATCCACATGTGAGCACCAAGCGTGGTCATCGGTCGATGGATGAGAGCCCAGTACCCGCCGACTTTCCGTGGTAACAGAGCCGCGTCCTTGTCCTCCGGCGGCATGATCACGCCGTAGCGTTCGAAGCTCCTGAAATCTCTGGTGAGTGCGAGCGAGACGCCCGGACCACCGCGGGCGAAGGAGGTATACGCGACGGCGTATTGCTCCAGCTCGGGGACATAGGTGATGCGAGGATCTTCGATTCCCCAGATTTCCTCGGGATACTTTACCGGATCTGCCGGAAACGTCGGCGTGGCGTCGATACGCCATCCATCGATTCCGTTCGCCGAACGAGCCACAGTCAAATGTGACAAGCCACGCCGGTCTTCCACTCTGCACAGCAGCAGAGTATCGCCATCAGGCAGGCGCACCGCGCCCGCATTGAAAACGCTGTTGACCGGATAGGGCCAGTTATCCCGGCTGAGGATCGGATTGCCGGAATAACGAGTGAACAGCGCACGCTGCGGATCGACATCGCGGGCTTGCCGATCGCTAACATCGTGTTCTGACTGTACAGAGGGGAGAAGAATGGGAGTCAAAGGGGAACGCTCATTTCCTGGTTCAGGTGGCTGGTAACTGACCCTTCTATGCTTTGCATATCGAGAAGAGCCATCAGGAACGAAAGGGTGGATTCCGCTCCCTGGTTTTCGTTTACGCGATCAGGATGGAGGCCGTCCCTGCACCCTCCCGTCGCGCTATCGTAAAGGGGAACCTGCAGGTCGTTTTCTCCCAGGAACCAGCGGAAGACAGACCACGCTTCCTCCACCCAGAAGCTTTCTCCCGTCGCCCGATAGGCCTGAAGACAGGCGGCAACGGTGGCGCAGGCTTCGACCGGCTGTTGATCGAAGCGAGCCTTGTCCTTTCCCTCCGCGAAGAATCCCGCGGAGCCGATCGGGACAAATACCTGATCGTTTTCCCGGTGTTGCTCGGCGACCAGCCACTTCAGAGATTCACAACCGACATCGATCATCCTTTGGTTCCTGCCGTGCCATCCAGCAAGAATCAGCGCCTGGGACAAGCGCGCGTTGGAATACGCAAGGCTCTTCTCGAACCACTGCCAGCTCTGCGAATGGGTGCGCTCATAAAGATCCAGCAGCCGGTTCGCGAGCAGATTACGGGTCCCCTTAATAATCCTGTCTCCCGGAAACCGATCGAGATATGCCTGCATGCCCAGAACCGAGAAGGCCCAGGCGCGAGGACTGCTGAAGGTGAGAGTGGCCGGAACGGCAGCTTCGAATAACTGCCCGCTTGCGCCTCGCATCCCCGGATCCGCAGAACGAGCAAGAACCGTTCCAAGGGCCCACAGGGCGCGGCCATGACTATCTTCCGACCCGGTGCTTTCCTGCCATTGGCGATCATAACCCAGGAAATTTCTGAATCGGCCGGCCTGGCTATTAAATGCCAGCTCAAGAAAAGCCAGGTAACGCAGGGAAAGATTCGCGGTAACTTCACTGCAAGATGCAGAGGACGCCTGCAGCAAAACAGTTACGATCAGGGCGCGGGCATTGTCGTCGGTCGTATAGCCTTCCTTGCAGTTCGGCACTGAAAAGACGGCATGCTGCAGAATTCCTGTGTCATCCGTCATGTGCCTCAGATGAGTCAGATCAAGGGCTGGCAACTCATCCGTCGACCTGGCTGCGAGGATATCCTGCAGAGATGGCCGTGGCCGCAGGATACGTTCGGTGCGCGCACGCTGGAAGCTAGCCATATAAGCCTGGGCAGTCCGCTGCCACGTCGTGCCACGCGAATGGAGATATGCCCGCTTCCGCATGGTATGCCGCTCGGCGTCGTTGTCCAGCAACCGGATTGCAGCCTCGGCAATTGCCGCCGGATCGTCGAAGGGAACAAGGATGCCGCGACCATCCGCAAGCAGTTCCTGCGCGTGCCAGTAGGGCGTGGAAATGATCGCTTTGCCGGCGCCCAGCGCAATCGCCAGCGTGCCGGAGACAATCTGGGCTTCCTGACGGTAGGGGGTGATATAAATGTCGGCGGCGCCGACATGCTCCACCAGTTCTTCCGCGCTGACAAAGCGATTATTGAAAATCACCTGGGAGGAAACGCCTAACTCGACGGCCAGCGCCTGCAATGTCTCCCTGTAACGCTCGCCTTCCCGCCGCCGCACGTGAGGGTGCGTCGCTCCCGAAACAAT
This sequence comes from Acidobacterium sp., assembly GCA_003167515.1. Classification (GTDB taxonomy): domain Bacteria; phylum Acidobacteriota; class Terriglobia; order Terriglobales; family Acidobacteriaceae; genus Palsa-343. The sequence continues at coordinate 1,771 of PMSS01000376.1, read as the reverse complement.
GTAAGTCACGTTCTTATGCCTGCCGAGGATCGCAGGCAGAGCGCGGATGACGTTTTCAATTCCCTTGTTGGGCGACAGCAATCCGAATGTCAGCAGGACGGACTTACCCTGGGTGTTGAACAGATCCTTGTAGTAGTTTGGATCGGTGAACGCGAAATCCGGCACGCCGTGGGGAATCAGATCGATTTTTTCGAGAGGGATGCCATACACGCTCTGCAGCAAAGCAGCAGCGAGATCACTCATCACAATCAGACGATCGGAAAGATGGGCGATCTCTTCGAGTACGGTGCGCTGGTTCAAGTCTGGCTCGCGCAGAACCGTGTGGAGCGTCGTCACCAGCGGCATCTTTAATCTGCGGAGCAGTGCCAGGATGTGGCTCCCCGCCACCCCGCCAAAAATGCCATATTCATGCTGGAGACAGACCAGGTCGTTCCCGTTGAAATTGAGAAACTCGGCAGCCCGCTCGTAGGATGCGCAATCCTCCTGCTCAAGTTCCATGCGCACACGGTCGGGATACTCGTACTTTGATTCTGGATCGTTGACAGGTATCGCGAAAAGGCGAGCGCTGCCGTATTCGGACGCGATCGCCGTGCACAGGTCGGTCGTAAAAGTCGCAATTCCGCATTGGCGCGGCAAATAGTTGCCGATGACCGCAATGCGCGTGGGCAGAGCCAGGGGCGAACTCCCTGCTATTGCCGAAGGCTGAACAGGTAACATAGTCGAAAACCCGTCCACCCCGAGATGAAGCATCTCCGAAAGAGTCATCGATCCGGCGCGCCGTGCGCATTGTTCAAATGCATGCGGGAAAGCAGGGAGTGGGGCCCTCTGTAAAAAAACTCCAGGCCGATGTTTGCGCCCACATATCCCAACATGGTGTGGTTCCCGATCCGCAGCGCATCCTTTGCGTCATAGCGGCTGGGGTACCATCCGTACACCGCCGTCATCGAACCCGCATAGGGCGCGATGAGCGCAGGCAACGAGAAGGTCCGGTGACCATCTTCGCCGCGACGCGCCGTCAGCGTTGAAAATACCGCATGGCGAAGTCGCGGAATCACGCCTGTGCAGTCGCAGTGGTAATACAAAGCGTCTTCTCTGAAAGCTTCTGACAGCCCATAACGTGTCGTTGTGCTTACCAATTCGATGCCGAAGTCGGACCCGAATCGCCGGCTGTAGCCCTCGACACCCTGCTTCCACTCCGGAGGCGAGTTATCCTCCTGATCGATTCCGGCCCCGAACAAGGCGACGCCGACGGGATAGGGACCGAACGCATCGAAAGAATAGTTAAGAACCTTCGTCATNNACGACTGTTGCGGATAGATCTCCGGCGTCGAGCGACGGCTGCGCTCCTGCCAGTATGGGCAGGCCCGCAAGGGACGTGCTGACGAGTAACGGGAGGATGATGAGGCGAAGCTTCATCGCGGCATTCTCCCTTCCTCGTCCCTGTAGCCGAGTCTGTCACACTCGCGATAGATAAAGATGGTCACTTTTGCTCAGAGAGCGAAGGACGGCCCTTTGCGATGCCGGACACATCGGCGCATCCGCTTCGCCTCTCGCTGACCCGATTCTGGGCGTGTGGGTGCGCCTAAGTTGTTCGCTGATGGCCCCGCGATGGTTTCGCCACTCTGGCGGTGGCTCGCTTCAGCGGAATACCTTAGGCCAGCTTCTTCAGCTCGGGATATCTTTTGTAAATTCGCAGCTGATCCTCAGGGGTCAACTGACCCAGCCGGATCGGCTTGTCCTGGGGTCGTCTGCCCTTCTGGTTCAGCACGTT
>PMSS01000315.1 GCA_003167515.1 Acidobacterium sp. | reverse complement strand
GGTGAGGACCCAGGTGGCTTCGTCCTGGGAAGCGCCGAGGCCGCCGGCGATGTGGGGCAGGGCGACGTTGGCGATGGAGGTGTCGAGGACCTCCATGAAAGTGGCGAGGGTGACGGTGAGGGCGATGGCCCAGCGGTTGTGTTTGGGCTTCCAGTTCCCGTCGATACCTGGGGGCATAGGGTGTAGTTGTTGGAGGTTTGGGGCTGGGATGAGGATGCAGGAATTTGGGGGTTAGGGCAAGGGGTGGATGGCGAAGCAGGTCTTCAGACGACTATCGCCATCCGCATTTCCAGAGGTAGAGGCATTTCGGGGAACGCACGCGGATGCGGTCGGCTGCTGGATCACAAAGCCAGACGGGTTGCTCCATGACTGTGATGATGTTCTGCGATCGTGCAATTCGCGGGTAGGAATCGTCGTGTGCCCCGCAAGGAGGGCCTTCGACCAACGCAAACCGGAAGGTGATGGAAAACGAGGCAAGGTCGCCGGTGCAGTCTTTGCATTGGAATTGGGTTTGCTTCACAGCATCGATAGCGGCCTGACGGAGCATTGGGGGACCGCTCACCGCTTCGGCCGATACGACTGTGCCGTCGGCCCGCAATTGAAACGAGACTTCAACATCCCCCGCGACACGGGCTGCGCGAGCTATCGGCGGATACACGGGCGGGGGCAGTTTCGCGAGGACGATCTCGGGGCGAGCCTTATCTCCGAGCAAGGGAGTCTGGCTGTGGCCTGGAGCAACGAGAGCAAGGGTGATCAGAAACGTCGTCAGCCGCTTCATGCACGCGAGTATAGGCGCTCTCCGCAGCGACAGACCCCAAATTTGTGTTGAAAAATCAGATGTCACAATGTCATTCGTGACATAATTATGTCATGGCTGTCCGAACCACTGTCGATATTCCGGAGCCGCTGCATGAACGGTTGCGGCATCGGGCGGAGAGCACCGGGACTTCCATCCGGTCGCTGATTGTGCGGGCTCTGGAGGAGACGTACGCGCCAAAAGGCAAAGGACGCCGGGTGACGGGACCGATGGTGCGCGGCAAGGGGAAACTGGGACCGCGGTTTCCTACCGACGAGAATCCGCATGACCTTATTATTTCCTGATCTGAACGTCTGGCTGGCGCTTTCCATCGAGGGTCACACGCAGAACGCTGCAGCATGGCGATGGATGGGATCGGTGGAGTCGGAATCGCGCCTGCTCTTTTCCCGATACACGCAGATCGGGCTGCTTCGCCTCCTCACCAATGCCGCCGCCATGAGCGACCGGGTCCTCACCGTACGCGAAGCATGGAAAGTGTACGACGGCTGGCTGGAAGACGCGCGGGTTGAGTTTTATCCGGAGCCGCGCAGCATCGATGCCGAGTTTCGCGAGGTCATGGAACCGTTTGCGGGGAAGCCTGCGTCGAAGTGGGTGGGCGACTGCTGGTTGCTGGCCTTTGCGGCGGGAGCGGGCGCGAAACTGGTGACGTTCGACAAGGCGTTGTTCGACTTTGGGCGGAAGTGGGGACAAGCGGTTGTGATACCGCAGTGACGGTCGCCACAAAACGCCGGGCGGCCGGGTGGTAAACTTCAGACTCAAACGATGCGAACTGAATTAGAGGCGCTGATGCGCCTGCAGACGATTGATGGGGAGACCGCGACGTTGCGCGCGGAGATTGCGGCACTGCCGAAGAGGCTGGCGGCGCTGGAAACCAGGCTGGCGGCGGAGAGGTCTGCCGTTGAGGACGCGGCGAAGGCGCTGAAGGATGAAGAGGCGCTCAAGCGGCGGCTCGAAAGCGACCTGAAAGACCAGCAACAGAAGATTGCGAAGCTTCGCGACCAGATGTCGAATGTGAAGACGAACGAGGAGTATCGGGCGTTCCAGCATGAGATTGAGTTCGCGGAGGCGGAGATCAAGAAAATCGAAGACCGCGAGCTCGAGAGCATGGAGCGGGTGGAGCAGCTGGAGCAGAAGCGCAAAGCAGCGGAGAGCGAGCTGAAGGACAACACGAAAGCGGTCGAGATCGAGAAGGAAGACGCGCGGGCCGCGTCGGTGGAGCAACAGAAGAAGCTCGAAGACCTGACGCGGCGGCGGGCGGCAGAGCGGGCGGTGGTTCCTGAGGAGCTGTTGCGGATCTACGATCATGTGGCTGGATCGTCGCGTGGGACGGGGGTTGCATACGCGCAGGGACAGCGATGCATGGGCTGCCAGATGTATGTGCGCCCGCAGATGTGGAACCAGATTCGTGGCGGGGAGATTATGACGTGCGAGTCATGCGGGCGGCTGATGTATTACGATTCGTCGCGGGAACCGCAGCCGGTGGCTGTGGTGGAGAAGCCTAAGAAGCGGGCCAAGAAGGTGCGTGAGGCGGGCGTGGAGTAGGACAGGGCTCAGGGCTCAGGAAAACCGGCGGCGAAATTAGATGAGCCGGTAGACCTACGCTGGGCACTATTCGCCTGCCAACAGGGCGCGGATGTCTTCTTCAAACTGAGCGCGGTCGACGATGCCGGCGTGTGCGACGGCAATTCTTCCCTTGCGATCGATCAGCAGAGTCAGCGGCATTTCTGTGAGATGGAACTGTGAACCGAGCGCATCGGTCCCGACGGCAACGGGATAGTCCATGTGGGACTTCGCCATAAATGCACGGATTGTGGTTGGGGTTTCTCCGTACATGTCGAGGCCAATGATCGCGAGGCCCTGCTGGCGATACTTTTGGTCGAAGTCTACATACCACGGGATCTCGATTTTGCAGCCGCCGCAATTGACGGCCCAAAAATCGAGCAGCACAACTTTGCCTCGGTACTGCGAGAGTGTCAGCCGGTGTCCCTGCAGGTCGGTCAGGGTAAAGTCGGGTGCGGGTTCGCGAGCCGCCACCGGGATGAGGGCGTACAACGGAAGCTCAGCCGGGGTGGTGGGTTGGGCCGCAATGAATTGGAGGCAGCCGATCAGACCGATTCCAAAACACATGGAGAGCCGTGTTTTGCGGATGAGCAAGGACGACCTCCCTCAGGGGCTAAAGCCCGCTTAATTCTCGATCCTATCAGCACGGCTGAAGCCGTGCCCCTTCAAAACTGAGGGCTAGACCAGGCCATAAATCCTGGCCCACAGCGCCAGGTAAATCGAGAACTCCAGAACAATCCAGCCGATTTCTCCCCAACGGGTTTCTTGCTGCATCGAAGGCTGCGAGCACTTGATGTCCAGCGTGCCTTCATCGCTGTACGCTGGCTGCTTCCACCAAGGGATGCGATTCCTGATCCCTGTGATTACAGCACCCAACGCAGCGATGTGAATCACGAATTCGCCGTAGAGTCCTGTTCTCATCCATAGCGGCTTGTCCGGCGAAGCTGGCGGGGTGAAGCTGGGATACCAATGCCTGACAGTGACGTGGACTGCGAGCGTCGCCAACGCAAGAGCGATCCAAAAGAGATTTGCTCCGGACCTCCAGAGGCTGTTGGATTGGCCATTCGAACCAGTCGCCTACATCAGCTCGTCGATGAATGACTGGGCTGCGGCTGAGTCGATGTGGAGCGGATAAGACAGCATCGTGCGGCCCTGCGTGACGGGTTCGGCTTCGTGGAGGGACGGGAGGTCGGTACGCTCGAAAAACTTGCCGATGGGGATTTCTTCGCCCCACATTGTTGACTTCTCGATGGCATGGAGCCAGTTGGTTGAGTCGTAATCGGGGTTTTCTTCGAGCTTCTTCACGCGCGGACGGAACCACTGGAAGGTGTTGTCCTTGTTATAGGTGACGCAGGGGCTGAAGACGTCGAGGAACGAAAAGCCTTTGTGCTGGATGGCTTGCTTGATGAGGTCGGTGAGGTGCTTTTGTTCGCCCGAGAAACCGCGGGCGACGAAGGTGGCTCCGGCGGCGAGCGCCATGGTGATGGGGTTGATGGGCGCTTCGATGTTGCCGTAGGGCGAGCTCTTAGTCTTCATGCCGAGGCGGCTGGTCGGCGATGTTTGGCCGGTGGTGAGGCCGTAGATCTGGTTGTCCATGACGATGTAGGTCAGGTCCACATTTTTGCGGATGGTGTGGGTGAAGTGATTACCTCCGATGCCGAAGCCGTCGCCGTCACCGCCGGTGACGAGGACGGTGAGCTCGTGGTTGGCCATCTTGACGCCTGTGGCGACGGGCAGGGAGCGGCCGTGCAGCGTGTGCATACCGTAGGTGTTGATGAACCCGGGGAAGTTGGAGGAGCAGCCGATGCCGCTGACGGTGACGATCTGGTGATTCGGAATCTGAAGCTCGACGAGGGCCTTCTGCACCGCGGCCAGCACGCCGAAGTCGCCGCAGCCCGGGCACCAGTCGGGATCGACTTTGCCTTTGAGGTCGGCCATCGTCAGCCGGGGGGTTTCGACAATTGTCGCCATTTTGCTTCTCCTGGGAAATTCTTTTTCACCACAGAGGACACGGAGGGCACAGAGGAAACTGACTCGGAATCTGCGCGCGTGTCCGCATGGCTCGCTCCTACACCATAATTTCGTGGGCCGGGACGGAGAGCTGCGTGTCGCCGGCGAGTTGTTCGCGGACCGCTTCCACGATGTGATGCGGCATGAAGGGTTCGCCATCGTACTTGCGGATGTGGCCGTCGGCGACGAAGCTGGTTTCGCTGCGCAGATAGCGGGCGAACTGGCCGCTGTAGTTGTTCTCGACGATGATGGTGCGCTTTGCGTTGCGCAGTTGGTCGAGGATGGCTTCGCCGTGGAGCGGGACGAGCCAGCGAATCTGCAGTTGATTCGCTGTAATTCCCTGCTCCGCTAACTGGGCGCGGGCCTCTTCGATGACGCCCTGGGTCGAGCCCCAGCCGATGAGGGTGACGTCGGCGTCTTCGGGTCCCTGAAGACGCGGAGGAGGAACAGCGCCAGCGATGCCGGTTTCTTTGCGCATGCGCTTTTCCATCATGGCGCGGCGCTTGGTGGCGTTGGTGTACATGTCGCTGATGAGGACGCCGTCTTCGTCGTGCTCGTCGCTGGAGACGACGTGCGTGTAGCCGGGAATGCCGGGGATGGCGCGCGGCGAGACTCCGCTCTCGGTGATGAGGTAGCGCTTGTATCCGCCTTCGGCGTGGCCGTTCGGTGAGGTGATCATTTCGCCGCGATCGATGGGCGGGGCGAAGTCGAGGATTTTCGGTTCGACGCTCAGGCGGCCTTCGGAGAGCAGGAGATCGCAGAGGACGAGGCCGGGAACCTGGAATTTGTCGGCGATGTTGAAGATTTCAGGGATGAGCGTGAAGCAGTCGCCGATGTCGACGGGAGCGGCGATGACGCGGGGATAGTCGCCGAAGGCCGCGCCGAGCATCTGCCAGAGGTCGCCCTGTTCGGTTTTGGTGGGAACGCCCGTGGACGGACCCGCGCGCTGGCAGTCGATGACGACGATGGGGATTTCCGCCATGGCGGAGAGGCCGAGGGCTTCGGACATGAGAGCGAATCCGCCGCCGGAGGTGGCGCACATGGCGCGGACGCCTGCTTGCGCAGCGCCGATGGTCATGTTGACGACGCCGATTTCGTCTTCGACCTGGCGGACCATGATGCCGGCCTTGCGGCCATTGGCGGCGAACCAGTGGAGGACGCCGGTGGAGGGGCTCATTGGATAAGCACAGTAGAATTTGACGCCGGCGGCTGCTCCACCCATGGCGAGCGCGCTGTTGCCGCTGACGACGGCGTACTTGTTGTCCGTCATGGGGAGGGGCGTGGCGAAGGGCTTGAAGTTCTGGGTGGCGTAGTCGTAGCCGGCGCGGGCGACGGCGATGTTTTCTTCTGCGACGGAGGCGGCTTTTTTGCCGAACTGCTCTGTGATGACGTTTTCGAGTGAGTTGAAGCCGATGCCCATCATGCTGAGGGCGGCGCCCATGGCGAGGGTGTTCTGCGCGACCTTGTTGCGGGAGATGTCGGCGAGGGTGGAGACGGGGAGCGGACAAAGCTGAACGCCTTCGGCAGCCTGGCCGGGCTTGACGGTGTCCGCGTTGTAGATGCATGCGCCGCCGGGGCCGAGGAGCTGCAGGTGGCGGTCCATGGTGTCCTGATTGAGCGGGATGAGCAGCTCGAGGGTGTCGCCCATGTTGGCGACGGGGCCGGGGCCAGTGCGGATCATGAGAAACGTGTGACCGCCGCGAATGATGGACTGGTAGGCGTTGTAAGCGTTCAGGTGCAGGCCGCGACGGCTGAAAATTTTGGCGAAGATGTCACCGGGGGTGGCAACACCCTGGCCGGCGGCGCCGCCGATGCCGATGGTAAACGTTTTACTCATATCCGCTCCCGCAGATGAAACAGGACTCTGGTTAGGGATGGTTTGGGACCCCACCACACCGGCGAGCAGGCCTGCTGGGGACTCTGTCGCTAAGTGTCAACCAGAATACACCGGCGAGAGAACGATTCGACAGGGGCGACGCCCGAGCCTTGATTCGATTAGTTAAGGATGGTGAAGGCGCGCCGTTTGGCGGGTCCGAAGCGGAAGACAGCGAAGTGATCGTCGAGGGATGCGGCTCGCTCGACGCCCAGCCTGAGCATCACTGCAAAACTGGTGCGATCGACGATGGAGAAGTCCTGATCCTTCCACGCAAGGCCGATCTGCCATGCGGCCTCGAGGTCCGCGGGCCCAACCGTTTCAAGCATGGCAAGGCCGCTCCGTAGTTCTTCCCAGAAACGATCAGCGGCGTGACGATGCAGGCGATGACGGATCAGCCTCCATGTCTCAACCAGGACATGATCTGTCGTGACCAGCGGTTCTCCGTCACTGAGGACGGCTTTGGCGCGGAGGTTATCGACGTCGCTGGAATCCACTGCCGCGTACCAGACGGAGGTGTCAACGAACAGGCTCATCGCCGGGACTTCCGATGCGCCGCATCGAACGCCTCGCCGATCATCCTATCTTTATCGCGGGCGATATTAGAGGCGCCGGAACTTCCCAGGTCGAAGATACGGGAGGGATCGGCGATTGCGCGCGGACGCGCCAGGTCGCGCGCAAGGAGGGTTCGCACGTATTCCGCCAGGGAGATGCCGAGATCCGAGGCGCGTTTTCTGGCGAGGCGCTGGGTTTCGGGCGGCAAAGTGATCTGAGTACGTGCCATCATGATGTCAGCATCATACCATCATTTGGGACTGATGCATCCAAGGATGCCTTACGGCCATTGAACGTGGAGGAGGAATTCGCGATTGCCTTCTGCGCCGGTGATGGGGGATTCGATGACTTCGATGGTCGTACCGTGGAGTTGTTCGACGCAGGCTCGGACGCGATCGATGGCGAGCTGGTGGGCTGCGGGGTCGCGGACAATGCCGCCTTTGCCGACGTGTTCGCGGCCGGCTTCGAATTGCGGCTTGATGAGGATGACGGCTTCGAGGTTTGGGCCAGGTTCGGATCGGTGGCGGGCGGCGCCGATAACGGGCGGTAGGACGAGGGTCGCGGAGATGAAGGAGACGTCGACGGCGATGAACGAGATGCCAGGCGGCAGGTCGCCGGGGTTCAGGTGGCGCGCGTTGGTGCGCTCCATGAGCGTCACGCGCGGGTTGTCGCGGAGGGTTTGGGCGATCTGGCCGTAGCCGGTGTCGATGGCGAGGACGCGGGCTGCTCCGTGCTGGAGCATGCAGTCGGTGAATCCGCCGGTGGAGGCGCCGACATCGAGGCAGAAGCGGTCGCGGAGGTCGATGCTCCAATGCGAGAGGGCCGCTTCGAGCTTGAGTCCGCCGCGGCTGGCGTAGCGGAGGTCGCCGCCGAGGAGGCGGATGGGGGCGTCATCAGGGATGGAGGTGCCTGGCTTTTCGTACTTTTGTTCGTTGACGAGGACGCGGCCGGCGAGGATGAGGGCCTGAGCGCGCTCGCGGGTGGGGGCCAGACGACGCTCCACCAATAATTTGTCGAGGCGGATTTTCATGGCCTGATTCCTGAGCGCGGTGTCCGCGGGTTTTCGGCCGGATTTTCTCAAGGCGAGACCGGCTGCATCTAAACTATCTTGCAGACGGGGCGTGGCTCCTGGAATTTCCGACGATGGCTGACGATACTGCACAAACGAAGCACATCCATCCGCTGAACTGGCTGGGCTGGTTGCTGGCGGTGGTGTTTCTGGCGGTGGCGGCGGGGCTGGCGCACAAAGTGGCAACCGTGCGCGGCGAGCTCAACACTTCGCAGGGAGGCTCGGCTCAGATGCAGGTGCAGCTCGATCATGCGAACCAGATTGTGGCGGTGCTGAGTTCGCCGCAGGCGGCGCATGTGGTGCTGACGGAGACGCGGCAAGCCATTCATCCGGTCGGACAGGTGAGTTGGCTGGCGGATAAGGGCGCGCTGGTATTCATCGCAGGCGGATTGCGTCCGATTCCCGCGGACAAGGCTTATGAGTTGTGGCTGATTCCGAC
>PMSS01000049.1 GCA_003167515.1 Acidobacterium sp. | reverse complement strand
GGTTGCAGGGTACAGGGTACAGAAAAGCGTTCGGCATTCGGCGTTCGGAACAGCGGGTTTTAAGTTTTGGATTTAGGGATGAAGGAAAACGATGGCGGACGATCTTAAAGAGCTGAAGATCGAGTTGAGCAAGAACGGGATCTTTACGACGACCCTGGAGGAAGTCTACAACTGGGGGCGGAAGAATTCCGTTTGGCCGCTGACGTTTGGGCTGGCTTGTTGCGCGATCGAGATGATCGCGACGACGATGGCCCGGTACGATCTGGCGCGGTTTGGGGCGGAGGTCTTTCGTCCGTCACCGCGGCAGGCCGATCTGATCATTGTGTCGGGGACGGTTACAAAAAAGATGGCCCCGCAGGTGGTGCGACTCTACAACCAGATGCCGGAACCAAAGTATGTGATCGCGATGGGCGCTTGCGCGATCTCCGGTGGCCCGTTTCGCGACGGCTACAACGTGCTGAAGGGGATCGACCGCTATATTCCTGTCGATGTGCATATTCCCGGGTGCCCGCCGCGACCCGAGGCGCTGATTCACGCCTTCATGACGCTGCAGAAGAAGATCGACGAGCAGTCGCTGAGAGGCGCGGATCGTCCACGGCATCTGCATGCGGACTTGCCCAGCGAATTTCCGGTGCCTGCGTTCGGCGAGCATGGGCTGGAGCCGGCACAGAACACGGAGGTCTTCCTTGCCGAGCAGGGGAATCCGCTTTCACCCCAGCGAGCAAGCTCGCCGGGGACGCCGACGCTGAGGGTGATCCAATAATGCCGCTTCCCTCCCCTGAAGACATAACAGCGCGGATAGAGGCTGGGATTCCTGGCGCGACCGTGACTGTGATTGCGAACGGGAGTCCTTCGGCGCAACGCTCGCTGTTGCTGGACCATGAGCACGCGCGGGCGATGGCGAAGTTTTTGCGGGATCATGCGGAGTTGCGGCTCGACTTCTGCTCGCTCGTGACCGGCGTGGATTGGCCGGACACTGAGGTCACCGAAAAGGTGAAGGTGAGGAAGCTGGTTGCTGGTCCGGATGGCGCGGAGTCGGAACAGGAAGTCGATGAGGTTCGCAAGACCAAAGTGCCGGGTTACCTCGAGGCCGTCTACCACCTGTTTTCGATGGAGATGAAGCACGGGCCGGTAGTCCTGCGTTTGCGCACGGCGAATCGGGCGGACAAGACGCACTTGCCATCGCTCACGCCGGTGTGGCGCAGTGCGGAGTTCCAGGAGCGCGAGGCTTTCGATTTGTACGGGATCGTTTTCGATGGGCATCCGGATTTGCGGCGCATCCTTATGTGGGATGGATTCGTCGACTATCCGATGCGCAAGGATTACGTTCCGCCTGACGATGACATTCTGATCACTGGGGTGAAGGCGTGACCGTGACTGTGGCGGAGATGGAGCGGATCGCGGCCGCAAACGAAGACGGGCTTGGCGACATTATGGAAGTCTCCATGGGGCCGCATCACCCGTCGACCCATGGCGTGTTTCGCATGGATGTGCGGCTCGAAGGCGAGCGCGTCGTCCGGCTGAAGCCGGTTTTTGGCTATCTGCATCGCAATCACGAAAAGATTGCCGAGCACGGGGCGTATTTGTCGGCGATTCCCTACACCGATCGACTCGACTATCTCTGCTCGATGACCAACAACTGGGGCTACGTGCTGGCGGTCGAGAAGCTGGCGGGGATCGCGGTGCCGGAGCGCGCGGAATACATTCGCGTGATCGTGGCGGAGCTGACGCGGTTTCAGAATCACGCTGGGCTGGTCGGATTTCTGTTGCAGGACATGGGGGCGAGCGGCACACCGCTGATGTATGCATTTCGGGAGCGGGAGAAGGTTCTCGATCTGTTTGAATCGCTCAGCGGCGCGCGGATGATGTGCAACTACATGCGCTTCGGCGGCTGCCGCGTGGATGCGACGCCGGCCTGGCTGGCCGATGTGCGCAAGGTTCTCGATGGCCTGCCCCAGTTTGCGGACGAATTTGAAAACCTGCTGCGGGGCAACGAAATTCTCATGGTGCGGACGCAGGGCGTGGGCATTCTGCGCCCCGAGCTGGCCGTGAACGCTGGCGTCACAGGGCCCATGCTGCGTGCTTCCGGCGTCAATTACGACATTCGCAAGGTCGACGGCTACGGCATCTATAACCGCTTCAAGTTTCGCGTGCCGCTTGGCGATCACGGGGACATCTACGACCGCTTCATGATTCGTCTGCTCGAAATGCGCGAGTCGTTCAGCATCATCGACCAGGCGCTCAAGGGCATTCCCGCCGGCCCCATTATGGATTCCAAGGCCAAGCTGCGCGGCTTCCGCCCCAAGCCGGGCGAGGCCTACGGACGCATTGAAGCGCCCAAGGGCGAGCTGGGCTTTTATCTCATCAGCGATGGCGGGCCGAACCCCTATCGCTACCGCATCCGTCCGCCGAGCTTGATCAATTTGACCGTGCTTGAGGACATGTGCCTGGGCAGCAACGTGGCAGACGTAGTTTTGATTTTCGGCAGTGTCGATATTGTGCTGGGAGAAGTGGATCGATGAGACAGCGGAAAGCTAACAGCGGACAGCTTACAGTTGTCGGTCGCGAGTTACTAACTGCCAGCTGTCTGCTGTTAGCTGTCAGCTATCGGAGGGTTACTTGCTAGGCGAAGGCATACTGAAGGGTCTCGGAGAGACGGCGAGAAACTTTGTGGGCAGCTATGTGTCCGCGGAGCGGCTCACGACTGTTCAATATCCGGAAGAGCGGGCGCCTGACATCGAGGCCACGCGCGATTTCCCTTTTCTTGTTTACGACGGGACGGACTGGGAAGCCGGGATGCGTTGCGTGGCCTGTCAGATCTGCGAAAAAGAATGCCCGCCCAAGTGCATTTACATCGTGAAGAGCAC
>PMSS01000224.1 GCA_003167515.1 Acidobacterium sp. | reverse complement strand
GCTCCATCTCCTTGATCGAACCGTGGCTGCGCAAAAACGCGATCACAAACACCTGATCCTCGGAATTGAGCCGCGCCAATTGCGGCAGCTCGAACGCCCCCTCGATGGCCACATCTTTGCCCGCCAGCCGAACCCGCTCCACCACAAAAGGCTGGCCCTGCGTCAGTCGGCTCAGCTCCTGCCAATCGAAAACCGTCTCGGTTCTACTCGCCACCATATTCCTCAAATTCCTCATTAAACACGACAATAATGCCGTAGAAAATCAACAATGTCAATACATAAATTAACAATATTGATCCAGCGCTCCGGGCCGCTCCGAAGCCCTGCCCGCAGTAACCCACCCCTCTGCCCCAACCAGCCAGGCCCCTCCCACCCATCGGGGATTCCGACCTGTTTCCCTCCAGGCCTACATTTCCCGAATCATGATCTATTCACCCGGCCAGCACGTCCGCGTCACCCACAGCGGGGCCATCGGCAAGATCTTCCTCAAACTCCCTCTGCGCGAGGTTTACCTCGTCCAGTTCCCAGGCTTTCCCGTCGTCGAGAAAATCTACAACGCCTGCGACCTCATAGCCGTCTCCCCCTTCGAGGCCTGGGTCGAGCAGCAGCGCCCCGAGAACCACCACCCCGGCGCCTAACCCGCGCTCCCTGTTTCCGCCGTCCCGGCAGTACATGGATTAGGATCACGCCCAGGGACCAGGAAGCCCAGGGAGCGGCCAGCCGTGACCACGCGTCAACGCAAGCTTCACACCGAACTCGACAATGCCCACACCCAACTCGGCCAGGCCGCGATCCGAATCTTCGCCGCCAACGATCGCCTGAACCAAATCCTCATCGAACATCTCGACCCTGCCCTCTGGAAAGCCAATCCGCCCGCGAACCTGTCAGCCAATCTGAAAGCCGGGCCGCCAGCCAGCGCCCGCACTCGCGCGCCCGCCCGCAGCATCGCCGCCATCTTCACCCACATGCACAACGTCCGAACCAAGTGGATCCGTCTCACCGCGCCGCATCTCAAGGTTCCACCTCAGCTCAACCGCGCCCACTGTACACCGCGCCAGGCCCGCACAGCATTGGCCGAGAGCGCCGCTCGGTGCACCGAGATGCTCGCCGAAGCAATCGACGGTGACGGCCGCGTTAACGCATTCCTGAGAGACGGCTGGGCTCGCCCCTGGCCGCCCGGGCCGGAGATGCTCTGCTACATGCTCGCCCACGAAGCCCACCATCGCGGACAGGTCTGTATGCTCGCGCACCAGCTCGGCTTCCCGCTGCCGAACCAGATGACTTCCAGAATGTGGAACTGGGAGAAGCTATGGATGGAGTGCGGCTCGCCCACCGGCCCCGGCGAACCTGCTCTCGAGAAAAGCGTAGATAAGAAGCGGTAGAAATTTCGGAGATGTTCGCAAAACTCGCGAAAGACCGAGGACTGGGTGGAAGCCCTCTCGACTTGGGAACTCTACATCCCACGCTCGCAAATCACAGTCCACGCCACCCCAAACCGATCCCGCAGCATAGCGAACCGCGATGCAAAAAACGTCTCCGCCAGGGGCATGAACACCTGCCCTCCGTCCTTCAGCAGGCCGTAAACGCGCTCCGCCTCCTCCGCTGAGTCGACCGCGAGATACAAATAGGAACTGCGAATCGGCTGGAAAACCTCCGCCGGCACGTCGTTCCCGATCAGAACCGTCTCCCCCAGCGTCATGCGCGCATGAATGATGGCGTTCCGGTCGCCGTCTGCCGCACCCGGATCAGCGGCAGGCGCCTCGCCCCGGCTCATCATGAGCGTCACGGTCCCGCCCAGATTCCGGGCATAGAACTCAAACGCCTCCCGGCAATTCCCCCAAAAATTCAGCTGCGTGTAGAGCCGCATCCCACCCTCCCCGCTTCCGGCCACCGATGAGCCGGGGTCGCCGATCGCGGACCACGGATCAGGCTCGAACCCTGATCACTGACAACTGATCGCTGATTACTGTTGTATCAGGGTACGGAGACGCTGACTGTATCGGAAGGATCGCTAACATTGCCGTTGCCATCCACGGACTCCACCATATACACGTACGCCTGGCCGGAAGCGGTCGACGAATCCATGTACGAAGTGGTGGTCACCGGCGACGAGTTGATCTGCGCGAAGCCCGCGGTTTGCTCGCGGTAAACGTTGTAGCTGACAACTGGGTCCGCGCTGGCGCCCGCGCTCCAGCTCAACTGCACGCCGTATTGACTACTGCTCCCCGTAAGTGTTGCACTGCCCGGAGCGCTGCCGCAACCGGACAGGGCGAGGGGTCCCAACAGCAGAAAAATAAGATGCGATCGGCGCACGCTCACTCCTAAAACACTGGCCATTTCGGCCGCGCAGTAGAGAGATTATCAAGCTTGCTCCATCACGCAAATCCCACGCAAGTTCCACAACCATGGGCGCATATTTCGGATTTGGCTAGGGCTGGCCCCTGTCGATAACCTCCAAAAGTGCGCAAGAAAAACGAAAAGGGGAAGCTGCGACCGGTTCCTTCAGGTGGGATGCTCGTCTCGACGGGTGAGTTATCGAACCAATCCGGCCGAGCTGTTCAGCGGCACCCGAACCAGGACCGCATCGCCGCTCTGCACCATGAGCTTCGAGAAGGAGTAGCTGCCCGGCATCCTGAACGACTGGTATTTGCCGTTCAGAGCTACAACCTCGCCCGCAGGCCGCGCCCTCCGATCGGCCGGAACCGTGAAGCTGACCCGCACATCGGCCTGGCCGTCGCCATCGAGATCGATATCCTCACTGACATGCGCCGGCAGGGAAGCGGCAGGCCTGAACACAATCTGCACAAACGGATCGACCCGCTGCAACGCATGAGGCCGCACCGGTTCGTAAACCACGATCTGGTGGCCGCTCCGAGTAAAGGTCCGCGCAACCGTGCCGCCGCTGTAGGAAGCATCCACATGCAGACCAGCATGGGCGACGGCCCTGGCAAAGGTTCCCATCAGCACAAACGGCACCAGAACGGCGATCGCCAGTGTGAGGCCGGCAGCAGCATAGGCCAGAACCGCGATGATCCGTGCGCGCATAGAAACCTCCCTCTCACTTCACCGGCAGCCAATGAAGCATGGTGGCAATAGAGTTGGCCAGAATGCTGCCGCCGAACATCGTCGCCATGGCCCACGCGCCATAGAGGAACAGCAGCCGTGCACGCTCGGGCTTGAGGGCAACTTTGGTGCCTTTCAGGTGCCAGACCGCGGCGCTCTTCTTGCAGCTGTCGACGCAGGCCCCGCACTTCATGCAATTCATCAGCGTTTTGCCCTCGCGAATGGACTCGGCCGACAGCGCCATGATGGGGCAGGCCGTCTGGCAGAGGGTGCAGTCCACGCACTTCTCGCGATCGAAACGAATCTCGAACAGGTTGATCTTGTTGAAGATCGACTGAAACGCGCCGAAGGGACAGAAGTACGCGCACTGCGTCCGCTTTTTGGTGAGGAACGGGAGCACGATCACCAATCCGGCAAAAAGCGTGATGAAAATCCCCATCTGAAGGGCGGTTTCGACCGAGTGAACAGCTGGGTATTCAGTGACCGTTTTGAAGGGGCAGAGCCACATGCAGTAGACGGGTTCAAAAAGCGCGGCAGACAACACCACGACAAAAAGCAGGATTGCCCAGGGCACAAGGCGCAGGCGCGGATCGAGCTTACGGACGGACCTGCCAATGCGGGCGCGCTTCGGGATGGCGGCGAACCCCTCCTCGATGCCTCCGAAAAAGCACACATAACTGCACCAGCCCTTACCGACGACCAGGGTCATCGCCAGCCAGATGCCGATCATGATTGCGATGGAGTGCGGGTTATTCGCTGTTGGCAGGATCGATCCGGGAAAGATGATCGTCCGGGCCAGCGCGGCCGGGATGAAAAGCATGGGAATGACCATGTAGCAGAAAGGCGTGTCGCCGGAGACCATGCGCTCGACGGGAATGCTCATCGTGCCGCGCACTGCGACCAGGCTGGCGATGAAGCCCACCGGGAACAGCAGCCCCAGAGCCACGAAGAACCAGCGGCGCCACTGGTACGTTTTCCCCGTGCGCATCATCAGGAAGAACAACGTCGTCATGAACAGGATGACGGCCAGGGAGCCGATGTGCCGGTCACGGCCTGGCTCCCTGAAAGAAGGAGTGAACATCAGCAGCGACCATAGCGCGATCGGCAAGGTCAGTAACAGGGATCGACCAACGCTGCGAAACGCGGGCGGACGAGCGAGGACGCGGCTAGCCATAGATAGCCCTCTCAATCAGAACGGACCCGCCGGCAAACGCGTACCAGCAGGCGAGCAAAACTGCGACCATCCGCGCAACAGTCACGAAGGACGAGCTGCGGCGAACGACTCCCAGAGAAACGAAGGGCGCGAACCAGACTGCGGTGCCAAAGAAGAAGACCGCGAAGAATAGCAACGCATCGGCGAGCGATCCAAGCTGGGCGGCGCGCACGCCCGCAACCAGAAATGGCGGGCAAACGCTGATGCCGGTGAGGAAGCCAAGGGTGACGGCTCCGGAGCGATGAGAACGAGATCGATGAGAACGAGGTGGCTCGTCGATCTGAACGAGCCGCGAGGAGCCATCCGCGGATGAATCGGCAAACGAGCAGCGGGTGTGCGGCCATCCCGCGGCATAGACGAGCAAGCCAACAGCGAGCAGAACCTGAACACCGCCGAAGAGCCACGAGCGCCCGCTCCATGAGCGTGGAATTACGGAGCCCGCCAACCAAACCGTGGCCGCGAAAAGGAGATAGCCACTGAGGCGCGCTGCCAAAAAGATCGACAATTGCCGGGCTTGAACGCGGACACCCCGCGGCTGCACCAGCATCCACGGCAACACCACTGGCCCGCAGGATGCCAGGCACACGGGGCCGGTGGCGAGCCCGAGCAGCAGAGCCTCTCCTGCGCCGGTCGAAATGGGAACGACCACCATGCGTGCGCAGTGTACGGCGGACTTGCCGTGACAGCAGTGACTGCCATCACCGGCGAACCCATGCCGCTCATCAGCATGGGGCCTTTGGCCACTCAGCCGTCTGGTATCATGGCCCGTTTCTCTACCGTTTGCGGAAATGGTCCTAGGGAAGGGTTCTGGCTATGCGCGTCGCCTTTTCTGCCTTGTTTTTTGCTCTGATTCTTGTTCTGTTCCTTGCTCTGCTCCTGCCTGCGGCAGAGTCCCAGGTGCTGGCCACCCGCCCCTTTTCCGCGGAGATCGAGCACGCCCGCGCCCTCCAGGCAGGCGCCACAGCCACTGACATTCCCCATCACGTGCATTACGACCTCAAACTCTACAACCGCAAAGGCAAGCTCACTACGGGCACCTGGGATATATGGCGCGATCCCCAGCACTACATTCGCGCAGACATCGTAGTCGGCGATTTCCACTACACCCACATCGAAGACCTGGCGCGAAAGCTGCAGTGGCGTCACTTCAACACCGTAATGCCGCTGAAGATTTACGATCTCCGCCAGAATTATCGCGAGCCCGCCTGGCTGGTTGCGCAGTTCAGCGCGGCCGGGGCAAGGCACAACGTTCAGTTCCGTGAGGTGGATGGATCTCCATTCGACTGCACCATCCAGGTCATGCAACTCCGGATTTGCTTCGATCCTCTCACCCACGTGCTGGCCTTCGCCCAGATGTTCAATCAGACCATCACCTGGGAGGACTGGCAGCCCTTGGGATCCCACAGCGTCCCGAAACGATTCCGCATCTACGACGCAGGCCTCGTCATGGTGGAGGCAGCCGGGACCGCCGAGGAAGTAAAGACATTTCCACCCGCGCTCTTCGTCATCCCCAACGACGAGCCGGATATGGGCGAACCCGAGGACACTGGCTCGCCTCCGCAGAAGGTGATCGGCATGCAGCCGGTCAATATGGATTGGCTCTACGGGAACGTCCTGGTCCAGCTATCCGTGGACGCCGATGGCAAAGTCAGGAAGACCACGCTGATCGACGCGGACGACGAGGACATCGTGCATACCGCGGAGGAGTTTGCGCACCACCTCACCTTCGCTCCGCAGATCAAAGATGGCGTCGCCGTGCCCTTTGAGCAATACATCTATCTGCGCCACGCGCCGAGTATGCAATGAATCGGTTCATCGCGGCATCTCTTCGACACGCAGGCTTTCGTCCCTGGTAATGTAGCCCTTGCGTCGGAACCAATCCTGCATCGCATCACGCAGCCGATCGAGCGGAACCCGCAAGCCAACCTCGAGCACTCCGTCGCCAACCGGCAGCGTGTCGTCGAAGATGGCGTCGTTGGTGAAGTTGCGCATCGCGAAGTTGTCGATCCACGCGATCGGGCACGGAGAGGCCTCACCGCCAATGCCGACGCGCTCGATACGCAGCTTGCGAATCCACATCTCAGTAGCCTGGTCTCAATAGCCGCGGTGGTGAAGTATAAACACGACGATCGAAGCAAGGATGCAATAGATGCCGAAGTAGTACCAGCGTCCGCGCTCGAGCCAGGAACTCAGCCACTTCAGCGCGACCAGTCCCGCGAGAAACGCGAAGACCATCCCCAGCAGGCTCGGCAGCGCCGCATGCGCGAAGCCGCTGGTGTCGGCATGGTGCAGCCGCAGAGCCTCCCGCCCGATGGCTAGCGGCGTAAGGATCACGGCCAGGGCGAAGCTGAACGACTCGACGCGCGCTTTTTTGATGCCCTGCAGAATACCGACGGAAATCGTCGCGCCCGAGCGTGAGAAACCGCGAAAGGGAAGGCACAGCCCCTGCACCGCGCCGATAACGGCGGATTGGCCAAAGCCGATCTCCGGCGATTCTGCGGAGTCCGGCTGCCGCCCTTCGACGAGGCCGGCGATGAGAATGAGAACCCCGGCGGCAAACAGCGCGGGCGCGACAATCTCGAGGTGGCTGAAGAGATCTTCAATCTGGGCCTTCGGCGCTCCCTTGAACAGCGTGTGCTCGACGATCTTGATCAGAATTTCGCCGACGACCCCGGTGAAAAAAGTGGCGATAACCGCAAGCCAGAAGAAGCGCTTCATCGCTTCGCTTTCGGAGAAGAAGGTCGTACGCCACTGCTTCCAGAAGTACACGATCACCGCGAACATCGTGCCCGTGTGCAGCATCACCAGCAGCAGCGTCATGGCCGGCGATGACGGGTCCAGCCCCATCAGCTTTTCAGCGACCACGACATGTGCGGAGCTGGAGACCGGCAACAGCTCGGCGAGCCCCTGAATAATAGCGAGCAGAATCACCTGCAGAAGAGACATGGTGAGATTCTAAGGCGCACAACGTTATTTTCGTAATTTGAATCGCGTCCGGGCGGCCAGTATCATGGCCGGTGACGGTCCTGCATTCATTGCCAGCGAATCGGGGAAACAAGCCCGCCCGCTCCCGGAAAGTCCCGGTGGCTTTCCGAAAATTTCAGAATTCCAGAACCAGGGAGACAGGAAAGCGATGAGAATCGGTGTGTTGACGGGCGGCGGAGACTGCCCCGGTTTGAATGCCGTGATTCATGCAGTGGTGAGAAAAGGCATCATCCATTATGGTGACGAGTTCGTTGGGTTCTTAGAAGGCTGGCGCGGTGTCCTCGACAACAACACCGTACCGCTGACCCTCGAAAAAGTAGACGGAATTCTGATCGAGGGTGGAACCATTCTCCGCACCTCGCGCACCAACGTCCGCAAAATCGAGGGTGGCATCGAGAAGTGCG
Source organism: Acidobacterium sp. (assembly GCA_003167515.1). Taxonomy (GTDB): domain Bacteria; phylum Acidobacteriota; class Terriglobia; order Terriglobales; family Acidobacteriaceae; genus Palsa-343. The sequence continues at coordinate 8,663 of PMSS01000224.1, read as the reverse complement.
TCGAGGTCCTGAAGGCCAACAAGCTGGATGCGCTGATCGCCATCGGCGGCGACGACACCCAGTCCGTCACCAACGCTCTCATCGAGGCTGGCGTTCCCGGCGTCGGCGTTCCCAAGACCATCGATAACGATCTCAATGGCACCGACGTCTGCTTCGGCTTCGACACCGCGGTCATGATCGCCACAGAGGCCGTCGATCGCCTGCACACCACGGCTGAATCCCACAACCGCGTCATCGTGTGCGAAGTGATGGGCCGCGATGCGGGCTGGATTGCGCTGACCGCGGGTGTCGCCGGTGGAGCGCATGTCGTGCTGGTCCCGGAGAAACCCATCGACCTCGACCACGTCTGCGCCATCCTCAAGTACAACCACGACCACGGCAAGAAATACGGCATCGTGGTGGTGGCCGAGGGCGCAAAGCTGCCCGACTCCGGCGAACAGGCCACCAAGGGCGAAAAGGTCGACTCCTTTGGCCACGCACGCCTGAGCGGGATCGCCGAACACCTGGCCGAAGAGATCGAGAAGAAAACCGGCTATGAGACCCGCTCCGTCAATCTGGGACACACCCAGCGCGGAGGCACCCCGACAGCCTACGACCGGATGCTGGCCACACGCTACGGCTTGGCTGCCATCGACCTGGTCCACCAGGGCAAATTCGGCCGCCTCGTCGTGCTCCACGGGACAAAAATTGAGGACATCCCGCTGGCCGAAGCCATCGCGAAGAATCGCACTGTGGACGACAGTTTCCTGTCGATCCTCACCTCACTGGAGCCAAAACTCTAACGAATACGGCTATCTAATTCTAGGAAAAGGGCTTGGGCGGGAAGGGGTTCGCACTCCAGTACCCCGCAAATTCGTGATTCCTTTCGCCATTGGACCTATGGTATACAGGGCGTGCTGCATTCCTCTGGAGAAATCCTTGAAAGCCTCATCTGCCCAGCCCGAGATTCGCGAAGTTATGGACATCCGCCAGGCCGCCCATTACCTCGGCATCAGCGCCGACAGCCTGTATCGCTATGCAGCCACAGGGTTTATCCCAGCCTTCCGGCTGGGAAACCGCTGGCGGTTCCGCAAATCCCGCCTGGATGAATGGATGGATCGTCGCTCCGTGCCCGAGGATGCGGCTCCCAAGTTGGTTCGTGTGCAGCAAAAGAAGCCGGTTCGATCGACCCGGGTCGTAGGACGCGCCTCTCGCACCGGCTCGTAAACGGGGACCTGCCTGGTCCCCGATCCAGCCTCAATCCAGCCGCCGCTCTGGCCAACCGCCCCAGCCTTACTTACTCGCCGACAGCTTTTTTCCCGCTCCCGCCCCCGCCCCCGCCCCCGCTTTTGCTCTGCGTCCATTCGGCGACGGCGCGGGCGCCGCAGCCTCCACATCCTGCGCGGACTGCGCCATCGTCAGGTGTCGCTCCATGACGGAGCGAGCCTCGCCCGCATCCCGCGATCGAATGGCGCGATAGATCTCGCGATGCAAGTCGGCGGACTGTTTCAGGTCGCGAGAGCGCTCCGCAGTCTTGCGCCGCTCATCGTAAAGAGCCGAAGTGATGGTTTCCATCAGCGCCGCCAGGATCGGGTTCCCAGACGCCTGAGCGATGACGCGATGGAACCGCACATCGTGAATGAGGTACTCGATGGGATCCTCGACCGTCGCATACATCTCGGCGACCTCTTCGGACATGGCGGCCAGATGCTGCTGACCGCCGCGCTCGGCTGCCAGCGCTGCCAATTCGCTCTCCAGAATCCGGCGGGTCTCGAACATCTGCCACGACTGGAAGCCGTGCAGTGCTCCCAGCAAACCCAGCGACGACTTACCGATCTCCGGTGGCCCATTCTCTACAAACGTGCCCACACCGTGCCGGACATCCATCACGCCCATCGCCGCGAGGTAGCCTATTCCCGTGCGCAGACTTGCACGGCTGACCCGCAGCTTACGCGCTAACTCCCGCTCCGGCGGAATTCGATCGCCCGGCTGCAGCTCGCCCGTCTCCAGCATCGACCGGATGTGGTTGACCACCCGCATCGTCACGTGCGTATCTGATTTCGGCATGGCATCTCCAGCCACTCGCATCGGAACCGGCCTTGTGTCCCGCTTTGCGGGATACAAGAGTTAATCCGGCGCCCTCATTTTTGAGGTGTGAACGAACGTGCATCTGTTTCTTTCGATCCTCGGTGTATTCTAGTGGTCGGACCTCTGCGCTGCAACTCCGCAGCCACCATTCAGGAGGATTACCGGGCCCATGTCCACCCGCGCAATGGCTCTGATCCACGACGATCGTCTCTTCCCCGCCGATCCCGTCATGCGCAATATCGCAAGGCGGGTGTACCAGGAAGTCCGGGATCTGCCGCTTATCAGTCCCCATGGTCATACCCAGGCAGGATGGTTTGCGAGCAACCGGCCATTTCCTGACCCTGCGAAGCTCCTCGTTCAGCCCGATCATTATATCTACCGCATGCTCTACAGCCAGGGCGTTTCGCTCGCGGATCTCGAAATCGGCGCAGAAGAGTTGAAGGATCCGCGCCGCGTCTGGCGCATTTTTGCTGAAAACTACTACCTGTTTCGCGGAACTCCAACGCGCCTGTGGCTCGACTATGCGTTTCACGAGCTCTTCGGCTTGGAAGAGCGCCTGTCCGCCGCGACGGCCGATCTCTACTTCGACGTAATTTCAGAACGCCTGCTCACCCCGGAATTCCGGCCCCGCGCACTCTATGAGCGCTTCCATATCGAGCTGCTCGCCACCACCGATTCGCCTCTCGATTCTCTCTCCGAGCACCAGGCAATCCGCGATTCCGGCTGGAAGTCCCGCATCATTCCAACTTTCCGGCCTGACCCCGTCGTCGATCCGGATTTTGCGGGATTCGAAAAGAATCTGGCGAAGCTGGGCGAAATAACGGCCGAGAACAGCAGCTCCTGGGACGGCTATCTCCGCGCCCTGGCCAGCACCCGCGCCCGCTTCAAGGCCCTCGGCTGCACGGCAACCGATCACGGACATCCCACCGCGCAGACAGCAAACCTATCGCATGCGGATGCGGTCGAGTTATTCGGCACCGTGTTGGAAGGACGCGCCGACGCCCACCAGAAAGAGCTCTTCCGCGCCCAGATGCTCACCGAGATGGCGCGCATGAGCGTCGAAGACGGCCTCGTGATGCAAATCCATCCCGGCTCATTCCGAAATCACAACCAAAAGCTCTACGAGCGCTATGGACGCGACATCGGCGCCGATATGCCGATCGCGATCGATTACGTACGAGCCCTGCACCCGCTGCTGGCGCTCTACGGCAACGAGAAGAACTTCACGCTGATCCTCTTCACCCTGGACGAAACCACCTACAGCAGGGAACTCGCCCCCCTGGCCGGACACTATCCATGCCTGCGCCTGGGACCTCCCTGGTGGTTCAACGACAGTCCCGAGGGCATGCTGCGATTCCGCGAGCAGGTGACAGAGACGGCCGGCTTCTACAACACCGTTGGCTTCAACGACGACACCCGCGCCTTCCTGTCGATCCCGGCGCGCCATGACGTCGCTCGCCGCATCGATTGCGTATGGCTGGCGCGGCTGGTCGCCGAGCATCGTCTTGACGAGGATGAGGCAGTAGAAGTCGCTCGCGATCTCGCCTATAACCTTGTGCGCAAGGCATACAAACTCTAGAGCCTGTTATTAACTTTCCCGCGGGTGGCGCTGGGAGCCAATTTTTCCCAATTCGAGGAGCGAGGAGCGACGAATATCGGGAATCTTCGAGCGACGAGCGACAAAGAAGTGGGGAGAATTGGCCCCAGCCCTCCGGGTTGCGGCGCAAATCGGCCCATACTTCGTTGTCATCCTCGACAGTGGTCCCGCCACAGCCCTCGGATTCGGCCTCGCCTGGACCGATTTTCGTCCGCAACGCCATCCGTGCGAAAGTTAATAACAGGCTCTAAAGCTGCGATTATCGCCGCATGAGAATTCCTGGCAGTGCGATCGAGCAGGTAGATACACCCGAGACCGGCGGCAAACTGCGCCTCGGACACGTGCGCTGGACCATCTGCGCCATGCTCTTCGCCGCAACCTCCATCAACTACATGGACCGCCAGGTGATCGCCATCCTCAAGCCGACGCTGCAGCACAGCATCGGCATCACGGAAGTCGATTACGGCTACATCATCTTCGCATTCCAGCTCGCGTACGCGATCGGCGTTCTGGCTGCGGGCCGCCTCATCGACCGCATCGGTTCCCGCATCGGCTACTGCATTGTGATGGGCATCTGGAGCCTCTCCGCAATGGGGCACGCCCTCGCCAGCACCGCGTTCGAGTTCGGCATCGCGCGCTTCTGCCTGGGCCTCGGCGAATCCGGCAACTTTCCCGCCGCCATCAAGACCGTCGCTGAGTGGTTCCCGCAAAAGGAGCGCTCGCTGGCAACCGGTATCTTCAACTCCGGCGCAAACGTTGGCGCAATTCTCGCTCCGCTGATCGTGCCTTGGGTCGCGCTCCACTATAGCTGGCGCGCAGCGTTTCTCGTCACCGGCTTCTTCAGCATGATCTGGATCTTCTGGTGGTACCGGAATTACCGCAAGCCCGCCGACCATCCAACCCTCACCGGCACGGAACTCCGCCACATCTATGAAGAAGCTGCCGCACAGATGGGCCCTAACGTTCCCTGGCTTCGTCTGCTCGGCTATCGCCAGACCTGGGCCTTCGCCATCGGCAAATTCCTCACCGATCCCGTCTGGTGGTTCTTCCTCTTCTGGCTACCGGATTTCTTCAGCAAACGGTTCCATCTCAATCTCGCCCACCTTGGGCTGCCGCTCATCATCATCTACACAATGTCCACCGTGGGCAGCGTGGGAGGAGGCTGGCTGCCAGTGCCGTTTCGCAGACTGGGGCTTTCATCGGCGGGCGCCCGCCTCACCGCGATGTTGCTCTGCGCCTGCGCGGTGGTTCCCATCTTCACCGTGGGAAGGCTTCACTCCGAGTGGCTCGCCATCGGTCTGCTGGGCGTTGCAACCGCCGCGCACCAGGGCTGGTCTGCGAACCTCTTCACGACCACTTCGGACATGTTCCCCAAGAGCGCCGTTGGATCGGTGGTTGGCATCGGTACCTGTGCCGGCTCCTCGGGCGGCATGCTGATCGCCGCGGGCACCGGATGGATCCTGCAGCTGACCCATAGTTACAACAGTCTGTTTGCCATCGCGGCCACTGTCTACCTGCTGGCTCTGCTCATCATCGTCATGCTCGCGCCAGGCCTCAAGAAGGTGGAGATGCCGGCATGAGCCTCTATCTCGCGCTCGGCGGTCCCGCCACAGAGATTTCCAGCACAGAACTGAAGTCGCTGCTTTTTGAATCTCTGGACAAGCTCGGCGAGCGCCGCCGCGTTCTCGTCATCCCGCCCGACATCACCCGCCTGCATTCCCGCGCCGGCGAGCTGACCCGCTATGCGTGGGAATACTATGGCGAACGGCTGGCAGCCGTTTTACCTGCGCTCGGCACGCACGCGCCGCTCTCGAACGAGCAACTGACGCGGATGTTTGGCGACGTCCCGCAGCATCTGTTTCACATTCACAACTGGCGCACCGACATCGAAACCATCGGCGAAGTGCCCAGCGAATTCATCGAGCAGCAGTCGGAAGGGAAGCTGCATTTTTCCTGGCCCGCCCAGGTCAACCGCCTCATCCTCCAGGGCGGCTACGACCTGATCCTTTCCGTAGGCCAGGTCGTGCCGCACGAAGTCATCGGCATGGCGAATTACAACAAAAACATCCTGATCGGAACCGGCGGCAGGGAAGGCATCAACCGTAGCCACTATCTCGGCGCGGTCTACGGCATGGAGCGCATCATGGGCCGTGCCGACAATCCCGTGCGCCGCGTCCTCAATTACGCCTCGGATCGCTTCCTCAGGAGCCTGCCCATCGTCTACGTGCAGACCGTCGTTGGCCGCGCGCCCGATGGCGGTTTAGCCACGCGGGGCCTCTTCATCGGCGACGATGTCGAGTGCTTCCGTCGAGCTGCGGAACTCAGCCTCAAAGTCAATTTCGAAATGCTCGACGAGCCGCTGCGCAAAGCCGTCGTCTATCTCGACCCGCACGAGTTTCACAGCACCTGGCTCGGCAACAAAGCTGTCTACCGCACGCGCATGGCGCTGGCCGATGGAGCCGAGCTGATCATCCTCGCGCCCGCCGTGAAAGAATTCGGCGAAGACCGCACCATCGACGCGCTGATCCGCAAGTACGGATACTTCGGCACGCCCGCCACGCTCGATGCAGTCGCGAAGAATGCCGACCTCGCCGCCGATCTCAGCGCCGCCGCCCACCTGATTCATGGATCGTCGGAGGGCCGCTTCACCATTACGTGGTGCCCCGGTCATCTGACAAGAGAAGAAATAGAAGGTGTCGGCTTCGCGTATGCGGATCTGAACGAAACGCTCCGCCGCTACGATCCGGAAAAGCTCAGGGACGGCTTCAATACTGTCGGCGGCGAAGAGATTTTCTTCGTGGCGAACCCCGGTCTCGGCCTCTGGGCGCACCGCGACCGATTCCTGAATTGAGGAGATTATGAGCGCACTCGAACTCGGCAAATTTTCCATCGGCGTGGGCGACCGTTTTGCCCATCAGGCAAAGGCTCAGCTACAGGCGTGCCTGGAAGCGGCACAGGCCGGTGTCGAAGTCATTCCGGTGTGGAACAAATCGAACCGCGAGCACAACATCATCGGCTCGGAGTCGTCTCAGACACGCGCCGCAGCGGATGCGGCAGTGAAGGCCCTGCATTGGAAGAAACCGTACTTCTGCGACGCCGACCACATCAACCTGACCACTGTCGATCGTTTCCTCGCGTCCTGCGACTTCTACACCATCGACGTCGCCGACGCGATCGGCAAGCCGGCCGCTTCCTCATCCATCGAAACGTTTGTGAAGCGCCGCTCCGATCTGACCGGCAAAGTTCAACTGGATGGAGTGGACGAGCCCTTCGAAATCACCCCCGCGCTGCTTCGCTCCACCGCCGCCAAGTTCCTCTTCGCCGTTGAAGAGGCCGGCAAAGTCTACCGCAAGATCGAAGCCGCGAAAGGAAAAGGGAATTTCATCCCCGAAGTTTCGATGGACGAAACCGACGCCGCCCAAACGCCTGCTGAACTCCTCATCATCCTCGCCGCCATTGCCGACGAAGGCATCCCGGTCCAGACCATCGCCCCGAAATTCACCGGTCGCTTCAACAAGGGCGTCGACTATGTGGGCGACCTCGCGCAGTTCCGCCGCGAGATCGTGCTCGATGTCGCCGCAATTGCCACTGCAGTGCGCAACTTCGGCCTGCCCAGGAATCTCAAGCTCAGCGTCCACTCCGGCAGCGACAAGTTTTCCATCTATCCAGCAATTCATGATGCAACAAAAAAGTCAGGTGTCCATTTGAAGACCGCCGGTACCACCTGGCTCGAAGAAATCATCGGCCTCGCCGAATCGGGCGGCGACGGGCTCGCCCTCGCAAAGGAGATTTACGCCGAGGCCTACGCCCATCGTGAAGAACTGTGCGCTCCCTACGCCACGGTCATCGACATCGATCCCGCCAGGCTGCCCGCGCCGGCAACCGTCGCGCGCTGGACTTCGCAGCAATACATAGCAGCCCTGCGGCACGACCCGCATTCGCCCGACTACAACCCCAGCCTGCGCCAGCTTCTGCATGTAGGATTCAAGATCGCAGCAAAAATGGGCGACCGTTACCTGAACCTGCTCCAGGCTAATGAACCAGTGATCGCAAAAAACGTCACCGAGAACCTCTTCGATCGCCACATCGCCCCCGTCTTTTCGGGGAAAGCCGTGGGGAAACCCTCGCCCGGGGCTGCTCTGGAACATGCAGGGGTCAGGTGACAGATCAAATGACACTCAAATCTCTCCAACTCGACGGCCGGACCGCGGTCGTGGTCGGCGGAACCTCTGGAATCGGCCGCGCCATCAGCCTGGGATTCGCGGAAGCCGGCGCCGATGTAGTCGCCTCCGCGCGTCGCCCGGAACAGGTAGACGAAACCGCAGCGGAGATTGAAGCGCGTGGCCGCAACACACTCCGCCTCACCTGCGACATGCAGGATCGTAGCTCACTGGAGAAGCTGCTCGCCGAAACAGTCTCGCGATTCGGCAAGGTCGACATTCTCGTCAACAGCGCCGGCAAGATCAAGCGCGCACCGACGCTGACCTTTCCAGAAGAAGAGTTGCGCGACATCATCGACACGAATCTCACCGGCACACTCCGCGCCTGCCAGGTCTTCGGCGCCCATATGCTCGAGCGTGGCAACGGCCGCATCATCAACATCGCGTCTCTGAATTCGTTCGTCGCGCTCAGCGAAGTCGCCGCCTACGCAGCCAGCAAAGCCGCCGTCGCCTCGCTCACCCGCTCGCTCGCTGTCGAGTGGTCGAAGCAGGGCGTGCTGGTCAACGCCATCGCGCCAGGCGTATTCCGTACCGCCCTCAACGCCGACCTGCTCGATAACACGCCCCGCGGCAAAGAACTCCAGATGCGTACCCCCATGAACCGCTTCGGCAAAACCGAAGAGGTAGTCGGCGCCGCGGTCTATCTCGCCTCCGAAGCAGCGTCCTTCGTCACCGGCCAGGTGCTCGTGGTCGACGGAGGCTTTCTCGCCAGCGGCGTGAATCAGTAGAAGGCACCCGCGCGCCATGTTTTGCGCCGAAGGCGCGTCCGCCTGGACGGC
>PMSS01000208.1 GCA_003167515.1 Acidobacterium sp. | reverse complement strand
CCATCGGGCGACCATGCCGGCAGAGTGACAGCGGCTGCGAATCCCTAGGATGTCAGATGTTTGCGGATGGACCGCAATTCCGCGCGCCGTTTTGGGCTGGCTTTGGGCCAGGCCATTTTCAGATCCTCGAGCGCATCGATGACTATGCGGGAAACGATCAGCCGGGCATTCTCTTTGCTGTCCGCTGGAACGACGAACCAGGGTGCGTGGTGGGTGCTTGTGGCGCGCAGGCATTCTTCATAGGCCTGCATATACTGAGCCCAGTACTTCCTCTCTCGAATGTCCGCAAGACTGAACTTCCAGTTTTTGTCGGGCTCGTCGATGCGCGCAAGGAATCGCTTCCGCTGTTCCTCTTCGGAGAGGTGGAGAAGTATCTTGACGATCCGGGTTCCATTGCGATGCAGATGCCTCTCCAGATCGACGATAGAGCGATAACGCCCGTCCCAGATGGTTTTCTCGTCGCGCAGTTCTTCCGGCAGTCCCTCGCTGCGAAGCAGCTCCGGATGCACGCGAACTATCAATACATCCTCGTAATAGGAACGATTGAAGATGCCGATCNNCCGCGTTCGGGAAGGCGGCAGTTTGTACGCCAGAGGAAATCGTGGTCCAGTTCCTCAGCGCTTGGTTGCTTGAAACTGAAAACCTCGCATCCCTCCGGATTGACGCCCGACATAACGTGCCGGATGGCCCCATCCTTGCCGGCCCCATCCATCCCCTGAAAGATCAGAAGCAAAGCGTATTGATGCGACGCATAATGAAGCTGCTGCAGGGAACTCAACTTCGCGACATCTTTTGTGAGGAGGTCGTGATACTCGGCGTCCGATGGACAGAACGGTTCGACCGTCGTCGGCCACTTGCTGAGTTTTACCTTCTTTCCGGGCAGCACACGGAAATCGTTTGCGTCGAGTTTCATCGACTCTCTTTGGATCGCATGCCCGTTACTCGGGTGGGCGGGTCTTAGGCGCTCTTTTCATAACCGGCTGCGGCGATGCGAATATGCTTCCTGGCGATCTGCTCGATCTGTGGCGGGGTCAGGGCGGATAGATCCGCTGTTTCGGTGGCAATGATTCGCTGAAAGGTCTCCGGATGATGGCTCTTTAGATATTCGCTCAGGAAAACAACGGCGCTGCTCTTTCCGGTCGCATGGCCGATCAGTACGATCGTATCGGCATGGACCAGATCTTTGGATATCTCTTCATAATATGAGTCCTCCTCGGGAACACGTTCACCCTGGTAATGGGCTTCCTTGCGGTGGATGAGGTGGTGTTGAAATCCGAAGGGGTCGTAGGGCTTGACGGCAACGTCGTCCTGAGGCCGGCTGCCACCCTGATCGTGATAAATGTGGGCGGACTGATGGTCGATTACGACGACCATACGCCCGGCAGGTTGAGCTGCGGCGGATTTGCCAGAGACCTCGGCTTCCCTGAGGAACCTGCGCAAACGGGCGATCTCTTCCACTTCGAGATTGTGAGTGCTGGGACGCTTGAAGAGCTCCTTTTGCGAGCCCACCACGAAGGCGAACTCATCGTTTCCGTGGGGCTGAACTTCTCCGATCTGGCCGATCAGATCGACCACCGCGCTCCAGGTCAGGTTGCGCGGCAGTTTGCCGCTCAGAAGGCTCTCCAGCAATTCTTCGTGATCGTGGCGCATATGGCTATTCATTTTAGGGGAATCCCACCAGGGCACGCAAAACGCTGCTTGAACTTGCTCACCGGATGCGACGGAATTGCTTTCGGTTCGGTCACCTGACCCACTTGCTGAATAGAACGAATTTTGCCACCGAGTATATGCGGCCACCCAGTGCTGGAATGTTTGTAGCAACAAGTACTTTTGGTTGGCAGGTCAACCGACCGGAACTGGATTTTCAGCCCTCCAACGCCGAAATTCGAATCTCTCCGTAAAGCGAAGCCACGACGAGGCTTGTTACTTTCGCCTCTTGCCGAGGTCGAATACTTGAACTCACGGAGCGGTCTTTTGTCTTTATACTGGCGCGAATAGTCTGATCGCTCCAGCGAATAGTCTGATCGCTCCAGGGAGATGTCCCTGGAAAAGCACTCCATGGTTCCTCGCCGTTGTGGGGCTGCGTCTGCGGCTCTCGGCGTGCTCCTCGCCTTGTGCTCTGCAACTGACACCTGTGGACAGGCCAGCCAGTGTGCCGGAATATCCAGCCCGCCCGGCGACGCGTCACTCCACCTGAGCCTTACAAACGGCCAGTCGGTCTTTCACGGGGGCGAGATCATTGCCCTTTCCGCCGAGTACAGAGCCGACAGTAGCGATAAATATGTGGTCAACAACGCCGGTTATGATCGCAGCGGCCGCCTGTCGGGTACGGAGATCTTCTGCCTCGATCCCGAACGCGGCACCGATCCGCTCGATGACTACTTCCATTCCCTGCGGGCTATATCGGGCGGCGGCCTGTCCTCGGATCAGGATCCGGCTCGCCAGCTGCTGACCATGGTTCTGGAGCTGAACGAGTGGAAGTCGTTGCCGCCGGGATCGTACCGCCTGACCATCGTCGGCAACCGGATGAAACTCGGCAAGGAAGGCGACCCGGCAACCGGGAACAACACGATCTTCCCGTTGCGATCGAACACGGTCGAGTTCGAAGTGCAGCCGGCCGATCCCGACTGGCAAGCTGCGCAGCTCGCCGGCGCCACCAGGAATCTCGACTCGCCGTATGCCAGCGACGAGGAGAAGAAGCACGCGGCGCGGGTGCTGCGTTTTCTCGGCTCTCAGGCGAGCACCCGTGAACTCGCGCGCCGCTACGGCTCCGGGACGGGATCGTTCGACTGGGAGTTCAAGTTCGGACTTTTCGGCACGCCGTTTCGCGACGTGGCGATTCGCGCCATGAAGGCGGAATTATCCGATCCGGACCATCCCGTGACGCGCGAGTACATCGCGACGCTGGTCGCACTCGAGATGCTGTCGGATCCGATGCTGCGCCTGCCGCCCTACGACCCCAATCACCAGGAGGAGTGGCGCCGCGCAACCGACGCGCACTACGCCGACGTCGAGCGGCGAATCGATGAACACATGGAGCAGGCTTCGACCGTGCCCCGTAGTGCGGCCGCACTGGCGACCACTGCGAGCGAGATGCTGCTGTCTGGCTTGCCGCTGGGCCCGGAGGCAACGTCGCACTGGCGGCAGTTGCTCGTAGCGAATTCGGCCACGCTGCCCATCGAGAAGCGGAACGAACTGATCGAATATCGCTGGGCGGAGGTTGGCGGCCCCGAGTGGTTGCCCGTGCTCAAGCAGATCGTCGACGGGCCTGCGAATCCGAACCGCGCAACGAACCATCCGAATCGCG
>PMSS01000119.1:5384-5823 GCA_003167515.1 Acidobacterium sp. | reverse complement strand
GCTATCCCGAGTTACGCGTTGAAATCGAACCCTACGCAGCAAGTTGGGATCAGGAGCCGCGAGATGACGTGGACATCTTCTTTAAACTGCGGGCGCCGAAGGACTCATTGCGGCGCGTGCGCCCATATCCAGGGACGGTTCGAGGACTTTTTGCCAGCCAAAGCTATCTTAACGACGCTGGAGATCTATCGACCCCGGATGACCTCCCGCTCCACAACTGCGTCGGCTCCGGACCCTGGAAGTTGAGCAGGAGCAAAAAGGTGGTAACGCCCGATATTCTCTTTCGAGTGGTTACGAGCGATCCGACGGTTGCTCTGAAACTCGCCCTGGGTGGGTTTGGTATCGTCATTCTTCCGTTGTGGATGGCGAAAAGTCCGGAAGTTCGAAAGGCTCTGGTGCAGATTCTGCCGCAGTGGGTCCCGGAGCCGATCACTCTCTG
>PMSS01000119.1:1774-5363 GCA_003167515.1 Acidobacterium sp. | reverse complement strand
ACCGAACCCAGTTCATGGATGGTCGGCAATACGGAACATTCGCGCACGAATCATGACTTCTCAGAATGGTGGATCCAGTGTTTAGTGAAGGTCGACAGTCATTTCGAACTCGTGCCTGGACAAGACCTTCATCGTCACCTGTGCAGCACTCAGGAATAGTGCTTGTTTATATGGCGGCGCATGGCTTCATCCCGGCGGGAAACCGACCAGGAACGGCGGCGCAGGCGCCGCCAACCGTAAATCACCAAACCACTCAGGCCAACCACCACCGCGATTTCAGCGCAGGTTCGTATCAGCTTGTCACCCACATCTGTTCATGATCATTATCACCCTATGCGTGGCGCAGTAGGGTCGCAGCCGATCTAGGAATTGCAGGCAACCCTCCAAACGGAGAGCGGGCTGTCTTCACGGAAAACTGCGCTGGTATCCACGCTGTCGGGATTCTGTCTGTGTGGTCGGCTATGCGGAAGTTTCGGCTGCCGCGGACCTTAATGAGTTGCATCATCGCCAATTCACGGCGCGACGCAAGGCGTAGCTTTCACATGGAAAGAACGCGATTTCGAGCCCGCGCCATTCTCCAAGGCGCCGAGTGAAAAGCCCGCGCCGCTGACACAAGGCGTGATCAAACCGTTCGCACATAGTTCGCGCTGCAGATCGACTTCCTGATCAACTCCGTAACTTACTCAAAATTAGGGCTCTGGGACCCGCCCATGAGCGACGCCAGCCGATTCTCGGCCGGATGGCTCCTCTGCCCATATATTCTTTGAGTTCAATTACTTAGTCGAAGGCGCGAACAACGGTTGGTGCGGCCGGGTTCACTGAGAGGGATTGTAAAGTATTGATTCGAGATGGTGGCCAGGGACGGGATCGAACCGCCGACGCCGGCCTTTTCAGAGCCGCCTACCGATGCAATTATGTGGCCTTGAATCAGTGCGGGATGTTGGAAACAGGGACGTGGTATCGACTAGCCTTTAGGATGATTTAGGACGCTGTGAGCTGGTTTCGTCCGCACGATGTTCGCGCATTGTTCGCGACTGGACCGGCGTCTGAAATGGAGAGCCGAACGCATTCGTGATGCACACGGCGCTGCTGCGCCCCTGTGTTTCCGAAACTGCCAGAGCAAATTGGATTTCGCCTCTCCCGGGACGAACCGGCATCGGGCTGGAAGCTCACCGTCCCGCGATGGCGTGGCAGGAATCCCCACCTGAGCGAAGCACCCAACAAGTCCTTTTCTAGCGGGGCAGGCTGAGCGTTTCTGACCATCTTTGGGAGGTCTGCCCGTTCCATACTGGCAGAGTCTAGGTCCGGGCGGGGAAAGGTTCCGAATCCAAATCGGACCGTCGCCGTCGCCCGACATTCGAAGCGCAGGAGGGTGAAATGCATCCTGAACTAACGGATTCCAGGCTCATCGCCGGCGTGGCTGGGATCGGTCTGATTACCGTTGTTGGTGTTGCGTTCTACATGCGAAGACGCAGAGAACCACCGAAGGCCTGCACGCTCGCTTCGGGTCGGAATACGAGCAGGCCGTTCTCACGCTTGGGTCCAAACGCAAGGCCGAAGCGAATCTGGCGGAGCGCGAGAAGCGGGTGGGAGGACTGAATATCCGCGAGCCTGGCGCCGCAGAACGGGGATGCTTTATGGCGGACTGGCATGCGGTCCAATCCCGCTTTGTCGACCACCCCAAGGGCGCAGTCAGGGAAGCCGATGAGCTGGTTTCTTCACTCTTGCGGGCGCGCGGCTATCCTGTAGCCGACTTCGATCGGCGCGCGGAGGATATCTCCGTCAACCATCCGCGCCTGGCAGAGTACTACCGCTCCGCGCACGGCGTCGCTCTGCGAATGGGCTGGGACGAAATCAGCACGGAAGACATGAAAACCGCGATGATCGAGTACCGTTCGCTATTTGAGGAACTTGTCCAGATACAGAGGCCAGGCAGAATCAAAGCTGTGGCATAACCGCGCATTTGACGCGGCATGAAAGGCGGGTCCTTAGCGCTCTCACTTATTATCGTTCTGGCGCTGGTCTTCGGTCTCGATGGCGGATACTTTGGCTACAATCGCTGGGGCTATCGCGGGGGTGGCGGGTATAGGGCCTCGGCACCGTGCTGGTGATCCTGCTGGTGTGCTATATGCTGGGGGTTTCCGATAGAGAGGCTTAGCGGCAAGTTCCGGCTCGCTACCATATATTGATACGGGCGGGGATGACCGCGCTGACCGTGGGAATCGGTCAGGAACGTGTTAACAAAGCAGGGTTGGGCGAACGCAACGGACACAATGGGTTCGCGCCCGCTCCAGAAGAGGAAACGCAGCGCTCATGACAGACAAAGGAAAGACTCACCCGCACCATGAGGAGGGGCCGCATCCGAGCCACGCTCAAGAGGACCGGCCCTACTGGATGCGCGCCCATCGTGACTGGCGCTTCTGGATCGCGGTATTCTTCATCGCCGCGGCCTTGTTCGTTTACATAACGAGTGTCGATTTGTCGCTCGTTCCAGGCAAACACCATCAGCGTCACGAGACGATCCCTGCCGGACAGTAGCGAAGTTCATCGATTATCGCGACCGGAAACCCGCATCTGTGGGGCAAGTCGAATTCCGCACACCAATCCCTACTCCTGTGCACCAGCTGTTTCAGTGGATAGAGTCACAGGACGCGTCGACAGGCGGCTCACCTGGCTGGCATCCGTAATCTCGTAGTTCCGGTACTCGATTGTGAGATCGGCATGGCCTCCCAGCCGAATGGTGGTGACGCTGTGGTTGTATCCGGGCAGCCAGAAATCGGCCACCTTCGTGTATACCTCCTCGATATACGCTCTCCGGGTCCAGAAGGAAGGGTTCTCTGCGGGCTCTGCCTTCAGCCGCACGACCGCAAAGTCTCCTGCATCCACCCAGATTCGGCCGAGGTAAAGAAATTTATCCTTTCGTCTGGGCTCCACGTCGAGGATATAGGCGCACCGGAAAACCCTTGGTATTCAACTCGATAGGTCCTGGTTCCGCGATACGCATGAAGCGCCTGGGCTCAGTGAAGGTTCAATGCGGAGAGGGTCAGCGCCATCTAATAGAATGGGATTATAATTCTCGTCAGGTGGTCTGTTCTTCGAGTTAAGGCGGATTTGCAGGGGGACCCTCAAAAGCTGCTATCCGGGACGGGACTATTCCAATGGCTGAGCCGAAAAGGATCGCCTTTGACGCCGTCGATTTTCTGGCGAAAGCCGGACTGGGACGGAGAATCGTTGAACTGAAGCCCAACGAGGCCTTCTTCTCACAGGACCATCACGCCAACTCAATTTTCTACCTTCAGAAAGGCCGCGCCAAACTCACCGTTGTTTCAAAGAACGGAAAAGAGGCCACCATCTCGCTTCTCTCTGTCGGCGACTTCGTTGGAGAGGAATCGCTCGCCAGCGTGGGCGGCCGGCGTCTGGCCACGGCCACTGCCATTACCGCATGCACGGCGCTGAGAATAGAGCGGCACGAGATGGTCCGCGTCATGCACGAGGAACATTCGTTCTCCGACCTGTTCGTGAAGTTCCTGCTCGCCCGCAGCATGCGGACTCAGGCCGATCTCGTCGATCAACTCTTCAACTCCAGCGA
>PMSS01000119.1:0-1730 GCA_003167515.1 Acidobacterium sp. | reverse complement strand
ATTGAATACAACGGGCGCATCCGGGTGCATAGATCGCTGCTCAATGTAATTCTTCACGATCAGCTTCCCGAGCAGAACGCGGTGCAGCCCCCTACGATTGTAGACACTCCGCGAAGTCAATCAAGGCGGAGCAGACACGCCTAATGCGAGCAAAAACTGTCAGTCGATCAGGCATCTGCCGCACCCGGTTCGAAGAGCGATCCCATTTTCATCAGAACCACCACCTCCAGCAGTGCGGCGGTGTGGCGAACGTTTCCCGAAGGTGATGAGTGGTCTGAGGCGATGGGATGTTCTCCCGCCAGCGCGTCAAGACGGTCACTCACATTGTGGAGCGTGCGGGCTTCCTGCAGAATTGGATTGGAACGCATTCAAAGCCCGATTTCCTGAGAGCCTAAGGAGAGGAGAACTTCAGGTGGGCTGACTTAGTTCAGGAAGCCTGAAGGGGGGTTCGCGGGTCAATCTTCAGAGTCGAGTCTCCCCCCATGAATACTGCTGATACGATCATTCACTTGGTCATGCCTTCGTTCTGTGATCGGGTAATCTAGCGGCGCCAACGGGAGTATCCCCAACCTCCACCACCGAATAAAAGCAGCACCACGACAACAATCAATAGGATTTCCATTCCGTAACCTCGCTTGTAAGAGGAAGCCGGCCCGACCCTTGGAGCGATCGTCCAACTTCTCTCCCTAAGAAAGATAATAGAAGTGAAAGAGTTGGATGTCTGGTCACATTCGACCACTTTGATCCAGGGAGACCGGTAGCCGGTTATGCCGACAGAAACATTGAACCCGATGATGAAGCGTCAGGTTGTGGCCATGCTACCGTGCCTGACTTCCAAAGACAATTCTGGACTTAGGGAGCTATTTCCTTACCGTCCTTCTTTGACTCTGAGATATAGCTGGCCATCTGTTGTGCGAGTTGCGGATCCACTTCATCCGCTATAGCCATCACATCCCCGAGCAGGAGATTGAAATCGACACTGGTCAGATTGTGCTCCAGGGTCTGGAAGATGGAGACCTGCAGCATGCGCGACTCTTCCACCATCATCGCCGGGGTATAGCCCCGATCGCGCCGCTGGATACCGTGCTTGGCGGCAGAGTGAGAGACAAGCGCCCGTGTGCCCAGGGGAAGTGGTTTTTGAAGACGAGATACCAGGTCCAGGAACAACTGCGGAAGGTAAGCAGAACGCTCGGCATGTTCCATCGGAACAGACAATATATCCCCCTCCTGATCGACACGAGCAAGCCATGCATCGATGGTCGATTGCGTCTCCCTGGCAAGAATCGTGGCGACGCCCTCGATAGGGCGCGCCTCATGAATATCGAGCTTCAACCGGCCCCTGATCGTTTCCACCAGAGTTTCCGGGGACATGGGTTTGGTCAGAACCTCGTCTGTCTGTAACAGGATCGCCGCCGCTGCCGCTTTCATTTCGGGGTAGCCGCTCAGGATGAGCGTGACCGCTTTGGGATTGCGATGGTGCATGGCACTGAGCACTGTCAACCCATCACCAGCGTTAGGCATTTGCAGATCGCTCAGCAGCACATCGAAATGTTCGGTTCCGATGCGTTTCAGCGCATCGTTCACATTTGAAGCCGTCACGACTTCAAAGCCGTTATGTTCGAGAACCAAACAGAGAGCGTTTAGAAGGATGGCGTTGTCGTCCACCAGCAGAATCCTCGACTTAATCATAAGTGAGATTTCTGAATTGGACGGCAATTCCTGTACCTGGA
>PMSS01000403.1 GCA_003167515.1 Acidobacterium sp. | reverse complement strand
TTGCCGGTCCAGATTTCGAACTGGCGTGCGCCCTGGTGGACGAACATCTCGACTCCGGTGATGACGGGCAGGCCTTTTTCGCGGGCCATGCGGATCAGCGGTGTGTCGATGGGGTTGTAGACCAGATCGAAGACGAGGCGGGTGTTGAGTTCTTTGGGCTCGAGGAGCGAGGCGGGTTTGACGCCACGCATGCCTACGGGTGTGGTGTTGATAATGACGTCGAAGTTTGACTTGACGATTTGTTCGCGGCGGATGGTTTTGGCTTTCGCTTGGCGGGCGAGCTTTTTCGCGGTTTCGGCGGTGCGGTTCCAGACGAAAACTTCAGCGCCTTTTTCGACGAGACCGAAGACGGCGGCTCGACCTGCTCCACCCGCACCGAGGACGAGAACCTTTGCGTTGCGGAGCGGCAAGCGCCTTTCGAGCGGGCGGATGACGGCGGCGACGTCGGTATTGAAGCCGTAAAGCTTGCCATCCTGCGAGCGGACGACAGTATTGCAGGCGCCAATTTTCTCGGAGAGCACGTCGGTTTTGGCGAGGTGCTTGATGATGTCCGTTTTGAAGGGCATGGTGATGGCCAGGCCATGCAGCGGAACTTCGCGGACGAGCGTGAGCAGATCGTTGAGGCGCGTGGTTTGGAGCGGGAGGAAAACGCCATTGACGGTCTCGCGGCGGAAAGCGATGTTGTGCATGAGCGGCGAGAGCGAGTGGCGGACGGGATTGCCGGCGACTCCGTAAACTTTGGTGGATGCGTCGATATGATCGATGCGCCAGGTTTCGCGGAGGGTGCGGGCTTCGATTTGTCCAGGGCCGGTTTCTTCGCCGGCGTGCGCGGCGGCAAAGGTAAAGACGCTGCCCGCGCGCAAGCCGAGCACGCGGCTGATGATTCCCTGCTCGCCCATGCAGATACCGATGAGGTTGGCCTCGTCGCGGCGGTGATCGAGGAAGCGCATCATGGCGACGTTGTCGGCGAGGGTCTTCGCGGTCGAAACGATTTTGACAAATTCCGGCTGGAAGGGCAGGATGCGATCGAAGATGGCGTCGAGGTTTTTGGTGCTCTCGAAGTCGTGATAGCTGATGATGAGCGCCGCGCCGTGGGCACGCAGCTTTTTCATCTGCGCGGGCTTGGTGTGCTCGGCGGTCTGCAGCTCGATGTCGACGAGATGACAGCCGGCCATCGCGGCCTTCTCAAGGACTTCGAGTTCGGCGCCGATGGTGCCTTTAAATTTTCCGCCCGTCGCCGATCGACGACAGGTTGCAATGGCGGTGACCTCGCCCCGTTCGTAGAGGAACTGCTTGAGTTTGGGGATAATGGCCGCCGGCGCTGGCAGGTAGTCGAGCCGAAACTCGACGAAGTGATTTTCGCGGACGATTTCCTCGGCGTTGCGCATCATGTCCGCTGGATTTGGGCCGGTGATGGCTACGCAGATTTTGCCGATGCGGGAGCGGATGAAATGGGTGGAAGCCACGGCCGGGACTTCGTGAACCGAGTTGCCATTTGGCGACGTACTACTCCTGGTCCCCGGCGAACCGAGGGGGGGCGTGGGTGCCTTCAACCCGTCCGATTTTGGCCCGCTGGAGCGCGGGGGAGCGGCGCGTTCCACCGCTGTGCTTGCTTTCATAGCCGCAATTGCAGCATATTAAAGGGCTTTTCCCTCTGATGCAATATCAAATCGACGTTGGCGGGCTATGTTGACCATGCCCGGGGTGGAAACCACCGATCCTGGGCCTCAGCGGCGCAGCCAGGGTTGGGTCAACCTGGTCATTTATCCTATTAAGCTATTTATAATGAGTGACTTACCTGGATCAAGGGGGAAGAAGCACCGCTTCCGTTAATACCCGCGCTTGTTTTGAGGTGCTGGGCTTAGCCCGACCTTTTAGAATGACTTACCGTCCCATGAAAAAAATTCGAGTCGGTATTCTTTTTGGCGGGCGCAGTGGCGAGCACGAGGTTTCGCTGCTGTCCGCCGCGTCTGTGCTGCAGGCGATCGATCGCAAGAAGTATGAAGTGGTGCCCATCGGCATCACGAAAGAGGGCCGGTGGGTGGCGGCCGGGCATGCTGAGCGGTTGCTGAACCCGGCCGCGTCCGATAAGCATCTTCGCGCGGGCGATCCCGATGCAACCCCCGCTGCGGCGGTGCTGCGCCGAGGCGAATCCGTTCTGGTGCCTCCGGTGCCGAGTGAGGCGCTTGTGCCGTTCGAGCGCCACGCTGGGGACGTTGCGCGGTCGAGTCCGGAGCAGGTGCTTAGCGTCGATGTGATCTTTCCGGTGCTGCACGGGACGTTTGGCGAGGATGGGACGATTCAGGGGCTGTTTGAGCTGGCTGGGATCGCTTACGTCGGGTCGGGCGTGCTGGGTTCAGCGGCGGGGATGGACAAGGACACGATGAAGCGGCTGTTCGCCTCGGCGAAGTTGCCCATTGTGAAATGGGTAACGTTTCTGCGCGGCGAGTGGGAGAAGAGTCCGAAGAGGGTGCGGGCACGTGTGGAGGCGACGTTGAAGTACCCGGTGTTCGTGAAGCCGGCGAATCTGGGATCCTCTGTGGGCATCAGCAAGGCGCACGATGCGAAGGAACTGGGTCCGGCGATTGAGTTGGCGGCCCAGTTCGATCGCAAGATTGTCGTCGAGCAGGGAGTGGGCGGCAAGGGCAAGGCTCGCGAGCTGGAGGTTGCGGTGCTGGGCAACGATGCGCCGGAGGCTTCTGTTGTGGGCGAGGTTGTGCCTGGCAAGGAGTTCTACGACTACGAGGCGAAGTATCTGAGTGAGGGATCGGACCTGATTGTGCCGGCGAAGCTGACGAAGGCGCAGACGAAGGAGGTTCGCGAGATGGCGATTGCGGCATTCCGGGCGTGCGATTGCGCGGGGCTGGCGCGAGTCGACTTTCTGATGGAGCCGGGGGCGGGATCGGGGAAGGGGGGCCGCATCTTCGTGAATGAGATCAACACGCTACCTGGTTTTACGTCGATCAGTATGTATCCGCGGCTATGGGCCGCTTCTGGTGTGGCATATCCGAAGTTGATCGACCGGCTACTCGAGCTCGGGATGGAGCGGCGCGCAGATAAGGACCGCAATCGGTATTCGCTGTGATGGATGCGACGGGAACCGGCAGTGCCATCTCAGTGTCAGAATAGAGGGGAGCGCTCGCCGATGTGTGTGCGGGGGCTCAGGTACGAGAGGGGTCGCACAGAATGACTTTGCTGGATGCTCCTTCCTTTGACGCGCGCCGTGCACGGATGACGCGCACGCTTTCGATTTCGGGCGTGGTGGTGCTGGCGGTGGCTTTTTTCGGCACCATTCTTTACCTGCTGGAGAGACCATGGCAGTTCTGGCACTGGCCTTCCGATCATAAGGTCAATCAGTTTATGGCTGCGGTCGAAGGCGGCGATCTGAACAAGGCGTACGGGCTGTGGAATCACGACGTGAACTGGCAGCAGCATCCGCAGCAGTACCAGCCTTACGGGATTAACGAGTTCACGAAGGACTGGGGCCCCTCGAGCGACTACGGAACGATCAAGAGCCACACGATTTTTATCTCGCATCGCGTGGGGAATGGCGTGGTGATTGGCCTGTACGTGAACGGGAACAGCAAGCCGCTGTTTCTGCGGGTGGACAGTAAGAGCAAGACGATTGGGTTTTCGCCTGTGGAGTTGTACTCGGGACCTTGAAGCAGGCAACAGGCAATAGGCAACAGGCAACAGGGAAGCCGGAGTGGACGGATGCTGCGGTTGCTTAGGGAACCTCTGAAGAACT
>PMSS01000406.1 GCA_003167515.1 Acidobacterium sp. | reverse complement strand
CCGCCAAACAGGTCGGCGGCGATTTCTTCCGCGTTCTGCCCGGCGAAGACGGCAGCGTGCTGGTTGTGGTGGGCGATGTAAGCGGCAAAGGGCTCAAAGCTGCCATGACCGTGAGCGCGATCATGGGCGCATTGCGCGGTTGTCCCTCAACGAAGCCTGCGGAGATTCTCGCGCATTTGAACCACGTCCTTTATGGACAGATCGGTGGATTTGTTACCTGTTGCGTTGCGCTCATCGCCAGCGACGGCGCCATGACAATCGCAAACGCCGGCAACCCCGCTCCATATTGCAACGGCAAGGAGACCGCGGTCGAGCCTGGCCTTCCGCTCGGAATGATCGCGGAGGCCAGCTACACAGAGACGCGCTTTCAGATTGCACAGGGCGACCGGCTCACCTTTGTCTCCGACGGCGNNACGACATCACCGTCCTCTCAGTCACCCGCGCGGCCAGTCTGAATCCAGCGCTGGCATAGTCCAGGATGCTCTTTGAAATATTGGACGGTATCGACATTCGGAACTAAAAAGGGTGCGATAAGCCGACTTTCGTTCCCTATCTGTGGTCGATGAACACATTGGCGAAAATGCGCTTATTGACGACGTGCAAGAGATCGTAACGTCGATGAATTGTGTGTGGGGGAAACCTGAGCGCAGTTGTATCGAGCCACTCCGTTTGCTAGTTTGGCGTACATGCCGCCGCCAGCGCCCGAACAACTGAGCAGGACCATGGAGACTCTCTACCGGTCGGAATCGGGCCGGGTTCTGGCCACGCTCGTGCGCCTTCTCGGAGACCTCGACCTGGCCGAAGAGTCGATGCACGAGGCCTTCGCTGCCGCTCTTGAGTCCTGGCCTCAGACTGGCATTCCCGACAAGCCACGCCCCTGGCTTATTTCAACGGCGCGCTTCAAGGCTATCGACGCTATCCGCCGCCGCGCGCGCTTCGACGCAGCACAGACCGATCTTGTCGCGTTCCGTCTGTCCCCCCCGTTCCCCATTCGATTTGGTGCACGAACTAATCCAGTGGAAACTCCCGTCGGAAATCCTCTAACACCTCTTCGAACCTATCCAGGCCAGCGGCGGCCATCATATCCGCAAAGCGGATGCTCTTTTCGGTTCCATACACGGCTGCCCAGAAATATCGAATCATTCCATCTGCTGTCCTGCGTTGCTCCATCCTCATGATCGTTGTCCGCACTCCGGCCTTGATTGAATTGGTAGCTCTGGCCGAAGCAAGTGCAGGGTCAAAAACCCGCCTGTGCAGAAACTCCATGACAGCTAACTCTCTGCCCTCAAGCTTGATTCCTGTGATCGTCTCCATACAGCCCCTTTCCCTCTGTGAGATTGTGTCCGAAGGGCCGCTCATCGCCACAAGGCCGCGATGAACGGGGCACAACTTCCGATACCAGGTGAGTGGGCTGCCTGCCTGAGCATCTCTGTCTGCCGAACATCAAGATGCGGAACAAGCCACGTTAAGCGCGTTCCGCCTCAATGAACGCAGGCAGTTTCAACGCGAGAAGGATTCCCGATTTTGGCAACCAATTGTGTACGATGCCTATCATGATTGGGCCTGGAGTCCAGACTGGTGCGTTCGGAGTTTCACCAAGCACCCATACTCCGCAGCCACTGAATCCATGTGGCCTATATTCCTTTGCGTCCCCGTTATAGGTGAATGCGAAGTCCTTGTCCCGTGAAAACTTGGATTCAATCTTTGACCAGATCTTCGTGTTGACTTCAGCGGAGTAGTTGCTCAGATGCTCAGCGATTCCCATGAACATGAATTTCCGGTTTCCCTCTGCGGTTACCTCTCGCGAGTTGTCAATCGGGAAGCCAACCATGAGAAGGGTTAGTTCATCCAGTTCCTCCTCGCCCCACTTCATGAATGGCACCGACCTGCGCATGTCGTAGAACTCGGGACCGTCAGGGAGTGTGTAGCTCGGATCAAGTCGCAGCGCCGCAACATCGCGGACAGCATCCAACTGCGCTTCAACAATCGGCAACATCTCTCCGATTGTGAATCCTCCGACTTCTTCATTCGTCGTATCCTTCGCGGCTTTGTCGCGCATTACCGTCGGTGGACGAAGCCAAAAGCGAAGCTCATCTGGTTTTGATGTGCCGAGGACATGTTCGGCTGTGAGAATGAATTTCTCACCATCGAGCAACGCGAGGGTGCCGGTCCCGACTCCAGTGTTCCGCTCAGATGCGATGCCGACCGTGTACGACGCAATGCGCTCGGTGTTCGCCTGCCGTTGTTGCCGATTGAGCGGGTCCATTGGGAGTGATCTGATGATAGACCGTGTAAGGGGCGCTCAAACAAAAGCCAGCGCCGGAGGGTTTCGACGACCCTCCCGTCTCTCCCCAGCCTTTGCCGCATTTCTGATGGGTCGGCATTTGCTGAAATCTCGGCACGTTCTTTCGATGTAAGTCTCCTTGATTCAGAAGCCGGAACTGGTTACCGGATTGCACCTTGTCACAGCGAGGCAACGGTACGCGGCTGAACTATCGGCCTATCGCAAGGTTTTCGTTAGCACCGTGATGAATGGCTGCCCCACATCTCGATGTTGAGATGTGGGTTGGCGAAACTCCGGCTGGTAACGGATTCTCTGCGACAAGCCACTAGCGTGATGACATCCGAGAGGTTCACTTCCGCTGTCGTTGACCCATGAAAACCAGGGAGAAAACAAAACCATGAAAACTGTACTCATCACTGGCTGCTCTTCTGGCTACGGTCTCGCGACCGCCCGCCACTTTCACGCGCAGGGCTGGAACGTGATCGCCACCATGCGAACGCCGCGCGAAGACGTTCTGCCTCGGTCGAACCGAATGCGCGTGATGGCGCTCGATGTGACGAAACCCGAGAGCATCGCGGCTGTGCTTGATGCGTGCGGCCCCATCGACGTGCTCGTTAACAATGCGGGCATTGGCGTCGTCGGCGCCTTCGAGGCCACGCCAATGAACACCGTCCGCGAGGTGTTCGAGACCAACACGTTCGGAGTGATGGCGATGACACAGGCGGTGCTGCCCCAGTTCCGCGCGCGGAGGTCGGGCGTGGTGGTGAACGTGACCTCAAGCGTAACCCTGGCGCGGATGCCGTTGGCGGCTGCGTACACCGCGAGCAAGGCGGCTATCGAAGGGTTCACCGGGTCGCTTGCGTTCGAGCTCCAGTACTTTAATGTGCAGGCCAAATTAGTGGAGCCGGGCTACGGCCCGACAACGAGCTTTACCAGCAATGGTGGGGCGCGCATGGCTGGGCTGATTCCTGCGGCATACTTGCCATTCGCCGAGCCTGTCTTCGCCGGGTTTGCGCAGCCAACAGCGGTGACGACCGAGTCAGACGTGGCCGAGATGGTGTGGCGTGCCGCGAACGATGCGACCGGGCAACTTCGATTCCCGGCGGGTGCCGACGCGGTAGCACTGGCTCAGTCGAGATAAACGTCGAAGGCGCCCGGCGCTCGCGCAGCGGCGCCTTCGACGGGGCCTTCTGGTTGGGACGAAAACCCGGAAAACCCGGGGGAGGGAAATCGGGGACCGACGGAATGTTCCCCAATTCCCCGTCGGGAAAACGGAAAACGTCCCGTCTGTCCCCGGCTTCTTCATGT
Source organism: Acidobacterium sp. (assembly GCA_003167515.1). Classification (GTDB taxonomy): domain Bacteria; phylum Acidobacteriota; class Terriglobia; order Terriglobales; family Acidobacteriaceae; genus Palsa-343. Next base: position 1,378 of record PMSS01000406.1, on the reverse strand, counting down.
CCCCGGTATCTTCAAGCGCGGAAGAGGAAAAATATCCTGAGCGATTTGTCGAATTCCAGTCCGGCCGTTCGACTATATCGTGAAACCAGCACAACCGGCCCGCCTGAAGACCGTTACAGGAAAAAGGAGAAGTCATGCCGCAGTATTTGGTTGCTGTCTACTTCCCAGACGATTTTGACCCGTCCACCCAAACCGAAGAGACTATCGAAAAGATCCACGCGCTCAACCGCGAACTGATCGCTGCCGGCGCCAGGAAGTTCGCCTGCGGCATTTCCCCGGCCGGCAACGCCAAGTCGCTCCGGGTCCAGCCCGATGGCAAGGTGCTCGTCACCGATGGACCATTCACGGAGACCAAACTGGATTCTGGAAGCCGCTGATCTGGACGAGGCGATGGCATGGGCGATGAAGGGCGCCGTCGCCTGTCGTGCGTCGGGCGNNGGGCGAGGTGCGCGAGCTTCTTTTCAACCCGGCTCCGGAGCAATAACCCGGCGGAAGCAAGTAAACAACTCACCCGTCGCCTGCGCTCAAGCCATTGACGATTCCTCGGATCGTCTAATCTCGCCCATCCCCAACGCAAATATCGTATAAAATCGCCGCATGCCTTCGCTCCTAACCCCGCGTGACGCCGCATTGAGGCTCGGCATCTCCTACCCCTCCATCAAACAGTGGATCTACCGCGGCAAGCTCAAAGCCATCAAAACCCCCGGCGGCCATTACCGCATCCCCGAATCCGAACTCGACGCCCTCCTCTTCAAAGCCAAGCGCCCCGACACCCCCAAACGCCAGATGATGCGCACCGTCAGCGGACGCAACCAGCTCGTAGGCCGCATCGTCGACCTCAAAATCGAAGGCCTCCTCGCCCAGGTCCGCCTCTCCATCGGCGGTCAGACCATCACCTCCATCATCACCGCCGACGCCGCGCGAGAAATGCGACTGAAGAAAGGCGAAACCGTCGCCGCCCTCATCAAATCCACCGAAGTCATGGTGCTCCGTGTCTGATCGCCGCTTATGGAAAAGGGCGCAACTCCAAAGCCCGCGAAGAGCCTCGCACACGCGAAGCTTTTGTAACAGGGCGCAACTCCACAACTCGCGAAAAGCCTCGCGCACCAGGTTGTTACTAAACTCAGATTTTGAGAGCTCGAACCACAACTACCAGATATTGGGCTTCAGAAACAGGGAAGGCCCAGGGCGTGCCCTCGAATTTGAGTTTCGTAACAGCCTGACATCGCGAAGCTTTTGTAACAGCACGCAACTCGACAGCTCGCGAAAGAACCCGTGCATGCGAAGCTTTTGTAACAGCCCGCAGCTCCACAGCTTGCGTGAAAAACAACCCACCCAACCCAGCCCAACCCCAACTCAGCGACGGCCAGGTTCACCC
>PMSS01000357.1 GCA_003167515.1 Acidobacterium sp. | reverse complement strand
GGGCGTGGACTGGACAGAGCAGCCTTCATTTCTAAGGGCGCGTTGAAGCCGCATATGCGTGTGCGGCTTCAGGTTAGTTTTTCTCTTCGGGCGGATTGCCCGGGGCGATTCGCTCCAGCATGTATTGCGCAGCCAGATGTGTGAAGCGCGTGACTTCGGCTGCGGCCCAGGCCGCTTCCCTACCCAGCTCGCGGGCGAGCAGTTGCGCTGTGAGTGGGGCCATGGCGACCGCTGCGCGCGCATTCAGAAACAATGCTCGCGTTCGTCGCGCCAGCACATCCTCGACACTGCGCGCCATCTCCTCGCGCGCCGCCCACACCACTTCGGCCGCAATCTGCGGCAGCTTAGCATCCATTTGCCTAGCCAGTTCCGCGGACTCGGCCGCCAGCGCCTGAATCTTCTCCGCATCCGACCCATAGACCCACAGGCCGCCGTGCGGGGCGTCTCCCAGTTTGTATCCGTGAATGCGCAGATCTCGCGTGGCGCAGGGCCGATCCTCCAGCTTGCCCAGCATGATCGCGTGGTCGACCGTGTCCTCGGCCATGTGACGATAGGTGGTCCACTTTCCGCCGACGATGGTCAGCAGTCCGGAGTGATCGATATGGATGGTGTGGTCCCGAGACAGCGCCGATGTTTTGCTCGAGTCCGATCCGGCGGCTTTCACCAGCGGACGAATTCCGACATAGACACTCAGAATGTCGGCTCTGGTTGGCTTGCGGCTCAGATATTCACCAGCCGTCTCCAGCACAAATTCGATTTCCTGCTCATACGGCAGCGGCTCATAGGAAGGCTCATCGATGGGCGTGTCCGTTGTGCCGACCACTGTGTGCTCGTGCCAGGGAATCGCGAACAACACGCGGCCATCGTTGGTATGCGGCACCATTACGGCGGTCTTACCACGCAGGAACGACCCTTCCAGAACAAGGTGTATGCCCTGGCTGGGCGCCACCATGCCCTGCGCGGCGGGATCGTCCATGCGCCTGATTTCGTCGGTGAAGATGCCGGTCGCATTGACCACCACGCGCGCGGCAATTTCGAAGCGCTCCGCGCTCTCACTGTCGACCGCCGTAACTCCGTTGACGAAGCCGTCCGCGTCTTTGCTCAGGGACATAACGGGCATGTAGTTCACGACCACGCCGCCATGATCCACGGATGTCTTCATCAGGTCGATCAGCAGCCGCGCATCATCGAACTGGCCGTCGTGATAGATGACGCCGCCACGGAGACCGTCCTGCCGCAGCGTTGGGAGATGCTCCAGCGTCTCCTCCGTGGAGAGAATCCGCGATTTTCCAAACCCGTACTTCCCTGCCAGGACGTCGTAGACCTTCAATCCGATTCCGTAAAACGGCGTTTCCCACCACGAGTAGTTAGGGACGACGAAGGGCAGGTCGTGCACCAGGTGAGGCGCATTCTGCAAGAGCAGACCGCGCTCCTTCAGAGCCTCCATGACAAGCGAGATGTTGCCCTGCTCGAGATAGCGCACACCCCCGTGGACCAGCTTGGTGCTCCGGCTCGATGTTCCCTTGCCAAAGTCCTTGCGTTCGAGCAGCAACACGGAAAACCCTCGGGTGGCCGCATCGACGGCAACACCGGCGCCGGTGGCTCCGCCGCCAATGACCACCACATCCCAGGGGTCCGCCGCTGAATTCGCCGAACGCTCCCGAATCCGGGCGATCATCTTTTCGCGCTTCACGCCGATCCCCTATTTTCGTTGGGCCGGTTCCATCCGCTGGCGCGTTTGACCGCGTCTCTCCATTTTGCCTGGCGCGATTCCATCTCCTTTCGGTCGGCTTTCGGCTGAAAGACGGTGTCGTTCACGCGCAGTTTGGCAATCTCCTCGGTGTTGCTCCAGAAACCGGCCGACAATCCGGCGAGATAGGCCGCACCCAGGGCAGTCGTCTCCAGAATTGCCGGACGCCGGACCGGAAGCTGCAGCAGGTCCGCCTGAAACTGCATCAGGATGTCGTTGGCCGCGGCACCGCCGTCGACGCGTAATTCGCGAAACGGCTGGTGCGTGTCATGGCTCATGGCATCGAGCACATCGGCAACCTGGTATGCGATGCTTTCGAGGGCGGCTCGCGCGATATGGCCGATCTGCGTACCGCGCTCGATGCCGATAATCATGCCGCTCGCGTATGGGTCCCAGTGGGGAGCGCCAAGGCCGGTGAATGCGGGAACGAAGACGACCCGGCTGGCGCTGTCGACAGAGGCAGCGACTTTCTCCACGTCGGGCGATTGCACGAAGAAGCGCATGTTGTCGCGCAGCCACTGCACCACGGCGCCGCCGACGAAGATGCTTCCCTCGAGCGCATATTGAAGCTTCTTCTCCGTGCTGCATGCCAGGGTCGTAATGAGCCGGTGATTGGACAGCGTGAACTGGTTCCCGATGTTCTCGAGGAGGAAGCATCCGGTGCCATAGGTGTTTTTGGCGTCGCCCGGGGAGACGCAGAGTTGCCCGAAGAGCGCCGCCTGCTGATCGCCCGCGATGCCGGCGATCTCGACCTCGCCGAGGCCCAGCGAAGTCGTCACCCGCCCCATGGAATCGCTCGACCAGCAAACCTCCGGCATCATGCTCGCCGGGATTTTCAGCAGCTTCAGCAGCTCATCGTCCCAACGGTCATCGACGATGTTGTAGAGCATGGTTCGGCTGGCGTTGGTGCGGTCGGTGAGGTGACGCTGGCCGCTGGTCAGGTTCCACACCAGCCAGGTATCCACGGTGCCGAACGCGAGCTTGCCCTGCTCGGCCCGCGCGCGCGCACCCGGCACATTGTCCAGAATCCAGGCGATCTTCGTCGCTGAAAAATAGGAGTCGATCAGGAGGCCGGTCTTCTGCCGGATCGTTTGCTCCGCGCCGGCCTCCAGGAGCTTCCTGGAAAGCGGAGCGCCTCGGCGGTCCTGCCAGACGATGGCGTTGTAAACCGGCTTGCCGGTTTCCCGGTCCCACACGACGGTCGTCTCGCGCTGGTTGGTAATGCCCAGGGCCACGACGTCACGCGGACGAATGCCGGTTTTGCCCAGCACTTCCACCGCCGCGGTCAACTGCGAGGTGAGGATGTCGAAGGGATCGTGCTCCACCCAGCCCGTATCGGGGAAATGCTGCGTGAACTCGTGCTGCGCTACCCCGGCGATGCTGCCGTCATGCGCGAAGAGGATCGCGCGCGAGCTTGTGGTTCCCTGATCAAGAGCAAGGATGTAATTCATAAGTTTCCGATTTACCGCGCCCCTGTGAAAGGGGAATTATAGGCGGCATCGGTCAAAAGCCGACGGACCCCGCAGGCCGGAGGATTCCTTCGAGTGTCGATACCCGAACGGAAGGGGTCAAACGCGGCGCGAGCGGCCTTCGACGATCTGCCGTTCCCCAGGCAGCCGCCCACCCGAGGTCGCCCGCCCGGATCCGAGGGGCTGTGCCGGCTCGGCTTGTTCTCGCCGACCTGGAGTATTGACGGTCCGTGTTTTGCTCAACGAACCATCCCCACTCCTGTTTGTCCCGTCAACACGTCTTTTCTGTGATGGGAATATTGCAGTGCAGCATGTATCCTTGTTGCGGCGCATCAATCATGCGATGGAGGTAAACGCTATGGAATCGACTTTGTTACAGGAACAGCCAAAAGCTGCAGCCGAAATGTTGTTCTCCCTGGAAGGCAAAACCGCGCTGGTGACGGGAGCGGGGCGCGGGATCGGCAAAGCCATTGCCAAGCAACTGGCAGCAGCCGGCGCCTGTGTAATGGTCAACGATCTTGATGAAGCGACGCTTCGGGAGTCCGAAGCCGAATTCGCCAGTCCAGAGCGCGTGCAGCATGTGTGCGGCGATCTCACCGATCCCTCGACTCCGGAAGCAGTCGTGCAGGCTACTGTCTCCGCTTTCGGATCGATTGACATCATCGTGAACAATGCCGGCTACAGCTGGGACAACGTCATCCAGAAAACAACCGACGAGCAATTTCAGGCCATGCTGGAGATCCACCTCGTAACTCCGTTCCGCCTGCTCCGCGCGGCTTCCACATTCATTCGTGAGGCAGCCAAACGGGAGATAGCGGCTGGCGAGCGCGTGATGCGTAAGGTGGTCAACATCACTTCCATCGCAGGCACCGATGGCAATCCTGGCCAGGTCGGCTACTCGTCAGGCAAGGCGGGCGTTATCGGGCTGACAAAAACACTGGCAAAGGAGTGGGGGCGTTACAACGTAAACGTCAACGCGGTCGGATTCGGCCTGATTCAGACGCGACTGGTGCAGGACCTCAACGCTCCCGCCGCGGGCATGGATATCCACGGTCACCATATCCGTCTGGGAGTACAGCCCAGCATGCTTGAATCTGTGAAAACCGCTTGTCCGCTGGGTCGTGTGGGCACGCCGGAAGAGGCTGCGGGCGCGGTAGTGTTCTTCTGCTCGCCGTTATCGGACTACGTGACCGGCGAAGTGTTGATCTGCGGTGGGGGGTATCACTTTTAAGAGTGTGTTCGAGCCGGGGATTCGACGGTGTGCGGCTCAGGATCCCCAGCTCCAGCGAAAAAGGTAGTCTTCCTCGACGAGCCGGTAGACCTCCAGCCGATGGTCCAGGCTGTGTTGCGACTGGAATCATGCGATAACTGTTGTTTCTTTTCGTTCAGGTGGAGACCGGATCGAGGGTGGTTGGCATAACCGCCTCCGGTTGCTCTCAGGTCGGAGTGAGAGCAGACAAGCATGAGACGCAAGGTCTCTGCAGTGACGCCTGTCACAAAGCACCTCGAATAGCTGGACGCTACTCGGCATTATCTTCGTTTTGACAGCATCAATATTCATGACGCTAAAGTGCGATGGACACTTCAACTTTGCCCGCAGAGGGCTAGAGTACCAGGTGTCCGCAGCCAATTTGCTCGTCCGACAGCGTCCCTCCTTCATTGCTCAACGCTCCGGCAGCTGCGGAATCACAAGGGCCCGCGAGTTGCAGGGCACTCGTTTCCTTCTCACCCTGCGCTTAATCGCAATGATCGGTGGTGTAGCCACCATGTATCTCACTATTCAGTCCGTATACCGGAACCGCAGAGTCACATCCTCTGCCGAGCCCCATTTTGTTCCGGGATTCACGCAGCACCTAAACGTCGCGAACCAAGAAAAGGAGCCGGCCTGTGATCAATCGAGAAGTTGTCGTCCTTAGCGCTGTGCGCACCGCCATCGGCAAGTTCGGGGGAGCATTGAAGGACATCCCGCCTACGGAACTGGCAGCCAAAGTTGTGTGCCAGAGTTTGCAGCGCTCGGGCCTGTCGCCGAGCGATATAGGCCATGTCGTATTCGGAAACGTCATCCACACCGATGCCAAAGACATGTATCTTGCCCGCGTTGCAGCATTGCGCGGCGGAGTGCCCGTTGAAACGGCGGCGCTCACTCTGAATCGCCTTTGCGGCAGCGGTCTGCAGGCCATTCTTACTGCTGCCGATGCGATCGTCCACGGCGATACCGATGCCGCTATCGGTGGCGGCGCTGAGTCGATGAGCCGCGCACCCTATTGGCTACCTTCCATGCGCTGGGGCGCGCGACTCAATGATGCGACGGCGGTCGATGCTCTGGTCGCGGCCGTCACCGATCCCTTCGACGAGGTGCATATGGGCATCACCGCGGAAAACGTGGCACGAAAATGGGGAATCTCCAGGCAGGATCAGGACGAGCTCGCGGTGGAGAGCCATCGCCGCGCGGTGAGCGCGATCGAATCGGGGAAGTTCAAATCCCAGATCGTGCCCATCGAACAGAAAACCAAAAACGGGCCCGTTATGTTCATGACCGATGAGCAGCCGAGGTCCGACGCCACGCTGGAGAACCTGGCTCGCCTCAAACCGGCCTTCGATCCCGAAGGTACGGTGACTGCGGGCAACGCCTCAAGCATCAACGATGGCGCGGCTGCCGTGGTCCTGATGGAGCGCAACGCCGCGGAAGAGCGTGGCCTCAAACCGATGGCCGCTCTCGTCGACTATGCCGTCACAGGCGTGGAGCCGAAGGTCATGGGGATTGGCCCCATCTTCGCGGTCCGCAAGCTTTTGGCGCGCACCGGTCTGCGGGCGGAGGAAATGGACGTCATCGAAGTTAATGAAGCGTTCGCTGCGCAGCTGCTTGCGGTGCGGCGCGAACTCGGCTTCCCACCAGATAAAACCAATCCGAATGGCAGTGGGATCTCGCTCGGCCATCCTCTCGGCGCGACGGGGGCCGTTGTCACTGTCAAGGCCCTGCACGAATTGCTCCGGATCCACGGAAAGTATGCGCTGGTCACGATGTGTATTGGTGGCGGACAAGGCATCGCTGCCATCTTCGAATCAATGAACTGAGAACCGTTGGAAAGAAGGTGTGTTATGGCAACTCAGCTTTTAGATGAACTGAAAATTCCATTTTTCAGACCGCTGGAAGGCAAAGTCGCTCTTGTAACCGGGGCTTCCCGGGGGATCGGCCGCGCGATCGCCAAAGAACTCTCCGACCGCGGAGCCGTCGTCGTTATCAATTTCTTCACGAGCATCGACCGTGCTCGGGAACTCAGAGACGAGATCCAGGACTGCGGAGGCGAGAGCTGTCTTCTGCAGGGGGACGTCTCCGATCGGCACGAAGCCCGCAGGGTCATTCAGAAGCTCCTCGATGTTTACGGCCGGCTCGATGTGCTGGTGAACAATGCCGGCATTACCCGGGACCGGTCAATCCGCAATATGACGGACGAAGATTGGCTGGAAGTGATCGCCGCCAATCTCAACAGCATGTTTTACTGCACCAGCGCCGCCATCCCCGCGATGATCGAGCAGAAGTTCGGCCGCATCGTGAATATTGCTTCGTTCTCCGGTCAGGCCGGCAACTTCGGCCAGGCGAACTACGCAGCGAGCAAAGGCGGCATCATCGCCTTCACCAAAGTCCTTGCTCTGGAACTGGCGATACACAATATCACCGCCAACGTCATAGCGCCTGGCTTCACCTCAACCGATATGCTGGCCGCGGCCCCCACGGAACTCCTCGATTCGATCAGGGACCGGATCCCGCTCCGGCGCTTTGCGCGGCCGGAAGAAATCGCCAAGGCAGCCGCCTTTCTTATTTGTGACGGCGACTACATTACCGGCCAGCAAATCAATATCAACGGAGGCATTTACATGTAACTCCGCACTGCTTACCGGGAGCGGGCGCTCAACCAGCCTTCGATGTGCGGCCATGTGGTCTTGTGCGCTGCGCTCCCGGCCATAATCCCAATATGGCCTCCCGGGACTCGATACAGCTCCTTGTCCTGGCTACTGACTTTGGCGAGGATGGTCTCCGACTGGCACGGAGGTGTGATGTGATCTCCCTCCGCAATCACGGTCAGCAGGTTAGCACGAATTCTGCCCAGATCAACACGCTCTCCACGAACCATCAACTCGTTCCCGATCAAACGATTTTTGCGATAGAGTTCCACAATCAGCTGGCGAAATGCGGCGCCGGCCATCGGAACGTTTTCCGTCACCCACGTGTTCATTGCGTGCCACGATTCCACCACGCGCGGTTCGTCCAGGTTATCCCAAAGCTTGCAGTAGTTTCCGACGTAGTTCTCCACCGGCTTCAGCGCTTTCGCGCCGTAATCGATCATCTCGCCCGGCACGTTGCCAAAGGCTTCGAGCACCTTGTCGACATTGAAGTATTTCTCGTCGGTCCACCGAGCGAAGGTCAGCCCGTTGCGGTTGGAGAAATCCAGAGGCGCCGTGAGCAGCAACAGATTACGCAGTCCGTCGTCGGGGCGCATCGAGGAATAGATCGTGGTCAGGATTGCCCCGATGCACCATCCCAGCATGCTGAATTCTTCGACGCCGGCAACCGCCTTGACCTTGCGAATCGCGCGCGGCAGGTACTCGAGAGCGTAGTCGTCCAGTTTCAGATGCCGGTCCTCGATACCGGGCACGCCCCAGTCCAGCAGATACACGTCGTAGCCCTGGCCGATCATGAACTCCACGAAACTGTGTCCAGGACGCAGATCGAGAATCGAGGGCCGATTCATGATCGCAAAAATCAAAAGCAGCGGGATGCGATATCGCTTCTCGGCGGCAACTACCGGCGTGTACCGGTAAAGCTTCGCCTTGTTCAGCGCCCAAACCAGCTCTTTCGGTGTCTGGCCGATGGCGGCCTTAGTCTTCATCACTCGAGTGAAGGCCTGCAGCCGCTCCGCCAGACCTGCCCAAGCTTCAGTTGCGACGACAGCCTGGTCCATAACTAGCTCCGTTTCCTCGCTGCATTTCCCTTGCGGACAAATCGGCCCCGCGCGCCCAACCCCTGAGGCCCGATCCGGGGCTTTGCGCCCTTCTCCGCGGGGCTGCCTTCGCGGACATGTCGCTCCTCCGGCTGCGGAGCCGGTTGTTCGCGTCCCAACAACTTCACGATCCGATCCAGCTTGGCATCCATGTCGTCCAGCCGCATCTCTAAATTCGTGAAGCGTTCCGCAAGTGTCGCCACTTCCTGGCGCGAGGGCAGCGACAGCTGCTGCAGAGCCTGGGTCATGGATTTGTCCATCACCTCCCGGAAAGGCGCCGTGGCCGTCAAATATCCTTCGAGCATCGCCCCCGAGGCCTGCGCGTAGCCCTCAGTATTCACGGCCTCCACCATGGTCTTCGCCATCGCGTCGAGATACTTGTCGCGCATCGCGCGGAAAGGCTCAAACGGATCGCCCACCTGCGACTTATTTTCCCCGTTGTTGTTCGCGGTTTCGCTCATGAATCCCGCCTCCTGTCCGGCCACACGAAGGATATACCCTCGCGATGCTGGCAGACTTTGCATTCCTGCGGACGCGCCGCACGGTCGGGCGGCGGCGCGTCCCCTTCTCAGGAAAGAAGGCCTAGCGGACTGCCATATCCAGCAGTTCCTTTTGGGCCTCCACAATCGCGTTCACTCCGCGCTGGATGGAATCGGTCGCGGCTTCTACCGGACTGCCCTCTGCGCCGAACTTCTCCCGGGCGGTCTCAAGGATCTCTTTTGAGTGCGCTGCAGCATGATCCAGGACTGTCTTTTGCGCTGCAACAACCCGCTCAACGCCCTGCTGCGTAAACTTCACGGCCGTATCCGTTGCTTTTGCCGCCTCCGTTGTGCGCTCCTTTACCAGTTCGGCAATAGCGCGGTTTTGATCCACCATCAGATCGATCACGGCCTTCTGCGTCGCCGCGAACCGCTCGAATCCGCTGCCTCCCAACTCCAGCATGAACAATCCGGGTGCTCCGGGAAGCTTGTTCACGGCCTTCTTCCACACATCCACCAGTTCGGCGTTCTGCTGCACCGCAACATCAAGGGTCTTTTTCTGCAGCTCGGCGATCCGGCCCGCACCGGACGTCACCAGATTGGCTATATACTCTCCAAACTCGACCTTTTCCGGCCCCACGGGCGCCGCCGGATCACGATTGACTCTCTGCGTCGTACTCATATGGCTCCCTGCCTTTCCCTCATGCTGCGTATCTTGCTGCAACGCAGCATGACACAATATTACTCCGGCCCGTTCGAATGTCAAGCGATAAAATGAAGACCCGACATGCCGCCCAAAAGCATCCTGATCAAAAAGTATGAGAACCGCCGGCTCTACGACGCAACCAACAGCCGTTACGTGAACCTCGATGAAGTAGCCCAGATTCTGAAAGACGGCCATGACGTGCGCGTGGTCGACGCGGCGTCCGGCAAGGACATCACCCGCCTCATTCTCACTCAGATCATCGTCGAGGATGCCAAGGATGTGGATTCCACGTTCCCGCTCGATCTGCTTCGCGAGATGATTGTGTCGTCCGGGCGCGCCAGCCAGGAAACCACGCTGCGCTACATGAAAACCATGCTCAATATCTACCAGGACGCCTACCGGGCAATGACTCCGCCAGCCAATCCCTTTGAGCTTTTCCGTCCGGACGGAGCCGGCTTCATTCCGGCTCAACCCGCGGCGGCGCCCGTGAGTCCTTCAGGCGAACCCAAAGGCTCGAACGAGGAGGGGGTCGACGAACTCAAGCGCCGGGTTGCGGGTCTGGAGAAGCTGGTTTCCAGTCTTTCCCCTAAAGAGCCTGCTTCCCGCAAATTGGGCCGAAGCGCTAAGAAAAAGAAACGTATCCGCGCTTAGAGATGCTCCGAATCCGAACCCCTCTGAGCAGGGAGGCCGTTTCGATCGTAACGTCGATGAAGCCTGGATAAAGGTGCCCTGCAGCATGGGAGCGACACAGGAGTGAGGGCAACTCCGATCAGTTCAACGATCGGCTCAACCAGTCCTCTCCGGGTGAAGTGCGGCGGTTTGAGTCGGGAGCAGCGTTGCGACGGTGGAGGCCGCCAGTCGTGCTCCGCGCTGAAACACCAGTGCGGCCGCGCCGCGGAGGCGGGCGATTTCGCCCTCGTGGGTCGGCCGAATTTGCGGCGCGCTGCCGGCGAGGGTGAGGTCAATGGCCTCTTTCTCGATCACTGGCCCAAAACGATGCCATGCGGAGGTGATGTCGCCGGCTATGAGAATCGTACTGGGCGAAAGGCCGGCGATGACTATCCGCAATCCCCGACCAATCCCCTGAGCCTGCATGGTGAGGGCTTGCGCGGCGGCTGAATCTCCTTCTTCGGCCAGGTTGAGCAGTTCCTGGAAAGTGGCGACCGTGTCCTTCGGACGCAATTCCCGGAAATAGCGCAATGCCGCGCGGCACGAACCAAAGACTTCCCAGCATCCTTTTTTCCCGCAGCCGCAACGGGGTCCGTTGGGATCGATGGGAACGTGGCCGAACTCGCCCGCCATGCCATTGTGTCCGGAAACCAGTTGGCCATTGGTCAGAACACAAGTCCCCACACCTTCACCGACCGCTACCAGTACAGCGTCCCTGACACCGTCCATACGGGCGAAGACCAGCTCTGCGACCAGACAGGCGGTGGCGTCGTTTTCCATGGTCACGGGCAGGCCCATTTTTGCCTCGATCATCTTCTTGATATCGAACTCCGGCCATCTCAAATTAGGAGCAAAGATCAGCCGCTGCGTAGCGGGATTCACCCTGCCGGGCAGACTGATGCCGATGCCCTCAATGGACTTGCGCGGCGCGGTGCGGTGCAGCCGCTGCATGGAATCGATGATGAGACGCATAGAGGCTGCCGGATCGGAAGTAAGCGGAACCGGCCAGCGCGACAGGAGCCGTCCGTTCAGGTCCACCAGAGCGACAATGGCCTGTTTGGGGTGAATGTCGACAGCGATTGCGACCAGATCCTCATTGAGTCCGATCAGAGTGGGCCTGCGCCCGCGGGGAAGCGACCCCATGCTTCCTTCACGCACCCAGGTTTCCTGGATGAGTTGTTCGACGATATGCCCGATCGTGCTCCTGCCCAGTCCGGATCGCCGCGCGAGGTCTGCGCGCGAGATGGGCTGACTGGTGCGAATCAGCTCCAGCACGATATCCCGATTGATGACGCGCGCCGTCTCACTGGAGGCGAGCTGCATTTCCGCCAAATCGATGCGCTTAATTCCGTTCCCTTCGCTCCGCAATTCTCTCCAACCTCGGTTCTCCAACCCCGGTGATGATACGGCAAGCCGGTTCCCGGAGCTGGGGCGAGGGAATCAACTGTCGGGAAACGAAGCATATCACCAGCGGCGCTTTTCTCAGATACGATCATCGATTTCAGTTTGCATTTTGTTCATAAGCGGAATCAAACCGGTTACATTGAGACCGATTATCGGTTGCGGCCCGGGGAAAGAAGGCTGCAGCCGATCAGAGCGCCCCTATTATTCTCGGGTCATAAGTCATACAAACAAGGGGAATTAATCGTTTTATCCCCTACTCCCCGGCTGACTTCGGTAATGACTTCGGGTGCGCGGGGGCGCAAAAGCCTCCTGAATTTTCTTGACAGTGCCGATAGCGCTCACTATAGTTTCTGCCGCTAACAAATTAGGCTTTAGCGATCGACCAAAAACCAAATCGAGCGCCCCTGTTGTCGCCCGAGTTTGTTGGCAGGAAACTTTTGGAGGCAATCTGCAATGAAGATTCTGGCAGCCGTACTGATCCATCGAAATGGACTTAGAAGGGGAGGCCCTAGCTGGCCGGCGGTTCTTCTTCTTTTGTTTATCGGGATCATCGGGTTCGCACCATCCACCCTGAAAGCTCAGGTCACCGCGACGCTATCAGGTACGGTTCAAGACCAATCGGGCAGCGTGATTCCAAACGCTCAGGTCACGCTCACCAACCAAGCCACGAGTGAACGCCGTGTGGTAGAAACCAACGGATCTGGTCTCTACGCGTTTCCGTCTCTGGTGCCAGGCACCTACGACGTCAAGGTGACTGCCAAAGGCTTTGAAGCCAAGGTGGTCACGGGCATCGTATTGAACGCCAGCGAGGAGCGCACCATACCGGCCTTCTCGATGACGGTGGGCTCTGAAAGTCAAACCGTCACGGTGTCCGCAACGGCGGAGATGATTCCCACGGAGAACGGCCAGCGGACGGACGTGCTGACCGAGAAAGATATTGACAATCTTGCGCTGGAGGGCCGCGACACCAGCGAGCTGCTGAAGGTGTTGCCGGGCGCGAACACGCAATCCGGGGGACTCACGAATACCTCCCCGGCGTTCAGCGACCTCAACATCACGGTGGATGAGAGCGCGGTCGGCGCCGGTATTTACCTCAGCGGCTCGGTTTACCGCGGCGGAACAACAATCCTCGAAGACGGCGCGCAGATGATCGACATCGGAGACATGGCGTCCTCGCTGACGATCATCGACCCGGAAATGACGTCGCAGGTGAGCGTCCAGTCTTCCAACCAGAGCGCCGATATTCCGTTCGGGCCGGTGGTGGTTAGCGCCATCAGCCGCTCGGGCACGGCGAACTATCATGGCGACGCCTATTTCGACGCCCGTAACAACGTGTTGAACGCGAACGGCTGGCAACAGAACAATAACCACACTCCGCTCGGCCCGCAGTCCTATTACTATCCGGGTGGCAGTTTTGGCGGTCCGGTTCCAGGAACGCACAAGCGGCTTTTGTTCTGGGGCGGCTACGAGCGGTGGCTGCAGAATCAGGGCAACGCGAACGTTCTGACATCGTTTATTCCCACTCCGGCAATGATGTCCGGTGACTTCTCGACCGATGACGCCGGCAACAGCGCGCTGTGCCCGAATGGATTCTTCCAGGGGAACCCTCCCAGCGGTTCAGGCGCTGGTTCGTGGTGCAGCGATCTGGGCGGAGCGATTCTTGCGAATGGAACGACGACGGCATCGCTGCCGACCCCGGCAGCGACCGGAAGCGTTACGATTGGCACAACGACGTATGCAACCGATGGCGGCCAGAAATTCCCCGCGGGTTTCCTCGATCCCGGAGCCGCGGCTCTGGCCAAGATTTGGCCCAAGGCGACCAGCACGACGCCGTTGGGCGTCTGCGGCGGATGCAACTACTACCAGCCCATTGTGAACGTCGATAACGGATGGATCTATCGATTCCGGATCGATTACAAGCTGGGAGACAACACCTTAATCTACGGCAGCTATCAGCAGGCCTACAGCGCGGGACTGGCGAGCGGCAACGGCGCGCACCTCTACTGGACGCCGGGCAATTCGATCCCGTTCCCGGGAGGCGGCGAGACGGAGGTTAACCACGGCAAGACCCTGGCTGGCCACATCGTGCACAGCTTCGGCGCCACAACCACCAACGATTTTCTGGCCGCATGGGCTTACGGCAGCTATCCGTTCGTAGAGCCGAACCCCTCGGCAGCGTATAAGACCACACTGGGCTACCCCTACGGAAAGGTCTTTTCGACATCGTCCCTGAACATTCCCGCGTACAGCAGCGCGGGCAATCAGACATTCCCGGACTTCTCGCAAGCCTCGATCTTCGAGAACCCTCCCGGACAGTACGGCGTTAAGAAGGAGGCGCCGCAATTTGGCGATACGCTGACCAAAGTTTGGGGAGCGCACACGGTCAAGATCGGCGGATTCACGCAGACCACCGACAACTGGCAGAGCTCATTCAGCTATGACCTCGATGGCAACATGAACTTCTACGCCGGGCAGAACCCGGACCTGGGGAACCCCTCGAATGGGACGATCGGCGTGCCGCATAACGCAACCGCCCAGTTCGTCAATGGCATCTTGTCGAGCTACAGTGAAAACAGTGCGGCGCCCATCGGCGATGTGGCCCAGATGTCCACGGCTGGCTTCGTCGACGACACCTGGAAAGCCAGCAAGCGTCTGACCCTGGAACTGGGCCTGCGCGTGGAGCACGTCGGCCACTGGTACGACCGTGACCACGTTGGGCTCGCGGTGTTCTATCCGGACCGCGTGCAGCAGGATTATTACGCGGGTAAGTATGCTCCCGGATTCTACTGGCACGCCATCGACGCCGGCGTACCGCTGAGCGGCCAACCTAACCGCTTCGCGTACGCCGACCCTCGTCTGGGCCTCTCCTACGATGTGTTTGGGCACGGGAACACCGTGGTTCGCGGCGGATGGGGTGTGTATCGCTACGTGACCCAGGTGAACACGGTCGCCAACGGGGAAGCGCAGGGAACCGCGGATCAGGTGTTGGGCTATAGCTCTCCCGGCGGACACAACGTCCAGATGCAGGAAGTCCCGGGCCTGAAGTATGTACCGTGCCCAAATAATGGGCTCAATGGAGCCCCGGCTGTGGCGCCTCCCTGCGGCGTGCAGGGAGGCCAAATCGGCCTGGATCCGACAGACTACGGCCAGCCGATGACCCAGGCCTACAACCTGACCATCGATCAGAGATTGCCCTGGAACTCACAGCTCGATGTTGGCTATGTGGGGAGCAGCACCAGTCAGTTGGTCAACGACGGCGAAGACACGGAGGGCAGCAGCTATACCGAGCTGGCCAACCAGAACAAGATGCCGCTCGGGGCGTTGTTCCATCCCGACCCGAAGACCGGCGTTCTTTCCACCAATCCCGAAAACGTTACGGAAAATCCAAACATCGCCACTCTTTCCGCGACCCCCACGGGGAACACCGATGCGGATTACCATCCGCTTGGCTATGCCTACGGGACCAACTCGGTGCAGATGATTCAAAACACCTCCTACGCCAACTACAACGGTCTTCAGGTCTCATGGGTCAAGACCGCAGGAAAGTTGAGCTTCAACCTGAACGGAACCTGGAGCAAGATGCTGGGCACGACGCTGCAGGAGAATCCCTATAACGTCAACCTGAACTACGGGCCAACGGCGGAGGACCGGCCTTTCATATTCAACTCGTCGTACACGTACCAGAGCGGCTCAGTCCATGCGTTCGATTCGGTGCTTAACCACGCGCTGGGCAACTGGACGGTCTCCGGCATCTCCACGTGGCAGAAGGGCGGGTACATTCCGGCCTTCCTTGGAAACGGCGTGCCGAACTTCGGGCTGGGGCTGCAATACACCGGTTTGCCCGTTCCGGCGGGCGTCACCCAGGCCACCTTTACCAAGGACACCGGGATCGGCACCGGTATCGGGGACCCGACGTATTTCGGAACCGATGAAAGTGAACCGATTCTGCCGACGCTGACCTGCAATCCGACGTCGGGACTGGCCTCCCACCAGGTCCTGAACGGAAAGTGCTTCAATGCCCCGGCGGTTGGAACGCAGGGCGGCAAAGCCTTTCCGTACATGAGCATGACGCCGTATTTCGACAACGACCTTGCTCTTTACAGGACCTTCCCAATTCACGAAAAACAACAGGTCCAGTTCCGGATCAGCGCATTCGACTGGCTGAACCATTCGCTGCAGACCTTCGCCAGCAGCAGCTACTACTCGGTGAACTACAACGTGGATTACACCAGCAAGAACATAACGCCGAACTACAATCAGGGGTCCACCGGGGCAAATGCCTTCGGGGTCATGACTGTCAAATCGGCATTACCATACGCCCGAGTGATCGAGCTGGAAGCAAAATACTTCTTCTAGTCCACCTCCCAACCACAGCGGAGGGGGCCTTAACGGGCCCCCTCCCATTTTTTTGTGAGCGCGACGGAGTCGCGGCACGCGCCAGAGGCGAACGTCACTTCTGGCGGCACTTCTCCGAATTTGTGCCGGTTGTCCGTGGCAATATCAATATAGAAATGCTTCTCTCTTGATTCTGGGCGGCAAACAGATATCTGTCCCGGTTCGTGTCAGGCTTGCAATGGTCAGAGTAGTTGTTTCCGGTTTTCTGATTGCCTCCTTATCGGTCGCTGCCACGCAATCGCGGGCGCAAGGCGCGCCGGGCGATCCTGCCTCGCTCGATCGTCTCCACAATACGGCTCTGGAATCGCAGAAGGCGGGACAGCTCGATGAGGCCGCCAGTAACTACCGCAGGTTTCTCGCAGCCGCCCTGGGCGAGCTGGCCATGGACTACGGCCTGGCTCGGGATTATGGGCAAGCCGCTCCCCTGTTTGATGAAGCTCTGAATCTTGAGCCCAATTCTCCTTCTCTGCTTCTCGATTACGCTCGAGCGGCGCTGACGCTGGGCGACGTCGACCACGCAAGAACTCTGACCACAGAATTCATCCAAACTTTTCCGGGCGACCCGCAGATGCTGGCCCAGGCGCACCAGATACTGGGGCGCGCACTGCTCAAGTTGTATCGGGATCAGGAAGCAAGGAAAGAGCTCGAAGCCGCCGTGGCGCTCGATCCTGACTTTCCCAATGCGTATGATCTCGCGGTTGCCTGTCTGGATCTGGACGACGAGAAGTGCGCTGTCCAGTTATTCGGAGAGATAGAGAGTTCTTTGGGGGACACGCCGGAGATCCACATGGCTTTCGGCCGCGCCTACGGCGACTCTGACTTCCAGCCTCGCGCGGTGAAGGAGTTCGAGCGGGCCCTTCAGGAGAACCCGCGTCTGCCGGGAGCGCATTATCTGCTGGCAGCCACGCTGTTGGCAACCGGGGATGACGAAGCACATGTGGAGGCGGCTGAGGCGGCTCTTAAAAAGGAAATGGTCATTTCTCCCCGCGACGGCATGACCTATGCGGCGCTGGGTAAAATCGAGGCAACCCGGAATAACTACCGCGCCGCGGAACAATATCTCAGGCAGGCGACGTTACTGGATCCACACAGCCCGGATGCTTATCTTTATCTGGGACAGTTATATTTCGATACCCACCGTACCGCTGAGGCGGAAACCTCTCTTCGCGAGTGCATTCGACTGACGACCGATGTTTCGCGAAACCGCTATCAGGCCCAGAAGGCGCACTTCCTGTTGGGAAGGATCCTGATGCAAAAAGGGCAACCCGACGCGGCACATGCGGAGATGCAGATTTCGCGGGATCTGGCGAACAAGACGCTGTCGCAGGACAAAAGCAAGCTGGCGGGGCTGATGGATACGCAGGGGCCGGCGGATTCTCCGGCAGCAGCTCCGGTGGCAAAGGCGCCGGATGCTGCGGCCGTTCGCAAAGTGGAAGCATTAAGGCGACACCTTAAACCGGCAGTTGCCGACAGCTTTAACAACCTGGGCGCAATCGCCGCGACGAAAAGCGACTACGGAACAGCAGTCACTTACTTCGAGCGTGCCTCCGAGTGGGATTCCTCTATGGATGGACTGGACTATAACTGGGGACGGGCGGCATTCGCCGGATCGCGTTTTGCCGATGCCATCCTGCCTCTTTCCCGCTATCTCAAGGCCCACCCCAACGACAACGGCGCGCGCAGCGTGCTGGCGATCAGTCTGTTCATGACAGATAACTACAAGGACTGCATCGCGACGGTGCGAGCGGCGCCTGGCCAGACGGACTTTGCTCCGGAGGTGGATTACGTCTATGCCGAATCGCTCATCATGACCGGCCAAACCGTCTCCGGCATGGAGCGGCTAAAAGCGCTGGAGAAGTCCCATCCGGAAATTCCCGATGTCCATCGCGCGTTAGCGGAAGCGCTGGATAATCAGGGACAGCGCAAACAGGCGACGGAAGAACTTCAGACCGCTATACAGCTCAAGGCGCGCGATGCCGAGTCGCATTACGACCTCGGCAAAATCGAACTGGAAAGCGGGGACACCGAGGCAGCGATTCCGGAACTCGAAGCAGCTATCCGGCTGTCGCCTGACAGTGAGAAGTTTCACGAACAACTGGCTCGCGCCTACAAGGCCGCTTCTCGAACCGACGACGAACAGAAGGAAATCCGGACCTACAATGAATTGCGCGCGGCCCATGCGCACGTGCAAATTAATGCGTCGCCACCCCAGGCAACTACTCCCGAACCATAAGTCATCTATCTATATGATTTCGTTGGCTTTAATGGCATTGCTACAATAGAACCAATCGGAAGGTCTGGCGGAGAGGGAGGGATTCGAACCCCCGATACCCGTAAAGGTATGCCTGATTTCGAGTCAGGTGCATT
>PMSS01000331.1 GCA_003167515.1 Acidobacterium sp. | reverse complement strand
CTCCGGAGCCTTCCTTCTTGCACCCGGCCGCAACCAGCGCCACCAGGCACGTCATCACCGCGATCAGTCGTCCAGTCTTCATCCAGTGTGTCTCCTCAATTCAGGTGATAGTGGCGCTCTCGCGACTCGTCTCGACAGCCTGAATTACCGCGTCCGCAAAGGCCCGCGTGCCCGCCGATCCGCCCACATCGCGCGTCAGTGTCTTCCGCTCCGTGTACGTCTTCTCGATCGCCGCCTGCAGCTTGTCCGCCGCTTCGGACTCCCCAATATGGTGCAGCATCAGCACCGCAGACTGCAGCAGCGCCGTGGGGTTGGCGATGTCCTTGCCCGCAATATCGGGCGCCGAGCCGTGCACAGCCTCAAAGATCGCCGCCTCCGCGCCCAGATTCGCACCCGGCACCAGCCCCAGTCCGCCCACAAACGCCGCGCACAGATCGCTCACGATATCGCCGTAGAGATTCTCGAGCAGCAGCGTGTCGTATTGATACGGATTCATCACCAGCTGCATGCACGTGTTATCGATAATGTGTTCGCCATACGTGATATCCGGATAGCCTTTCGAAACATCCCGCGCGCAGCGCAGAAAGAGCCCGTCCGACATCTTCATGATGTTCGCCTTGTGAATCGCGTGAATCTTCCTCCGCCCATGCTTGGCCGCGTACTCAAAAGCGAACTTAGCAATCCGCGTCGAGCCTTTTTCCGTGATCACCTTCAGCGATTCCACTACCCCGGGCACCACCTCATGCTCCAGCCCGACGTATTCGCCTTCCGTGTTCTCGCGAATGATGATCAGGTCCACGCCCGGATAGCGCGTCTCCAATCCCGGCAAATTCTTAATGGGCCGGAAATTCGAATACAGCTCGAATTTCTTCCGCAGCGTTACGTTGATCGACGGAAACCCTCCGCCCACCGGTGTCGTCACCGGACCCTTCAGCGCAACCCGATTCCGCTCGATCGAAGCGTACAACTCTTTGGGAATGTATTCCCCGTGCTTTTCAAACGCACCAGCGCCAGCCGCAAACCGCTCCCACGCAAACTGCACGCCGGTCGCCTCCCCAACCACTTCGAGGACTCGCACGACGGCGTCCGTAACTTCGGGCCCAATCCCATCGCCGGGAATCAGCGTAATGGTGTGCGTCTTCCCCACATACCTCCCCTACCAGCTACTGGCCGCCAGCTCCCGCCTCCCAGCTCCCAGCTAAACTTTAGCCTTTCTTCTTGCCTTTCTCCCCATGGTGGCTCAGCAACTGCTCCAGCTCTTCCTTGAATTCCCGCACGTCCTTGAAATCCCTGTAAACGCTGGCAAACCGGATATAAGCCACCGTATCGAGCGTCCTCAGCCGATCCATAATCAGCTCGCCGATCTCGGCCGTGGTCCGCTCCCGTTCCGTCGACTCGGTCACGAACGTCTCGACCTCATCCACCAGCTGCTCCAGCTTGCCCGCAGAAACAGGCCGCTTCTCGCATGCAGCCAGCAATCCGTCCAGCACCTTGGGCCGCTCGAACTTCTCCCGCCGCCCATCTTTCTTCACCACCATGTAAGGGATTTCGTCGATGCGCTCGTAAGTCGTAAAGCGACGATTACAGCGGTCGCACTCACGCCGCCTGCGGATCGAGTCGGCTTCCCTGCTCTCCCGCGAATCGATCACGCGGTCCTGGGCAAACCCGCAGTATGGACATTTCATCGGTCTGCTTCGATTCTAGCAGCGCACGGTTCCCACTCGGCTCTTGACCGCCATTGGCTGGTTTCTGCTAATAGCTTTTCGCTTAGCGCTCTTCGCTAATCGCTTTTTACTGGCTCCTGGCTCGCTTTCCACTTGCTTTTCGCTGGCCTCTCGCTGGTCCTGTGGACTATCGTGGTTCCGACGCATCATATCCAACCATGAGCCCGAACACGAGCAAGTCCAACTCGAGACGCAGCATCGCCAAAGGCGCCCTGGCCGGCCTCATCGGTGGGCTCGCCGGAGCCGGCGCAAAAATGATCGCCGAACAACTGTTTCCTCCGCGCGTCGATGGTCAGACGCCGCCGCCCGTCGTTCTCGCCGAGCAGGTCGCTGGCCGCAGCCTTCCCGAAAAGGAGCGCCAGCTCGCCCTCCAGGGCATTCACTTTATCTTTGGAGCGCTCGCCGGCGCGGTCTATGGCGCGCTCGTCGAAGTCGAGCCATCGCTGGCCGCATGGCGCGGCGCCGCCTTCGGCATCACCCTCAACCGCCTCACCCACGAGGCGATCCTGCCAAAGCTGGGACTCGCCGCTCCCCCCAGCCGCCAGCCCACCCAGGAGCGCATCAGCGAGTGGGTCACCCACGCCACCTACGGTGTTGCAACGGATACAGTCCGCCGAGCTGTCCGCCGAGCGCTGTAGCAACCTGCGGTCTTCGCTGGTCTTTATCGTTCTCTAACCAGTTTTTCGAGAGGTTTTCGGCCAAACGCTTTTCGCTGCCTTAAGCTTCCTGCGTAGAAGCGCCTGCGGAGTGCGCCATCTCCTCGGCAACGTGCTCGCTTTCCTCGGTCACCTTCTTCAGCGAGACATGCTCGAACCGCGCCCAGATCAACCCCACCGGCACAATTCCCAGGAATGTGATCAGCAGCAACGCCGCAGCGCAGCCGGTCGCCGCTTCCGGAGCAACCCCGAAGAACTTCGATATCGCCCCCGCCACCAGGCCAATCTGCGTGAACCACCCGAGCACCGGTAGCTGGATCACGCTCGCGCCGCCGCTCACAATCATCAGCAGCACGCCTTCACTGGGCGTCATCGCGGCCAATTGCGGACTGGCCACAAAAGCAAGCGTCGTCTCCAGATAAGCAAACGCGATCATCACCCACATTCCCAGCGACAGCGCGGCCGCCACTCCAAAATCGGAGAATGACCGTATCGTGTCCAACCCGGAATGAAACGCCTGGATCTTGCCCTCCACCGCCTGCCCGAAGCCCTTCGAAATTCGCCCGAACAAACCCCCGAGTAACGAACCTACCGTGTCACCCCAAAGTCGCACCGCCACCAGAAACAGCGTCCCGAGCAGGGTCAGCGCCAGCCCCCAATATCCGGCCTTCCGCACGACCTCCGCATGAGGCAGCGCTCCCGACGGGGATAGCAGGATCACCGAAGAGGTGATCAGCGCCATCGACCCCGCGTCGAAGAGCCGCTCCACGATGTAAACGGCAATTTGCGAACTAATGGGCAGGCCGGTCCGCTTCGATACCAGATAAGGACGCACGAGGTCCGCAACCCGGCCAATCAAAGCGACTGCGGTAAAGCCAATCACCTGGGTGCCCAACAGCGACAACGGCGCCATTTTCTTCTTGTGGCGAAGCAGCCAGACCCAGCGTGCCGAGCGCACAACATAGCCCGCATAGATGCAGCCGAGCGCAATAGCCATTTTCCGCCAATCGGCCATGCGCAGCTGCCGCCCGAACACACTCCAGTCAAAATGAATGCGACCGCGCCCTAACCAGACCAGCGCGATCACCGCCAGCAACATAATGGCCGCCACGATCCGATTTCTGTTGGATTTCAAATCAGCACTCCCTCCGGGGAGGAGAGCTTACGAGGAAGGCGCATGGCGTCAGCGGATCACCGCTGAGCTTAATTCAGAGGCCCGCGTCGCCGAAGGCCGCGCTTCTCCCGCATGTCGCTCGGCATACCGGCGGTTGTATTCGCGAATCACCCGAGCAACATAGGCTCGCGTCTCGCGATACGGCGGAATCCCGTGCCACCGGTCCACCGCAGCCGGGCCAGCGTTGTACGCGGCCAGTGCCAGCGGCAGATTGTCATGGTACCTGGTAAGCAGCAAATCAAGGTATGCCGTTCCTCCCTTGATATTCTCCCCAGGCGCGAAAGTGTCGGACACGCCCAGATCCGACGCCGTCCCCGGCATCAGCTGCATCAATCCCTGTGCCCCGGCGCGACTCACCGCGCGCACATGGCCATCGCTCTCCTGACGAACCACGCTCGCCAGCAAATCCGCGTCGAGATTGTAGGTCGTCCCCGCTTTTGCCAGCATCGGCTGCAGATCGGCCTCCGACAGCTTTTCCGGACCAGCCACCGGGGCTGACGCGGATGCAATGTACGCTGCCGTCTCCACAACAACCGGCTTCGGCCAATCGACTTGCTCGTCGGCCACGATGTCCGAAGCATTCACTTCCAGAAAGCTGCCGCCCGCCGCATCCATATACAGCCGGACCCTCTCCCCATTCGCCTCGCGATGGTCGCAGAAGAGGTCAAACCCGTTCTTCAGAGTCACATGTTCGGCGGCGTGCGCAAACGTCCCCAGACAACCAAGGACGACCACAGCGGACCATGATTTCTGGGGCAAGCGCGACATTCCTATCTACTCTACCATTCTTCAAGACGCGCTTTTGGGGTAGAACGCTCACTTCCTGGTGACGCGGTAACTGGTTACTGTCGTGGTATTTGCGTCGATGCCGGGCTACCCGGCGCCGCCAATCGCGCCTGCGACTCCGGCAAGTTTTCAATCACTTGCGCGACCCCATCCTCGTCACTCGCGGCCGCAATTTCCCATCCTCGCCGCCGCGCCAGATCAACCAGATCCGGCGCTCCATTTGCGACGACAACCGCCCGCCCCGCAAACTCCAGCATCTCCAGGTCGTTCCAGTTGTCGCCGATCGCCACGATTTCCTCCGGAGCCAAACCCCTCTGCCGCGCCAACCGCCGCAGGGCAGAACCCTTGGAACAGCCCGGCGGCAAAATGTCGAGGATCGTCAGATCGCGCGACGGATACTCCGTCCGGTGCACCTCAATATCGGATGCAATCGCGCTCTCAGCCAGACAATGCTCCGCGCGCCGCATCTCTTCGACGCCTCCGCACACCATCCCCTGCACTGGCGCCTCCCCCTGGTCGAAGGCCCGCTCCAGCGGTCGAACCTCGAGTATCGACGTCCGATTCGCCTCTACCCACAGCGAAACGCGCGCGTGCAGCGCCTCCAGCGATTCCAGAACCAGCTCGCCCGGGCCTTCGCGATCGAACGTGAACACCGACGTTCCGAACGGCCGCAGCATCGGACACAACGCGCGCGCCGTCTCCACCGGCAGCAGAAACCGATCGATCCGCCGCCCCGAGATGGTCCGCGTCACCGTCCCATTCGACGTGATGAACACCGTCTCCGGCTTCAGCCCAACCGGAACGATCAGCGGCAATGCATAAGCCTGGCGCCTCCCGGTGGCGATCACAATTTCGATGCCTGCCCCTTCTGCCTCTCGCAGAGCGCGGCCCGTGCGCGGGCTCACACCCGTCCCGGGCGACGGAACGAGCGTTCCGTCAATATCGACGGCGATCATCCTGATGGGAGCGGTCACCTGTCTACAGTGTAGGGGAATCCAGACTCATCGCCGATCGCGAAAGAATCCCCGCAGCAGCTCGCCGCATTCCTCCGCCAACACGTTCGCCGTCACCGCCATCTGGTGATTCAGCTTTGGATGATTCAGCACCTCGAGCACCGACCCCGCCGCGCCCGCTTTGGGATCGGGTGCGCCATACACCAGGCGTCCCAGCCGCGCATGGATCATCGCCCCGGCGCACATCGCGCACGGCTCGAGCGTCACGAACAGTTCGCAATCGACCAGCCTGTAGTTGCCGATAACCTGCGCAGCCGCGCGCATCGCCACCATCTCCGCGTGCGCCGTCGGGTCGGTGTCGCGCAAAACCCGATTCTGCCCGCGAGCAACAATCTCGCCTCGAATCACCGCCACCGCCCCAATCGGAACCTCGCCGGCATCACGAGCAGCGCACGCGTCTTCAAGCGCCGCCTGCATCAGGACCTCGTCTGCTTCAGCCATCCCGATGATGGTAAGGCACAGCAGCAGGTTGCTGTTGAGTCATGCAGTGCAGCGCGCCCAACCCCCAGATCAGGTCTCCGCTATAGATTCCCACCACTTCGCGGCCTGGAAACGCCTCCGCCAAAATGTTGAGCGCCCGTCGGTCAGTGGAACGATTAAACGTGGGCACGAGTACAAGATTGTTAGCAACGTAAAAGTTCGCGTAGCTCGCAGGCAGACGCTGGCCTTGAAACACGATGGGAGGCGGCATCGGCAGCTCGATAATCTCAAACGGCTTGCCTTCGAGATTCCGCGCCGATTTGAGCCGTTCCAGGTTCTCAGTGAGCGGCAAATGGTTGTCGTCCTCGTGATTTGCCTCAACCACGGTTACAATTGTGTTCGTCCCCACGAATCTGGTGATGTCGTCCACGTGTCCGTGCGTGTCATCCCCTGCAATCCCGCGGTTCATCCACAAAACCTGATCGACTCCCAGGCAATCACGAAAGGCTTGTTCGATCTGTTCGCGGCTCACTCCGGGATTCCGCTGCTGCACCTCGCTCAGTAGACACTCCTCCGTAGTGATCAGCGTGCCCGCGCCGTTCACATCGATGGATCCGCCCTCCAGAACAACGCGCCTCGGACCCTCAGCGGTCTCAATCGTCGGCGTCCACTGTGGCATTCCCAGCAACTCGGCGACACGTTCAGGAATTTCATCGTCCAAATGCCAGTCGGGGTACTTCGCCCAGGCATTGAACTTCCAATTTGTCACCGCCACCGTATCTTTTTCCAATCCAGCCCCACGCGTGGAGCTCTTCCGCACGAAGATCGGCCCCGAATCCCGCGTCCAAACCCGATCCGTCGGCCACAGATGAAAGTGCACGCGCCCCAGACTCGCGCCCCCTCGCCTCAGAATGCCGCGCGCCCGCTTCTCCGCCGCGGCATCATCAACGAGGATGTGGACATCTTCCACCCGCGCCAGATGACCGACAATCTCCGCATACACCCACGGAATCGGTTGAAATTTTCCCGGCCAGTCTTCAGGATTGTGTGGCCACGCAATCCACGTCGCCTCATGTGGCTCCCACTCGGCCGGCATCCTGTAGCCGCGCTCTCGCCGTGTACCCTCTGTTGCGGATTCACTCATTCGCCATCGCCATCCAGAAAGCGGCTGACGATAGGCGCATAAGCATCGATCCTCCGATCCCGCAGAAACGGCCAGTTCCGCCGTGTGTCCTCCATCTTCCGCAGATCGATCTCCCCAATCAGGATCTCCTCGCGATCATGCGCCGCCTGCGCGATCACCCTCCCAAACGGATCCGCCAGAAACGACCCGCCCCAGAATTCCAGCCCCGGACCCACAGCGCGATTTCCACGCACGTCGCCATGTTCGATTCCCACTCGATTGACCGCAGCAACGTAAACGCCATTAGCAATCGCATGCGCCCGCTGGATCGTCTGCCACGCCTCATATTGTGCCGGACCGAACTCCTCTTTCTCATGCGGGTGCCAGCCAATCGCCGTCGGATAAAACAGAACGTTGGCGCCGTGCAGCGCTGTAATCCGCGCTGCCTCCGGATACCACTGATCCCAGCACACCAGCGTCCCAATGCGCCCTGCCGACGTGTCAAACGCGCGAAATCCAAGGTCTCCCGGCGTGAAGTAGAACTTCTCGTAATACAGCGGATCATCCGGAATGTGCATTTTCCGGTAAATCCCCACAACTCGCCCGTCACTTTCAATCACCGCCGCGGTATTGTGATACAAACCCGGCGCGCGTCGTTCAAAAAGCGAAGCAACCACCACCACGTTCTCTTCGCGCGCCACTTTGCCCAGCATCTCAGTGCTCGGGCCTGGGATCGGCTCCGCCAGATCGAACAGAGCAATGTCCTCGCGCTGGCAAAAATATTGTGCCCGAAACAGCTCCGGCAGACACACAACCTCGGCCCCGAGACGCGCAGCCTCGCGCACCCGCTCCGCTCCCTTCTCCAGATTGGCATCCGGATCAGGCCCGCAGCTCATCTGGATCAGCCCGACTCGAAAAGTAGCTTTCTCCGTCATATTTGTGCCAGTTACAGTTACTAATAGCGTCGAAAGAAGCAAAAGGCGCAGGCCCTTTGGCCCACGCCCCGCCCAATGCCCGCTTCTTTTACTCGAAAATCAGAATCGCCGCGGCAATCGTAGTCGTCCACAGCCCCCGCTTGTCGCCAATCGCCGACTGCGTCACGTTTGCCGTGCGCACAATCTTGTTCGAAATGCGATAAATCTCTTTTTTCTCGTCCCAGCTCTTGTCGGGATCGAAATCCACATCCAGCGTCGTCGCCAGCATCTCCGCCGCCAGCTCCTCCGCGTACTCCCCGGCCTGATCTTCCGTCTCGCCGAAGCTGTGATGCTCGCTTAAGTAACCGTAGGTGTTACGATCACTTGGAATCGCCACCCCAATACTGGACGCCACCAGCCGGTGCGGCTCGCGCGTTGAGTTCTCCGCCACGACCGCGAACACCACCTCGCCCGGGCTCAGGTATTTCAGCCCTTCTTTGCGAGGTATCAGCTTGGCCTGGGGAGGGAAAATCGACGACACGCGAACCAGATTGTGCGCCGCAACGCCGGCATCACGCAGTGCCAGCTCAAAAGAGGTCAGCCGCTCCTTGTGTTTCCCGACACCCTTGGTGAAAAACAGCCGCCTCGGGACCATGCTTTTTCCCAATTCTCAACTCCTCCGATTGTTCTGATCTCCGGCGCGCCTATCCCCGGGAAAAAACTCAGCTCCGCTGAAACTTATCACACTGAAGATGCCGCTGGGGACGCCGATTGAATGAATTCACGCCGTTTCAATCATACGGCACTGCGGCCCCGTCCGGGACCCGTTTCCTGATCGCGTTTTTCGACGGACTGCGTCGCAATTTCCAGAAATTCCTGTGCGGCTCGCGACAGCTGCCGATCTTTGCGAAAGACCAGCGCCAGATCCCGCGCCAGACGCACGCCCTCCAGAGCGAGCAAGTGCAATGTGCCAGCCCGCTCTTCTTCCGCAACGTTGGTGCGCGGCAGAAATCCCAGCCCCAGCCCCACACCGATGTAGCGCTTCAGCATTTCGCTCGACTCCACTTCCATCGCTACTCGCGGCACAATTTCGTTCACGCGAAAAAGCTCGTCCAGCTGTTCGCGCCGCCGCCCCTGCGCGGGCAGCAGCAGCGAATACTTCACCGCATCCTGCAGCCGCACCGCGCCCCGCGCAGCCAGCGGGTGCCCCTGCGGCACCACCAATGCCAGCTCGTCCCGATGGATCAGTTCCACGGTCAGCCGTGCATCGCGCACCGGCATGGAGACGATTCCGAACTCCACTTCCCGGCTGAGGACGCTTTCCAGCGTGCGCAGCCTCTCGGCTCGCACCACGCTCAGCATCACCCGCGGGTACTGCCGTCGAAACTGCGCGAAGACCTGCGGCAGCACGTAAAGATGAGTCGCCTCATTCGCGCTGATCGACAGCTCGCCGCGCGGCGAACGCTCCTGCTCGGCAATCGCCAGCAAAATGTGCTTCTGCCGCTCCACGCAATACTCCGCGAAGGGCTCGAACAGCCGCCCCGCTGCGGTAAACGTCACCTTTCCGCCGTCGCGGTCGAAAAGGCGCGCTCCCACCTCCTGCTCCAGGGTGCGAATCTGCGCCGAAATAGCCGGTTGTGTGCGGAGTAGCTTCTGCGCAGCCCGCGAAAAGCTTTTCAGGCGGGCGACCTCCAGAAACGTCCGGAGATTTTCAAAATCCATCGGTGATCATTAAGGATATGCGGCGCGGGCATCGCCCACAAGCGTTTTTAACACCTGTTAATGCGCGGCCATCTCTTCCGGCGCCGGCTCCCGGCGCGGCGGCCGCCTCATGATAAACGGCAGCGGAATCAGGCACGCGATAATCAGGGCCAGCCCCCAGAACGAATTCTGGTAACTCAGCATCTGCGCCTGCCGATTCAGCGTCTGCCACGCATTCCCAATCGCAAACTGCTTTGCAGCATCCGGGCTTTGCCCCAGCCGTGTCAGTGCTTCCCGCGTCATATCCACGAACCGTGAATATTGCAGGCTCCCGGCCACCACGTGTGAGCTGAGAGTCGCAATATGGGTCTGCTGGGTCCGCTCCAGAAACGTCGTCAGCAGCGCCGTGCCCACCGAACCTCCGATGTTGCGCGCAAAATTCGAGAAACTCGAAATCTGGTTGTTCTTGTTGCGCGGAACGCCCAGGTAATTCAGCGTGCTGATCGGGATAAAGATGAAAGAAAGCCCCATCACCTGGTAAGCACGCCACAGCGTAATCTGCCCGAAAGAGACGCCCAGATCGAGCCGCGTCAGGTTAAACAATCCCGCTGCTGTCACGGCGTATCCAATCGCCACCAGCATCCGCGGGTCGAACTTGCCCGAGCTGACAATCCGGCCGGCTATCGGCATCGTGCACATCAGCACCAGGGCCCCAGGCGAGAGCACCATCCCTGCTCGCTCCGCCGTGTACCCCAGTAACACCTGCAGAAATTGCGGGATCAGCACGGTCGTCCCAAACAGCACCATGCCTAATACAAATTGAAGAAAAACCGCCGTCCCAAAGTTGCGATTCTTGAGCAGCCGGATGTCGACGATCGGATCCTCATGCCGCCACTCCCACCACACAAAGACCACCAGCATGCAGGCGGCAATGATCGCAAACGCCATGATATTCGGATCTCCAAACCAGTCCTTCTCCTGGCCTTTGTCCAGCACGAATTCAAGGCAGCCCACGCCTACGGAAATCAGCCCCAGCCCCATAAAGTCCACACGCCCGGTCCGCGATTGCTCCTCTTTCAGATAGGGCGGGTCTTCGACCATCCGCTGCGTCAGAAACAGCGACAGCAAACCCACCGGCAGGTTGATGAAGAAGATCCANNCGGCAAGAATCGCCTGCTCGCTGGGCGCCAGTCCTCCACCACCAACACCCTGCAGTACCCGAAAGAAAACCAGCAGAGGCAAGGTTTGAGCCAGGCCACACAGCAGCGAGCACGCCGTAAACAACACCACGCAGGTCATGTAGAAGCGCTT
>PMSS01000183.1 GCA_003167515.1 Acidobacterium sp. | reverse complement strand
GACAAAGTGGAAATCCGCAGGGTTCGCGGCGCGATGAGCTGCCAGCTTCAGCAATCGTCCCGTGGCAGCCACATTATTGACGTGAAATTCCCAGTAGTGGCCGAAGTGCTTCACATTGGCGGCGCTGTGAAAGACTGCGCGGACGCTGTTCGCGAGGCGATCATAGACCTGCGGCGACAGTCCCAGATGGTCACGGCGCAAATCGCCGGCGAACACCGTGAGGCGGGCGTCATCTCGTAATGCGCGGCCCTGGTCAGGGCCAAAGTAGTGGCACAGGATTTTTCCCAGGCGAGCGCGCGCGTTGCGGTCATCGCTGCCACGGACAAGGACGCTGACCTGGCAGTCCGATCGAGCCAGCAGCTCACGCAGAAGATAACTGCCGAGATAGCCGGTTGCGCCGGTCAGTAAGACTTGTTCATAGTTTCTGCGCTTACCGATACCGGCGTGGAGATAAGGCAGGTTCCGAGCATCATAGCTGCGATGTGCGAGGGTCAGGGCCGCGTCGCGCTCTGCTTCGTAGGCGGGCAGTTCGCGCCGGTAGTTATCCCAATGGCGGCGGGCGGATTGGATCAACCCGCGCAGATGCTCCGGCCGCTGCCGGCAGATACCCGCGAACTCCGCCAGGCGGGGATGCTCGTACAGATCGTTGACGGTGCACTCGAGCGTGCGCCGAAGTTGATTGACGACGGCGATGGCTCGCAGGCTGCCGCCCCCGAGATCGAAGAAGCTGTCCTCGCGGCCGATGGATTGGCACTCCAGGTACTCCGCCCAGACTTCGGCGATACGCTGTTCCAATCCTTCGCGCGGCGGTGCGGCACGAGGATCTCCGCCGGCTTCCCACAAGTTCGACTCAGAAGGAGCGCGCAACAGCGCCGCCCGATCCACCTTCCCCGCAATCGTCATAGGGATGGCGGCGACGCGAATCACTGCGGAGGGCACCATAAAAGAAGGCAAAGCCGCGGACAGATAATCCTGCCAGGCTGCCTGCGTGGGTTCGTCCGCGCCTGCATGAAGGCAAGCGAAAGCCAACAGAGTTTGCGCGTCGCCGGAGGTCTTCACCGCGGCCACTGCCTGCTGGACACCGACATGTGAGCCGAGCCGATGCTCGATCTCACCCAGCTCCACGCGCTGTCCGCGCAGCTTCACCTGGCCGTCGACCCGGCCCAGGACTTCCAGTTCGCCGGTGTGGGTCCAACGGCCTAAATCGCCGGTGCAATACTGGCGCCCGGCAGATGTTTCAACGAAGCTTGCCGCCGTAAGATCGGGACGGTTCAAATAACCGGCTGCGAGCTGCATGCCGCCGAGCCAAATCATGCCGGCCGAGCCGGGGGGAACCGAATCTTCCTGGCTGTTGCGGATGTGGACCGACGTGTTGGGCAACGGTCTGCCCGCCGCTAGCCGTTGTGACGTGGCCGTCACGTGCCCATAGCTGACGGCAACGGTGTTCTCGGTCGGGCCGTAGCCGTTCATGTAACGCAGCCGCGAGGCGTAGTGCAGGGCGTCGGCACGATGCGGCGCTTCGCCCGCGGTCAGCAGCACGCGCAGCGTGGGAAAGTCCGCCTGTTCAAAGAGCCGCAGGTAAGAGGGAGGCATGGTGGTGACGGTGACGCCCAGGCGGAGGAACTTCGTCTGCAGCTCAGCAATGTCGTCCATTTCGCTGCGCAGGACGGGCACTACAGCTCCCCCGGCGGCCCATGCCATCACCAGCTCGGCAATCCACGCGTCGAACGCTGGCGAGGCCATGATCGAAGCCCTGTCGCTCGATCGCATGTCCAGGGCAGTAGCAACGCCGAGAGCAAGATTGTTCAATCCCTGGTGGTGCAGCGTTACGCCCTTCGGCTCTCCCGTGGAGCCGGAAGTATAGATGACGTACGCAAGCTCCGAATCTCTGACGCCGTCTCCACCGATTTCGATCCGATGCCTGTGGCTGGAGAGCCAGGCTGCATCCACGTGTTCCGGGCGAAAAACCAGGCAGCCTGTCTCGATCAAAGCCGTCGGTGGCTCAAGTCCATCGAGCACCACGAGAAGGCGGATCCCGGCATCCCGGGCGATGAAGGCCAGACGTTCGGCGGGCAGGTCCTCAACCAGCGGAAGATAGCAACCGCCAGCCTTCCAGATGGCCAGCACGGTTTCGGGCAAAGCAACGGAGCGGCCGGTGAATACTCCGACCACATCGTTCGGCGTGATTCCTCGTGCCCGCAGCGCATGGGCCAGCGCGTTGGCTCTGGAGTTCAACTCGGCATAGCTTTGGGCTCCGCGTTCGGTAACGAGGGCGGCGCGATGGGGTTGCATGCGAACCCACTGCTCGAACCACGCGGGAAAACTCGGCGCCGGGTGCGGCACGGCAGGACCGTGCTCCCAGACAGAGAGCAGATTCTCCTCTGCGGGCAACAGGGGCGGCAGCGGCGATCCCGGCCGCCGCTTACCCTCAGCCAGAAGACGCGCCCATCCGGCCAGAGAGTCGATCCATGCCTCGGCCGTTTGCTTTTCATAAATGGCTGCGTTCACGATCCAATGCAGAATCAAACCGCCGTCCGGCTGACCTTCGTGGATCAGGACCATATCCTGGGGTGGCGCGTTCAGGCGCAGCTCATAGCCGGTTCGATCCGCGATGCCGCCGAACTGCATGGTTGCAATGCTTGTGCTTTCCGTGACGGCGATATCAAACAGGGGATAACGCTCCGGATGGGGCGCCACAGCATTGTCCTTGCGGAAGTCCGAGTACATGCGGGCGAAGGGATAACGCGCATGCTGTAAACCCGCAGCCAGTTTCAGCTGCATGGTTCGCAATGCCGCTTCGAAGGGCTCTGAAGCATGAACCCGGCACGGCACGGGCAGCATGTTGACGTAGTAGCCGACGATCCGCGCCTCGCTGGCGGAGTCGCGCGCAGAGGCTGCGGTGCCCAGTAGAAATTCAAACCGCCCGGTCCGCCGCTGCACTTCGTGAGCCATGATCGTCAGGAAAAGGGAATGCAGGCTGGCTCCGTTTTTTTGCGCGAGGCCGCGAAGGCCGTCAGCGGCTTCGGCATCGATGCGAATACGAAACGAGTGCGATCCTCTGGCATGGCGCGCGGTGCGTGCCTCGGCGCGGGGAAAATCGAGCGGCCACTCGTCGAAAGGTTGCGGTGTTTCATCCGATGGATTGCCGAGGCTGTGCAGCATGGTGCGCCAGAATTGCGCGTCCGTCTGGCAGGCTGGACTGGCGAGATAACGCTCCTCGCGGCCGGCTGACCGATCGAAATGACCGGCGACCGGGGTCAGACTTCCGCCCTCGAGAAGGACGGAAAGTTCCTCCGCCAGGACGCTGAGTGAAACACCGTCCGCCACCGAATGATGGATGGCAAGCCAGAAGACCGGTTGTTCCGCGGTGCTGATCTGCGCCAGTCCCGCGCGCCACAGGGGAGCGCTCCCCATGGCGAAGGAATCCGCCTGGCGCTCCCGGATACAGGCGAGGGCCGCGGCCATGTCGGGATGAGTCGCAACGTCCAGGGCAGTGTCGACGCGTGCGGAGGCATAGCGGCGAAGAACGCCGTTCCCATCCTCGTAGAAGCTGGTGCGCAGTGCATCGTGGCGAGCCACGAGCGCCGCCCATGCGGAGCGCCATTGGGCGGGAGGGTGGGTCTTTCCGGGAGCGGTCAGGAACAAGGCGATGTTGAAGCTCCTGGTGTCGAGACCGGCGTGCTCGGCAACCCAAAATTCGCGCTGTCCCTCCGTCGCGCGGTCCGACGAGAGTTCTTCGAGCGGAGCTGGTTCGCTCAACTGGCTGATGCGATGAGCAAAGCCGCACAGAGTTGGTTGGGCGAAAAGTTCGCGAGCGGGCACGGGACGGCCGAGCGATTCCTCGAGCCGATGCGCCACGGCAATCGCCAGCAGGCTGTGGCCGCCAATCGAGAAGAAGTTGTCATCGCGACGAATGGAGTTGTGGCCCAATAGTTCGCTCCATAGTTGCGCGATCTCCACTTCGAGGCCGACGTGCGGTTTGGAATCCTCTCCGAGTGTAGAGCGTTCACTGAGCCGTGCCTTCAGCGCAGTCCTGTCCACCTTGCCCGCGTGGGTCAGCGGAATGGCCGGAACCGCGATCACCGCCGACGGAATCATAGAAACCGGTAGCCGGCTCGCAAGGTACTCACGCCAGTCTTCTTCCGGTACCCCTGATTTCCCAGGATGTAGGCACACAAAGGCCCACAGACCGCGCTGGCTGTCTGGATCGCCATCCAGCAACGCCACCGCCTGCGCGACGTCGGGATGACTGGCCAGGACAAATTCGATCTCCCCCAACTCGATACGAACGCCATTGAGCTTGACCTGATCGTCGATGCGGCCGAGGATTTCGATCTCGCCGGTCTCGCGCCAGCGGCCCAGATCGCCGGTGCGGTAGCGACGGCCTCGTTTTGTTTCTACGAAAGCTGCAGCGGTCTGGTCCGGTCGCGCCACATAGCCGCGGGCCAGGCCGGCTCCGCCCAGCCACAGTTCGCCGATGACGCCAGGAGGCACCGGATTTCCGTCGGCGTCGCAAAGATGTGCGCTGGTATTCGGCAGCGGACGGCCCGCTGAGATCGTATCGCCCGGAGACAACCTTGCCATCGTACTGCTGATTGCGTTTTCGGTTGGACCATAAGCGTTGAAGTACCGGTGGCGACGCGCGTACGTCGCGACATCGGCCGGAAACGGCGCCTCCCCACCGGTGACGAGGATGCGAAGCGATGGCAGCGGTGCTCCGTCAAAAAGCCGCAGATACGTCGGCGTGATGTCGGCTACGGTGACGTCTAACTCGGACAGAAAAGCGCGAAAACGGTTCGGTGAACTGAGCACGTCCCAGGGGGCCGGGCACATCGCTGCGCCGAAGGCCAGGGGCAGTCCAATATCCGACAGCGAAACATCGAAAGAGGGCGAGGCGAACATTAGGCTGCGATCGTCTCGGGTAAGAACCAAAGCTTCGCCAACGCCCAGCACCGAGTTGACGTATCCATCGTGGCCGATCAGCGTGCCCTTCGGCTGTCCCGTCGAGCCCGAAGTATAGATGATGTAGGCCGCAGCTCCCGCGCCAGGAGCGCGTTGCGGACGATGTTCGTACATGCGGCGAAATTCGCTGTCCAGCTCTTCCGGGCGCAGCGGCGGCGGCAGCGACGCGGCCAGCTTCGGCGGCAATCGAGCGCCGTCGAGCACAATCCATTGAGCCACGCCCGCTTCACGTGCCATGAGCGCCAGCCGCTCCTGCGGAAGATCCACAGCAAGGGGTAAATACGTCGCGCCGGCTTTCCAAATACCGAGAACAGCCGCGGGGAGATTTGCGGAACGTCCGGTCAGAACTCCGACCACACTGCCAGGAACAACGCCGCGCAGCAGCAGACCATGAGCAAGAACGTTGGCTTCGCATTCCAGCGCACCATAACTCAGCACACCATCCTGGCTGATAACCGCGGGCCGATCGGATTGACCGGGTGTGTCGACCACGCGCTCGAAGAGCTCATGAAAACCCAGCGCAGGGCGGCCGATCTTCGCGCCCTGCTCCCAGCTTTCGAGCAGTGCGGCTTCACGAGGCAGAAGCGCGGGCAAAGGCTCATTCGCCCGCTCCCGATTCTCAGCCAGCCACACAGCCCAATCGCTGAGGCCTGTAAACCAGCATTCCGCCGTTCGGCGCGTGTAGAGGGCCGCGTTGACGTGCCATTGCAACAGCAGGCTGCCGTCCGCCAGCGTCCCGTGGGTCAGAACCATGTCCTGTCCGGGCGACGTCTCGGTATGTTCGTACGCAGGAGCCCCGATCCGCGCAAGGTGAAGCGATGCGGAGGCCGACGCAGATTCCTGATTTTCCGTGATGGCCAGATCGAAGAGCGGATAACGCGCCGGATGGCGATGTTGCGGGCGTTCGTTCCAGAAATCCCGGTACATGCGCGCGAACGGATAGCGTGCATGCTGCAATCCCGCTGCGAGGGTCTGCTGTGTTTGGCGCAACGCCGCGGCGAATCCGGCATCGCGCCGCAGGTGGCATGCAATGGGCAACATGTTGACGTAATAGCCGACCAAGTGGTCTTCGGCAGCGGTCTCCCGCGTTGACGCCGTCGCGCCAATAATTGCGTCCTCACTTCCGGTGCGCCTCCGTGCCTCCAGCGCGAGAATCGTGAGCAAAACCGAATGCAGCGTGGCTTCGTGCTCGCGGGCGAGGGCGCGCAGTCCCTGGGTGATGCCAGGGTCGAGTCGTGCTTCGAACCGGTGGTTTCCCGTCTCTGCTGTTATAGAGCGCGGGAAGTCCAGCGGCGCCTCGGCAAAAGCATCGTCAGGCTGTCTGAGCAGAAGCTCGCGCCAATAGTGTCCATCGGCGGCGCAGGCAGGTCCCCCGAGGTAGTCTTCCTCGCGTCGCGCCGACTCTCCGAAATCGCAGGTCAGCGGCGGCAGTTGCTCATTCCGCAGGAGCGCTCCGAGCTCCTCCACAAGAATCCCAATCGATCGTCCGTCGCCCAGGGAGTGGTGCAAGGCCAGCCAGAACCAATGCTCGCCGGAGTCCTTCACCTCAACGAGCCCCGCCCGCCACAGAGGAACGACTCCCATATCGAAGGGCTCGCTTTGGCGCTGCCGGACGAAAGCCCAGGCCGCGCTGCGGTCGGGTTGAGTATCGACTTCGGGCCCAACGTCGAGCCTGACTTCGAGCATCGACGTCAGGTGAGGCATCGCCTTTCGGCGCAGGCGGCCTTCCGCATCTTCCTCGAACCAGGTCCGCAACGCTTCGTGACGCGTCACAAGGGTCGCCCATGATTTCTTCCATCGGTCGAGCGACGGCATCTCGCCCTCGACCCTACAGATCAGGGGAATTGTGAACGTACGAGTATCGAGGCCGGCCGCTTCGGCCACCCAAAATTCCCGCTGCCCTTCTGTCGCCAGATCGCTGCCGGCAGAAACCAGGGCCGGAACGCTGCTGAGTTCTTCGATTCGTCGAGCGAATCCTGCAAGGGTCGGCGCGGCGAAAAGCTCCCGCACCGGAACGGGCCGGTTCAGATCGCTCGATAGCCGGTGGGCCATAGTGACCGCCAGCAGGCTGTTCCCGCCCATAGCAAAGAAATTGTCCTCGCGCGCAATGTTGCTTGCCAGGCATGCATCGGCTGTCGAACAGGAATCAGCATCGGTCGTGCGCGCTTTCCCCAGGAGCTCTCCCCACACAGTGGCGATCCGCATTTCCATCCCGCTGCGCGGCGGAGTTTTCGCGATTCCGCGGCTCGGCTCTCTCGGAGTGGCCAGCAATCTCTCCCGGTCGATCTTTCCGGTGGCAGCTAGAGGAATAGCCGCGACCGATGTCACAGTGGCCGGGACCATGTGCATCGGCAAACGGCTTGCGAGATAGCCGCGCCACTGATCGTCTGTTGGCATTGCCGCGGAAGCGCGAAGACGCACGAATGCCCGAAGGACCTTCGTCCCCTCCGCGCCCGTCTCCACCAGAGTGACAGCCTCTTCAACGCCGCAATGGGAACGCAACGCCTGCTCGATCTCGCCCAATTCAACGCGCTGCCCATGTAGTTTGATCTGGTCGTCGATGCGTCCCGCGAGTTCGAGCCGGCCGTCTTCGGTCCAGCGCCCCAGATCGCCGGTGCGATAGAACCTTCCGTCCGGCGTCTGCACAAAGCGTTGCTGCATCAACTCCGGATTGTTCAGATACCCACGCGCGAGCCCTGTTCCGCCCAGCCAGACTTCCCCTACAATCCCCGGTGGCGCCAGCTCTCCGTTGTCGTCGCGAATAGAAATGCGTGTGTTCGCCAGTGGCCTGCCCACAGCCAGCGGGTGGGACGGATCGGGGTTCGTTGTGATCCGTTCCGCGCAGACGAAAATGCAGGTCTCGGTGGGGCCATAGGCATTCCAGAGCTCAAGATTGCCGGCATAGCACCTTGCGTCATCATGGTTAGGCGCCTCACCCCCCGTGACCAGAACCCGCAGTCCCTCGAATGGAGTTTCTCGGCTAACGCGGAGGTACGAGGCCACGTGAAAAGCCACCGTCACCCCGTGCGTCTTGTACCAGCGCTTCAGCGCCCACGGATCGTCGCGCAGCGTTCGCGCTACCGGCACCAGCGCCATGCCGTGCAGCAGCGCTAGCCCCAGCTCCCAAAGAGACGCGTCAAATCCTGGCGTCGCGACCAGGGAAGCGCGATCCTCGCAAGTGAGCCCGAAGGTCTCTCCACTCATGTAAGAAGCGTTGACCAGGCTGTCGTGCTGGATCAGCACACCCTTCGGTGTGCCTGATGTTCCCGAGGTGTAGATCACATAGGCCAGATCCTCCGGTGACCCGTCGATTGCCGGCCGCACAACATCGACGTTGCGTGCCCAGTCTTCGGGACGCAGGATTGTGTGGACTGCTTCTGCCAAAGATCCCGGCGCCTGATGCCCGTCGAGCGCGATCAGTGTCCTCGCGCCCGCGTCCCTCGCCATAAAGGTCAAACGTTCCGGCGGCTGATCGAGAGCGAGGGGCAGGTAGGCCGCTCCCGCTTTCCAGATGCCTAATATTGTCGCGGGTAAGTCGGCCGAGCACTCCGTCAGTACGGCGACCGGTTCCTCGCCAGCAACGCCGTGCTCGAGCAACAGGTGAGCAACGCGGTTGGCCTGCTGATCGAGCTGCGCGTAGCTGGTCACCCCCGCTTCGGTGACGACAGCCGGCCGATCCGGCTGCGCATCGGCCATCCCCTCGAATAGTTCATGGAAGCGCTGCGCCGGCCGTGTGCGCATCGGGCCCCGCTCCCACTGCGCCAGGGCTTGCGCAGACGGGTGCTCAACCGGCAGCGGCTGGTCTGGCACACATGGATCCAGTTCTTCCTGGAAGCTGCGTATGTTCAGGACATGATTCAGGACACGGTTCATTGCGGTTCCGTCACCACAGCCGGATGCGTCTGTCCAATCGCCGCTGGCACGCCGTTTCGATAAACGTCCAGATAAATGGGTTTGTCTCCCAGTTCGCCGTCGTCGTTGAACTTGTAGCGGCCATTGGCGCCTTCCCACGCATCCATGTAGCGGATCGAATAGGACAGATCGAGGGGGTTCGCGGAGCCTGTGGAGTTAACAGCTTTTGCCAGGATGTAGAGCGCATCGTAGCCCTGTGCCGCCCAGGTATCCGGATCCCTCCCAAATCGCGCGCGGAACTTGCGAACGAAAGCCTGATTTTCCGGGCTCGGCGAGTTCAGGTTGTAATAGTCGATAAACATCGAGCCCTCCAGCGCCGCGCCTGCTCGTGCACGTAACTCGGGCGTGTCGGTAAACGCGCCAATGATCGGCGTCCTGATGCCCACCGTGCGCGCCATGCGCAGAAAGTCTCCCGCCCACGGCTCCAGCCCGGCAAAGAAGATCAGGTCGGCGTCCGAACCTCTTAGTTGATTCACCGGCAGCCGGAAGTCGGCCGACTCGCTGGAGTAGGACCACTGATAAACCAGGTCCGCGTCCAGGGAATTCAGCGCGATCTGATATTGATAGGCCAGATCTTCTCCGTATGCGCCCTGCTCCCATATAACTGCGACTTTCTTATGACCGCGTTCCACTGTGAGCTTCGCCATTGCGCGGGCAATCTTATCGCTGGAAACAATAGTGCGAACGACATAATCGAACCCATGAGAAGTGATGGAGGTGGCATTGGCGCCCACCACGATCTCCAGTAAGCGGCTGGGGTCATAGATGGTCGACGCCTTGATAGCGAGGCTGCTGTCGTAGTACCCAACCACAGCACTCATTTTTGGCGTATCTGCGAATTCAATGGCGATTTCCTTAGCCCTCTCCCAATCCACTCTGTTATCCCGCATAACAAGCCGAATCGGAATGCCATGCGCCATGCCTCCCGCATTGATTTCTTCCTGAGCCAGACGAAGGCCGTCGGCCATCTCGTCATGGCGCGCGGCAAAGGGCCAGCAAACACCCACCAAAATCTCCTTCGGGGTCCCGTTCAGAGCCTTGAATCTCAGCTCACCCATGCGATCGAACGACTGCCATTGGGGGGCGAGCGCGTACGCCAGCAGTCCCAGCGACAACACCGGAACCGCCAGCGTCTTCAGGATCCAGAGAAACCGATTCTTCACGCTCACTCCTTCCCCAGTATCAGCGGCAGCCCGCTCTTGCCCGATCCGATGATCACGATTTTGGCGTTCGGTGACTTAGCCAGATTCTCGGTTGCCTGTATCCCCTGCCAGGCAAGAACCGACGGATTAAGACTCGCGTTGATCGTGTTGTTGTAATCCCGGATGCCCGCGGATTCGATGCGCTTACGGTCCGCCTCCTTCGTCGCTATATCGATCCGGTACGTATACTCCTGGTCGACCTGCTGCTCGGCTAACTTGGCTTCGATTGCGTCGGAAATTTTTACAGGCAATGTGACGGCCTCAATCGGCACATCGTCCAGCGATACAAACCGGCCGCCGAGCCGGCCTTTCGAGAGTTCGCTGATGCGTTCCTGGATCGCCTTCTGGTTGGTATAGATTTCCTCGGGCTTGTACTGTCCGAAGATGGTCCGCATGACGGACCGAATCTCGGGACGGACCAC
>PMSS01000180.1 GCA_003167515.1 Acidobacterium sp. | reverse complement strand
GGGCGGTAGAAGGCGCAGAAGGTGCAATATTCGGTGCAGAAATTCGTATAGTTGATATTGCGATCGATGATGTAGGTGACGACGCCTTCCGGGTGCAGACGCTTGCGGACGGCGTCGGCTTCCATCCCGAGGCCGATGAGGTCGTCGGAGCGGAAGTAGTCCAGGGCCTGTTCGCGAGTCAGCGGCATAGTTTTATTGTCCGGGAATTCTATGGATGAGTCCAGCGGGCTGCAACGCGGCCCCTTGTAAAGCGCATCGCAGGTCGAGAGTCATTATTTTCATTTAATCGTTCTATGAGTCCGCAAGGAGGACTGTACCCTGATGAGGCTTTTCCCGCGCAGTCGCAATTTCGCCTTCGTACTTTCATCATTGCTGGTTGTTACGCCGCTATGGCTGCACGCCGCTGGCAAGGGCAAGAAGCCGGAAGTCGACAGCACTCCGGAAACGGACACGCTGGTGCTGACCAATGGCGATACGCTGCATGGAAAGTTGATTCGGGAGGCTGAAGGGACGGTGACGTTTCACAGCCATCCGCTGGGGGATCTCACCATTAAGTGGGACAAGATCAAGGAGCTGCACGCGGGTGAGAACTACACGGTGCTGAGCTCCGAGATGAAGAGCCGCAGCAAGAAGAGTGCGGGGAATTTGCCGTCGGGCAGCATCGATGTGGCCGATGGCGCGGTGACGGTCCATGCGGCTCAGGGTGCAGCGCCAGCGCCGATTCCGGTGAAAGACGCGGCGGTAATCGTGGACAAGGCGGAGCTGGATAAGCAGCTGAATCACGAGCCGAATTTCTTTACGGGATGGGATGGGGCGGCAACGGCGGGAGCGACGCTGGTGACCGCGACACAGGACCAGTACACGGTGTCGGGGAGTATCGGGCTGGTGCGGGTGATTCCGACAGTACCGTGGCTGGATTCGCGGAACCGGACGTCGGCTGACTTCAGCGGTTCGTATGGGAAGATCACGGAGCCGGCTTACACGAGCGGGGGCGTGTTCACGCCAGCGAGCGTCACGAAGTCGTCGATATCGCACCTTGACGCGGAGCGAGACGAGTTCCTGTCACCGCGGTTTTTTGTTCTGGGGCAGACGGCGTTCGATCACAACTACGGGCAGGATCTGAGCCTGCAGCAAATCTATGGGGGAGGACTGGGCTGGACGGCGCTCAAGACTCCAGACCACGAAGCGGATCTAAAGGCGACGGTGCAGTACGAGAAGCAGTCGTTCATCAGCGGGGCGGCGTCTGGGAACCAGAACCTTATTGGGTCGACGTTTTCGGCGGATTATCTGTTGAAGCTGAAGCTGGTGACGCTGACGCAGGAATTGCAGTTTGTACCGGCGTACAACAACGAGCGGGCTTACTCGGCGCAGGAGACGGATACGTTCGCGTTCCCAGCGTACAAGAGGTTCAGCCTGTCGCTCGGGACGCTGGACAGCTATCTGAACGATCCGCCGTCGACCGAGCCGCCGACGAAGCGGAATTCGTTCCAGTTCACGATGGGACTGACGTACGCGATCAAGTCGAAGTACTGAGGCAGTCTGTAGCCTGTAGCCGGTAGCCCGTAGCTGGTATCTGGCCTCAGACCCGAGCGGAGGAAACCTCGATTGCGACTGGATGGCCGACGGATTTTTCGATGCGGCGCAACTGATCGAGATGGTGGCGTATGTGGATGACGTGGAAGCGACGCCATTGATCGGGGCGCATGGTGCCGAGGAGAAAGTGGGTGGCCACCCGCTGCGGGCCGAAGCGCTGGCGGCAACGGTCGATGAGCGAGTCCATCTGATCGATCTCCTGGCGGAGAAGCTCAGCTAGTTCCGCGCCGTTCATGGGAGGCCAGTGCAACTGGTCGGGTCGCGCGAAAATAGGCGCGGGCGAGCCGCGGGGCATGTGGCCAAAGGAGAGGATCACCATCTGCAGAAGCCACTGGACGGGGGTGCTGTGGCTGGCGGTGGGATGGCCGCGTTCGAGACGCTTCTCGAGGACGCGGCTGGTGCTGCGGCAGGTGAGAGCGAGATGCTCGATGAGATCCTGAGCGCTCCAGAGGCGCTCATCCTGGAGAGGATGCAGCTGGCACCACTCCGCCGGCTTATCGTCCAGCTCGGTGCGGTAGGATTCAAAAACCTGTTGCAGGACGGGATGCATAGGAAGCCACCGGCCGGAAATCTGTTTGGGTGAACTATAACACTGGGTGGTGGATCAGGCGGGGGGGGCGGCGCCCATCGCTTTGAGGGCCTTGCGGATTTCTTTGGCATGGGGGCCGTTGGGCAGCGCGCTGAGGTAGAGGCGGTAGTTGCGGAGGGCTTCGTCGCGATACTGCAGGTGGCGGGCAGACTCGGCCAGGCCGAAGACGGCTTCAGCGTTGCCGGGATCGGAGCGGTTGGCTTCGAGAAAACGAACGTAGGCACCCTTGAAGTTTCCGGACTCGATATAGAAGTCGCCAATCTGGGCGTCCTTGCGGGCGAGCTTCGGATTGTAAGTCATCGGAGTTGTGGTCTCGGAAGCTCGCGCTCCTTCGGCGCTGGGCAGGTCAAGGCCTTTCACACGGCTGGAGCTGTAGTTTTCGTCGGAGGATTTTGGGGCAGTGGACGGCGCGGGCGCGGAGGCGCCCTGGGTCTGGTGGGCGGCCTTCTCGGATTGCGCTTCGGGGAAGGGGTTTTGATCGGCGGTGGAGGGCTTGGTCTGCTGCTGAGAATTCTGCGGAGCGGGAGCGTCGGGGTGGGCGGCCTGCTCGGATTGTGCTTCCGGGAAGGGATTCGGGTCGGCGGTTGTTTTCTGGACTTTATTTGGTGCGGAACCCGTGGGCTTCGGCGTGGGCTTCGGCTCTGGCGCTGAGGGCGGCTGGTCCTGCTGGGACGGCGGTGTGGAGTTATCCTGCGCGCGGGCGGCGAGGGGCAAGGTCAGCAGCAGGGTGGTAGCCGCGATGGCGAGGGGGCGCAACATTTCCTCTTATTTTAGACGCCGGGGTTCGGAGAAAGGGTTTGGAGTGTTGCTATCGTGGTGGGTATGGGTTTGATCATTCGCTCTTCGGCGATCCATGCGGCGGGTTGTTACACGATGGCTCCTATTCGGAAGGGTGCGCGGGTGGTGGAGTACACGGGACCGCGCATATCGAAGGACGAAGCCGATGAGAAGTACCAGAATTCGCCGACGACGTATTTGTTTGGGGTGGGCGACGGGAAGATGGTGATCGACGGGCACGGGACAGCAATGTTCATCAACCACTCCTGCGATCCGAACTGCGAGACGGAAGAGATGGACGGGCGGGTGTGGATTATGGCGATCCGCAACATCGTGACGGGCGAGGAGCTGACCTACGACTACTACCTTTACGACGGCGATGAGGATGAGGCGCGGTGCAACTGCGGGTCGGTGAGCTGCCGAAAGAGCATGTATTCGCCGGAGGAGATACGGCGGCGGGCGCGGGCGGCGAAGCGGGCTGCGGGGAAGAAAGTTGTGCGCGGCGGGAGTCGTAGGCGCGCGGTTAAGCGTTGACTTCGTTTCTGCGCGAGATCTCGTTCAAAGGCGGCGCTGCGCGCGATCCCGGGTCTCAGAATCGAGACCCGGGCCAGCCAGGGTTCTGCCTTGGGTTCAGATCTGCTTGGTCATTTTCACAATTGGCAGGAATTCGCCGTTGGCGAGGGGCAGGTCGATGCGTTCGTGTTCTACGTAGCCATGGCGGCGGTAGAGGGGGATGCCGGTGAGGGTGGCTCCCATCTCGAAGCGGGTGAATCCCTCCGCCTGCGCGGCCTGCTCGCATAGCTGGAGAATGCGGGTCCCGATGCCGCGGCGGGCCCAGGCGGGATGAACGAAGAAAGCGCGGATTTTGGCGGCATCGCTCGCGGGGTTGAGGAAGGAGTCGTCGCGGTTGGGGCGATGGTCGCTGCCGTAGGGAGTTTTGCGGCGGGACCAGCCCCCGCAGGCTGCGAGGCCGCCGATGGTGGGGAGGTGGTCGGGGCTCTGGCGGGCTTCGACGGCGAAGTAGGTTTGGTCGGCGATGAGCTGGGTGTCGAGGCCGAGCCAGGTGCCGATAGCCTGGTCGA
The DNA here is from genome assembly GCA_003167515.1 of Acidobacterium sp. Taxonomy (GTDB): domain Bacteria; phylum Acidobacteriota; class Terriglobia; order Terriglobales; family Acidobacteriaceae; genus Palsa-343. The sequence continues at coordinate 1,681 of PMSS01000180.1, read as the reverse complement.
TCTGCGAGGGCGAGTAGTCGTTGGTTTGCAGGCCGCAGATGGAGGCTTCGATGAGGGGCTTGAGATGGGGAATGTCGTCGGGGGTGGCGAGGCGGTAGTGGAGGTAGGGCGGCATCAGGATCGGTCGATTGATGATGTATTACGATGTTGACATCACGCTGAGATTCAAGCATCATCATAACATTATGCGCACCACGCTGGCGATTGATGACGACGTGCTGGACCAAGTGAAGGAGTATGCGGAGAGCCGGAGGATGAGCCTGGGCAAGGCGGCGACTGACCTTATTCGGCGGGGGATTTCGCGGCCGGCACCGACGCATATGGAGAACGGGCTGCGGGTCTTCAGCCGTTCGGCCGACTCGCCCCTCATTACCACGGAACTGATTCGCCGGCTGGAAAGCGAACAGGATCTCGACAAGATTCGCTGATGGCTGTCGCGCTGTTCGACATCAACATGCTGGTGGCGCTCCTGTCGCAGGACTCGGATTCTCACGGCGCCGCGCAACGGTGGTTTCTGCACAATGCACGAAAAGGATGGGCTACCTGCCCTTTCACCCAGGCGGGCTTCGTGAGAATCATCTCGAACCCGGCATCGTCGAGGCATGTGATTCGACCGGCTCAGGCCATTGACGTACTGGAAGCCAGCTTGAAGTTTCCGGTTCACGAATTCTGGAAGGACGATCTGAGCATGGCGGAAGCCACTTCGGACTTCCGGGAACATATGACAGGACATCAGCAAACGAACGATGCTTACCTGCTTGGACTGGCCGCACGGCACAAAGGCAGGATCGTAACCTTCGACAGAGGAATTCCGGCTCTTGCCTCCGTCGCAGGTCTGAGCCATCTGGTTATCTCGATAACGAAATAAGGCGGTTGAACGGTGGAAACCGAGCCGCGCTTGCAGGCGATACAATCAGCAATCGATGGCTTATCAGGTACTGGCTCGGAAATATCGTCCGCAAAAATTTGCCGATGTGGCGGGGCAGGAGCATGTCACGCGGACGCTCCTGAACGCGCTGGAGCAGGAGCGGGTCGCGCACGGGTACATTTTTTCGGGGCATCGCGGGATTGGGAAGACGACGATCGCGCGGATTCTGGCGATGGCGCTGAATTGCCGGACCATGGTGGGAACACCGAAAAGGCGGACGCAGGAGCCGTGCTTGGTGTGTGTATCGTGCTCGGAGATTCGCGCCGGCTTTTCTGTGGATGTGCTGGAGATCGATGCGGCAACGAATCGCGGGATCGATGAGGTGCGCGAGTTGCGCGAGGCGGCGCGCTACCGGCCGGCGCGGGATAAGTACAAGATCTGGATTCTGGACGAGGCGCACCAGATCACGGATGCGGCTTTCAATGCGCTGCTGAAGACGCTGGAAGAGCCGCCGGATCATGTGATCTTCATGATGGCGACTACGCAGCCGGAGGATATTCCGCAGACGATCCGGTCACGGTGCCAGCACTTCAGCTTCCATGCGGTGAAGTACGACGACATCCTGGCGCAGTTGAAGTCGATTGCGGCCGAGGAGGAGATCGACGCGGAGGACGCGGCGCTGGCGCTGCTGGCCGAGGCCGGAGATGGGTCGATGCGGGATGCGCTGTCGATCATGGATCAGGCAATCGCGTCGGCGCCTTTGGTGGCGGGCAAGGCACATCTGGAGTCGGAGCAGATTCGCGAGCTGATGGG
>PMSS01000088.1:281-31794 GCA_003167515.1 Acidobacterium sp. | reverse complement strand
GATCCGCGGATTGGGCAGGTGATCGACGCGTTGAATCAGGCGAAGACGGTTCGGGAGACGGCGCTTTCGCCGGATGGAAAGTACATCGCGTGGAATGTGGGTGGCGGACGCGGCGGTTCGGACATCGAGCTGGCTCCGCTGGAGAATCCGGGGGCGGCAAAGCGGTTGACGGCTTGCGAGAACGGGGGGAGAGGTCAGGAGAGCAACGCGGTGTTCTCGCCGGATTCGAAGCATCTGGCGTTCTTCTCCGACTGCACAAGCGATCATAAGACGGCGATCTTTCTAGTCGATGCTTCGGGGGGGTCGGCGCATCAGCTTGCGGCGTTGAATGGGTTTGCGAAGGAGATGCAGTGGTCGCCGGATGGGAAGCGGTTGAGCTTTCTTTATGTCGAGGGGGCGACGCGGCCTTCGGGGCCGCTGGCAGCTGAGAAGCCGCCGTCCGGGGTGATTGGGGTCGAGGGGTTGGAGGTGCAGCGGGTAGCAGCGGTCGATTTTGCGAGCGGGCAGCTGACACAGATTACGCCGGAGAAGCTGCATGTTTTCGAATTTGACTGGTCGCCGGACTCGACGAAGCTGGCTTATGTAGCGGCTGCGCCGCCGGGTGAGAACAACTGGTGGATGGCGAAGCTGTATACAGGGTCGGTGATTGAGATGATTGAGTTCGCGGGCAAAAAGGGTGAACGCGGCGTCGCTGGCGGAAAGCCGACAGCGATTCTGGACCCGTCAACGGTTGCAGGGCCGCTGCATGGGTTGCAAATCGCTGTGCCCCGCTGGTCGCAGGATGGGGAACAGATCGCGTTCATCGGCGGGCTGATGTCGGATCAGGGGTCGACTGGCGGGGACATTTACGTGATGCCGGCGACGGGCGGGGAGCCGAAGGACGTGACGCCGGATCGAGCGGCCAGCCCGGCCTGGTTTACGTGGCTCGATGACCACCAGATGGGGATAGCGGAGATCAAAGGCGGGTCGTCTCACCTTTTTGTTTACGACATTACGAATCATCAGGAGTCGACGGAGTACAACCTGACGCTGCCGGGATCGGTGGGAGCCGGAGGGTTGTCGATGAGCGTGGCGACGTCGAACACGAACAACATCGCGCTGATCCGATCTTCGTTCGATAGCGCGCCGGAGGTGTGGGCGGGAGAGTTCATGAGCCTTCGTCAGATTACGCACATCAACGATGCGGCCAAGCCGTTGTGGGGCAAAGCAGAATCGGTGGAGTGGGAAAACGAAGGCTACCACGTGCAGGGGTGGTTGCTGCTGCCAGCGCACTACGATTCTGCGAAGAAGTATCCGCTGATTGTTGAGGTGCATGGCGGGCCTTCGTCGGCGGTGGTGCCACGGTGGCCGGGTGTGGGGTATGGGCCAGTTCCCTTTTCGGCGCTCGATTATTTTGTGCTGATGCCGAATCCGCGCGGCAGCTACGGCGAGGGGCAGAAGTTTACGCAGGCGAACCGCAAGGATTTTGGGTACGGGGATCTCCGCGACATTCTGGCGGGCGTGGATGCGGTCGAGAAGAAGTATCCGATCGACGATGGGCGCGTTGGGCTGACGGGGTGGAGCTATGGCGGGTTCATGACCATGTTCGCGGTGACGCAAACGCATCGGTTCAAGGCGGCTGTGGCGGGGGCGGGGATTTCGAACTGGCAGAGCTATTACGGGGAGAACTCGATCGACCAGTGGATGATTCCTTTCTTTGGCGCGTCGGTGTATGACGATCCGGCGGTATACGCGAAGATGTCGGCGATCAACTTCATCAAGAACGTGAAGACGCCAGTGCTGTCGGTGGTGGGGGATCGGGACGGCGAGTGCCCGGCGCCGCAGTCGTTTGAGTTCTGGCATGCGTTGCGGGACCTGGGCGAGCCGACGGAGCTGGTTGTGTATCCCGACGAGGGGCACGGGTTTGTGAATCCGGAACACCGGCGAGATGTGCTGGAGAGAGCGCTGGGGTGGTTTGAGGAGTACATGCCTTAAGGCAGCAGACAGCGTTTAGCGAGGTGCGTTTAGCGAGAGACGATTAGCCAAGACCAGCCGAGGACACAGGCAAAGTCAGGCGTTGGGCGGTTGCCGTGGGCGTCGCGCCTGTGCTGGGCGGCTTGTACTTTGTTATTCTGGATCGCACGCAGAATTCTGTGGTGTTTCGACCGTCTGAGCGGCCAGACTGCCCAGGCGGGGAGGTTTCATGCGGCGGTTCCTTGCTTTTGTAGTGTTGTTTGCGTGTTCGCTTCCGGTTGGTCTTTCCATCGCAGGTTGTGGCCACAATCCTAATAATTACTGCATTAAGAATGGCAATGCCTACGGCATTACGACCAGCCAGGTGGTGTATGTCACGCTGGGGCCGGAGGCGACGGGGCTTTCGCTGTCGTGGGGACAGACCGGGGGTGTCGGGCCAGCGCAGGCTTACAACTGCAATGGCGGATCGGAAAGCGTCAGCAAATACGTCTATGCCAGTTCGAACCTGCAGCTGGCCGACATTTCGCCGACAGGTGCGATCTGCGCGGGGACGTGGAACCGCAACAGTCCAGGCGGAGTGACCAATTTCACGATCTGCACGCCGCCAGCCGGGTCTTCGCTCTCATCGTTCTCCGGTTGCACGCCGAGCACTTGCGGGACGGTGCAGGTTACGGCTACGGGTGCAGCGGTCACGAGCAATCCGGTCAGTATTTATATCCATCCGCCCATCACATCGATCACCATCCCCAGCCAGGCTAAATGCATCTCCCAGGGACAGACCCTGACCGACCCTTCGGGAGCGACGCTGTCGTTGCTGTCGGAGACGACGGTTACGGGACCGGGAGGTGTGACGGTGTGCAGTCCCAGCACGACATCGTGCGTGAGCCCGAATGCAAATGTGGGAACCATCGTCTATAGCCCGGTTACCGCCAGCGTCGTGACGATCAACAACACGACTTCGCCGACCAACACCAATCCAGTCACCGGGACCACATCGACTACGCCCAACCCAAACGGGATCGCGACGGCGAATCTTCCTGGCTCGACGGTGATCAACGCGAATACGTCGGAGGTGACATCGGCAGCGGGCTTCTTTTCGACCTGCCCGCCAGCGAATATCAAGTTGACGATCAACGGGTCAGATACAGCGACAGTCACACCCAGTTCGCCACAAACGGTTGTGGCCACGGTAACCGACAGCAATAATCCACCTGCGACCATCAATGGCGTGCCGCTTACCTATACGTCGACGGAACCGCAAAATCTGAGTGTGAGCAGCACGGGTCTGATTACGGATACGTTCCCGAGCCACGCCACGGTCGCCGCGGTTTGCCAGCCGCCGACCTGTAATCCGGCGCCTATCAATTTGATCGGGGTTCTCGGGAACGGCATGCCGGTGACGGGCAACATCGTCACCGTCGATTCACCGGGACGCAGCAGCAATCAAATCTGGATGGCCTCGTCGCAATCGCCTTATTTTTCCGAGGTGGATTTGACGACAGGCGGAGCGACCTCACCGACACGTCTGCCCTATACTCCCAATTCGATGGTGATGGACCAGGGCGGGGATACGCTGTACTTCGGCAGCTATCACGAGTTGATGGTCTACGGCGCGCTGGGCAATACGCTTTCGAAGGAGGTACCGGGCGTGCCGGGGGTGGTGCTGGCAGTCTCGCCCACAGGATCGACGGTAGTGATCAACGATCAGCTGCGGCAGGTCATTTATCTGTACAACAGCAGTTCAAGCAGTTACACGAGCATCGGGGGACTGGCGAGCCGCGCCCAATATTCGCCGGACGGAACAACGGTTTATATCAGCGGGCAGGACCCGAGCACGGGGCAGAACACGCTGTTCGTGAACAACATCTACACGGGCTGGTCCAGCTACCCGCTGACGAATCAGCCGACGTACACTTGTCCGCTGGAAGCGGCGGGGACCACAGCGGTTCCGGCTTACAATCCTGCCTGGGATCCGTTTTGCGGGCCGGGGCTGACGATTACGGTGCCCAGCGTAGCAGCGTTCCTCAGCGGGAATTCGACAGCGGCGCGCAGCTTCTGTCCGAACAGCAGTTCGACGACGCCGTATTATCCGCCTGCAGCCGATGTGGGGGTTACGACGGATATGCTCGCGGCGACCGCGGATGGACTGCATGTTCTGGGGGCCGATACCACCACTTTCTCGGATATCCTGCCGGGCGTAACCGCAGGGGTGGCGAGCGGTGTTCCTACAGGCCCGTGCCCGGCTTATTCAGCCCCGCCCCCGGCGGTGACGACCCCCCTGACGCTGGCGACCGGCTTCAACACGGCGCCACTGCCGGTAGCTGCCACTGAGATCGACCAAGTGATTTCGTCGCCGTATTCGACGGTCGCTTTCGTCACTTATAACGCGACTGCGGCCACGGGCGCGCTGCCGTATTATCTGCCCCTGACTACCGGAGCTTTGGGAACGCTGGGGACGGTGCAGCTTTCGACCGGAGCGCATGCGCCGATCGCCGGCATCTTCAGCCCGGACGGGTCGATTTTCTTCACCAGCACCAGCGGTGACAATCTGGTTCATCTGGTGAACACGACGACGCTGACGGATACGCAAACCATCAACCCGTTACTCACGAATGGAACGGGCACCGCGGTCCCGGCGCAGTTCCTCGCGGTGAAGAGCCGGTCGACGACTTAAGATTGCTGAGACTACCCATGCGGCCGGTGAAAGCCGGCCGTTTCCTTTTGGCCCAGCCCATTTGGCGGAAGCCGGGGCGGGGCGGCAGCGAGCGGTACACTAAGACGCATGTCGCGCGTCGCGATCATCTCGAAACCGCAGAAGGATGAGCTTCGGCAGTTGCTGCCGGAGCTGGTGCTGTGGCTGAAAGCGCACGGGCATGATCCGCTGCTGGACCCGGTGAGCGCGAACTACGTGACAGATGAAAAGGTGCACCCGCGTCCGGAGCTGTCTTCGCTGAATCCGGAGCTGGTGATCGTTCTGGGGGGCGATGGGACGTTGCTGGCGGCAGCGCGGGTGTTCGCGCGCAGCGGGGTGCCGATTCTGAGCGTCAATCTGGGGGCGCTCGGCTTCCTGACCGAGGTTCGGCTCGCGGATATTTACACGCATCTTGAGGCCTGGAACCAGGGGGCGTGTTGCATTGAGTCCAGAGCGATGTTGCACAGCGAGCTTTGGCGCGACGGCAAGCTGAATTGCGCGCATGAGGCCCTGAACGATGTGGTGGCGGCTAAGGGCGCCATCGCGCGCATGGGGCATTTTGTAGTGGAAGTAGATGACCAGCTGGCCGCCACTTTTCGAGCGGATGGGGTGATTGTGGCGACGCCAACGGGATCGACCGCTTATTCTCTGGCGGCGGGTGGGCCGGTCCTGGTTCCCAAAGTCGATGCACTGGTGGTTACGCCGATATGTCCTCATCAGCTGACACTGCGACCGATGGTGTTGCCTGGAGAATCGCGGATCCTGGTGCGCATCGAGGGCATACCGGACCAGACTTTCCTGACGGTCGATGGGCAGGAGGCGGTTCAGCTGCGGCTGGGCGACGAACTGCGATGCCGTCGCTCCGAGTATTCCGTAAAGCTCATCAGGCTGGGGACCAATGGATTTTTCGATGTGCTGCGCTCGAAGCTGAAGTGGGGAGAGAAGTAGGGGCGCAAAAGCAGGTAGAGACGAGCGAAAGACGTTAGCGAAAAGCTGTTAGCCAAAGACTGTTAGCGAACCCGCGAGTGGGACTCCCGGCTGTGACGGCGAGGATGCCAGCAGTTCCGCTATGGTTTCGTAAGCTCTTCCAGCAGCTGCCTGGCCTTGGTGGACAGAGTGCGCGAGCCGTCGAGGTCGTCGGCTTTCAGTGCATCGCGAGCGCGGGTGATATAGGTGCGGATCAGCGCCACGGTTTTCTGTTCGTCGGGGGTGAAGGAGCGCTTGATCGCGTTCAGGCCATTTTCGGTGGCGTCGATCTGGTCGGAAAGGTTGCGGCGGTCGGCCGTATTCGCGTTATCGTTGGCGGTCGAAAGCTGGCCGATGGGGGACATTTCGGTGGGCTGGGCGCTGGGGACCTGAGTAGTGGTACCGTTTTGAGCCGTGGTCTTCGGAGTTTCCTGCGGAGTATCCTGGGGGACGAGCGGTTTAGCGTGGTGCTTGGCGGAGTGGTGCGGCTCCGATTTGGCCGCTTCGGTCTTCGTTTCGGGGGGCGTGGTGGTATCCAGCTTGACCACAGGCATTTTCGGCGCCGGGATCGGGGGTGGTACAGGCGAAACGAGAGCGACCATCTGCGACGGAGGCAGGGAAGGAGCCTGAGCCGCCTGGGACGCGCTGGTCTTAGGCTGCCTGGGGCCGCATCCTGTCAGCAGCGCGAGCAACAAGGCAAACGCTGCAATCGTTTTTCCGGATCTCATGGTCCGGACCTTTCTGGTTGGGTCTCACCACCCTGGCGAGCAAGCTCGCTGGGAATCACGTGTCCCGTATCTTCCGAAACTACGCGCTGTCCCGAACCGGCAGAAATTAACGGGAGCCGCAGTACAAATGTAGTTCCGCTCCCAGGTTTTGATTCTACGTCAATTTGGCCGTGGTGCATCTGAACAATTCTGTAAGTCATGGCCAGGCCGATCCCGCTACCTTCCTTTTTGGTGGTGAAGTAGAGGTCGAAAATGCGGGAACGGACATCGTCGGGGATGCCCTCGCCGTGGTCGCGGACGCGAATATAGGCCCAGCGGCTGTCTTCGGTGAGACGGACTTCGAGGTTCCCTCCGGTAGCCATGGCTTGCGCGCCGTTGAGGACGACGTTCAGCAGCGCCTGCTCCAGGAGATCGGCATCGACCCGGCAGAGGACGGGCCGGGAAGGAGACTGGCTCTCCACGGTGATGTCGCGAGTCTGGAACTCGGCCGAGGCCAGCATGAGAACGCTGGAGACCACGGCGCGAAGGTCCTGATCCTTGAGCTGGAGCTCGACGGGCCGGGAGAAGTCGACGAGGGTCTGGACGACGCGATCGAGGCGGCGGATCTCACTCTGGATAATGTCGAGGTGCCGTAAGGCGTCGCCGCCGGCGTGGACCTTGTTGCGCAACAGCTCCAGGTGGACGACGATCGCATTGATCGGGTTCTTGACCTCGTGGCCCACGCCCGCGGTCAGGCGTCCGATCGAAGCCATGCGGCGGGAGACTTCCAGCTCGCTCTCGATCTCACGGACGGACTCCAGATCGTGAAGAGTGAGGAGCGCTCCGAGAGAATTGCGGTCGCGGGAGTGGGAGTCAAGGATGAAGTCGAGAGAGACTTCGACGCGGCGGCCAGTTTCGGTGGTGACCTCCTCCTGCACGATGGACATGCCGCCTTCGAAGGCGTCGCGAACGATGCGGCCGAGCCGGGTATTGCGGTCGAAGATCTCGCGGACTTCGGCGCCGAAGATGCGATCGCGCCCGATGTTGAGGAAGCGCTCGACGGCGCTCGAAACCAGGACGGCGCGGGCGTCGCGGGTAAAGAGCATGACGCCGTCCTGCAGGTTGGAGAGGATTTGATCGAGGTTCTCGCGAAGGGCGGAGAAGACTTCTTCGACATTGCGGATGCGCTGGCCGAGACGATCGATTTTGCCGGAGACCTGGGCGACCGTGTCGTCGCCTCGTCGGGATTCCTTTTCGGCGACCGCGGAGGCAGGTCCCAGCAGCTCGGGTTCTATGGTTCGGCGCAGTTCGCGGGAGGAAGCGGTGTCTGCGAGTGCCTCATGCTGGGTGGCGAGAGCGTCGAGGCGCTGGCTGATCTGCTCGATGGGTTGCAGGGCAAGGTTAGCCACGAAGGCGGCTACGACCAGGGAAATGATCATCGCCAGTCCCATGAAGCTGAAGGACTCGACGAGCCAGGGACGAAAGGCGTGACTTAGAAACGTGGTGCGGATTCCGATGCGGATAGCGAGAAAGGGCTGATCGTTGCGGTCGAGGCCGAGGGAGACGTTGTAAACCTGAGGCGGGCCGAAGACGATGAGGAGCGTACGAACCAGCGGCTGACGTCGCAGGAGAGAGTAGTCGGGACGACGGGGCAGGAGCTGATCGTCCACCGAGGAGTCGGGAACGGCGATGATGGCGCGGTTCTGGCGATCGGCGATAGCGATGTCGAGAACGGTGGGGGAGTAGTTGACGATGGAAGTGAGGAGGGCATTCAGGCCGGGATCGCGGCGCAGGGAGTCGGCGACGGCGGCACGAACAGCGACGGGGTCATTGGGGTCGACGTTGCTTTCGCGGAGGCCGGACTCGAGAGCCTGGCGGACCTGGAAAAGCACCTGATGGGCGACGATGTCGGTGGCGTTAAAGGACAGATCGATGTGCTGCTGGAGCAACTGGCTCAGCCAGATCCAGGACAGGGCCACGACGACGGAAAACACGAGTCCGGTGATGGCGAGGACGAGTTTGGTCTTGAGCCGCATGACTTGGGGGGCAGCGCTCAGCAATCATGGATCTGTTACGTGGAGAATACCCAGGATTGCTCCCGGGGTGCCACATTATTCTTCGAGCGCGCCCGCCGCGGTGGCGGCACTTCCGTATTCCCGGAGTTTGTTGTGCAAAGTCTTGAGGCTGATGCCCAGGATTTCCGCGGCGCGGGTTTTGTTGTTGTGGGTGGATTCGAGGGTTTTGAAGATGAGCATGCGCTCGGCGTCGTCGACGGTGGCGCCGACTTCAAGCTGGATGGCATTGGCGGGCAACTCGCTCACGGAGCGGGTGGGACGGCTTCCGAAGCCAGGAGGAAGGTGACGGGACTGGAGCTGGCTTTCGGTACAGAGCACGATGGCGCGCTCGATGGTGTTGCGCAGCTCGCGCACGTTGCCGGGCCAGTCGTGAGCCATGAGGCGCGCCAGCATTTCGCTGTCGATGCCGGAGACGCGGCGTTGATGCTTTTGGTTCATATCCGCGATCATGGTCTCGGCAATGAAAGGAATGTCTTCCTTATGCTCACGCAGCGGGGGCATATGAATGTTGAAGACGTTGAGGCGATAGTAAAGGTCGCCGCGGAGATGGCCGTCGGCGACGGCCTCTTCAGGATCCTTATTGGTAGCGGCGAGCACGCGGACGTCGATCGGGGATTCGATCTTGCTGCCGAGACGGCGCAGTTTGCGATCCTCGAGCACGCGGAGGAGCTTGGCCTGGGTGGCGACGGGCATCTCGCCGATTTCGTCGAGGAGGAGAGTGCCGTCCTCAGCGAGCTCAAAGCAGCCGGCGCGGCGCTCGATTGCGCCGGTGAATGCGCCTTTTTCGTGGCCGAAAATTTCGCTTTCGATCAGCGTTTCGGGGATGGCCGCGCAATTGACGGCGACAAAAGGCTTGAGCCGGCGAGGGCTGAGATCGTGCAGGGTTCGAGCGACGAGCTCTTTGCCGGTGCCGCTTTCTCCGGTGATGAGCACGGAGACATTGCTGGCGGCAACGCGCTCGATGAGGGTGAAAACTTCCTGCATCTTCTTCGACGCGCCCACCAGTGAGCCGAGAACGCCGGTTTCGCGCAGCTTGCGGCGTGTGACTTCGAGTTCGCGTTCGGTATCACGCTGTCTTGAAGCGTTGGTGAGGATAGCGCGCAGGCGAGCGGGATCGACGGGCTTCTGGATGAAATCGTAGGCGCCATTCTTCATCGCCTCGACAGCGGCTTCGATGGAACCCTGCGCCGTGAGCATGACGACGGCGATCTTTTCGTTGACTTCACCCAGGCGCGACAGGAGCTGGAGACCATCCATGCGCGGCATCTTGAGATCGGAGACGACGATTCCGGGCTGCCACGCAGCGACTTTTTCGAGAGCTTCGACGCCGTCGCGAGCCGTTTCGGTGCGGTAGCCCCAGCCAGAGACAAGCTCGGCCAGGCCGGACAGGGCATGCGGCTCGTCTTCGACGATAAGGACTTTTTCCTGACTGGACATGTGCTGGGGGGCGCTCAGGGGGGTCACTGTTTGTTGTATCACTTTTGAGCCACGGCGGACCAGATGGGTGATGAGGGAGGCGCTCGACGCCATGTATTCTTGGGCTGAATGCCTGTTTTCCGGAGAAATGTGCACAATCCTCGCGTACGAATGTTCCTCCACTGGATTCCGGCGCTGATCGGGATCGGCATCATCGTGGCGGAATCGACAGCAACGATGTCGTCGGAGAACACCAGCCGTTGGCTGTTACCGGTGTGGATCAAGCTTTTCGGGCCGATTAGTCCGGAGCATTGGGCGGTGGTTCACCATTACATCCGGAAGATCGGACACTTTGTGGGCTATGGGATGGTCAGCCTGGGGTTTTTTAACGCGTGGCGGGTGACGCTCGAAGCACGATGGACAGCGTGGCGGGTGCGATTCCGGTATGCGGCAGGGCTGGCGCTGCTGTGCACGCTGCTGCTGGCCAGCTGGGATGAATGGCATCAGAGCTTTATTCCGGGGCGGACAAGCTCGGCGCGGGATGTGGCGCTGGATTTCTGCGGAGCACTCCTGGCACAACTGATCCTGCTGTGGGCAAGCAGCGTCTGGGGGCGGCGGCCCGCAGTGCGGGTGCTGGCGGCGTAGTCGGCTTGCTGGCGTTCTATTGAGCTGGAGAGATCGCGTCCGCTTCCACGTCGATTTCGATTTCGACGTCGGGTCCCACGGGAGACAGGCCGAGTTCTCCGAGGTTGTCGCGCGCCCCTAAGCCGAAGTCGGTCCGCTTCGTGGCGGCAGTTCCGTGAAAAGCAACACGTGCCGGCCCGCCAGGCTTAACGTCAGAAAATGACCCGGTGAAGACGAATGTGAGGGGTACGACTTTGGTCACGCCGTGCATGGTCAGTGAGCCATCCATCGTCCAGGAACCTCCAGAGACACGGCGAATGCCGCGACCCTGATAGGTCATCGCCGGAAACTTCTTCACATCGAAGTAGGCGGGGCCGCGGAGATCTTCATCGCGCTCGGCGATCTGGGTGCTGATGCTGGAGGGGTCGATGGTCACGTCGACCGCGCAGGCGGCTGGATCCTGCGATACGGTGATGGTTCCGTTGACCTTTTCGAAGCGGCCACGCACGCGGCCGACGATATGATGCCAGGCGCTGAAGAAGGCAAAGCTATGATCCGGGTCGATCTTGTAGGTCCCCGGAGGGGGAAGCGCCGGGGCTGCCGATGAGACGGGGTGATCCGCAGCGACGGCGCTGGCTAAGGGCGCCAGACCAGCGGGAAGAAGGAGCGCGCCAGTTACAAAAATGCCGAGTAGTTTTCTGTGGTGGGTCATCTTTTCTCCCATTGGTTCTGCCGGTCTGATTCCTTCGCAGTGCAGTTGTACGGGATCGGGGTGGGAGAAGTCCTGAAGCCGCTCTGAAAGACTCTGAATACTTCTGAAATGATGGTTCGCGTGGACTTAGGACGGCCCGGGAGTCGCGGGTGGAGGTGTGGGTATAATCGGCGAGCGCCACTCTTCTGCTGAAGAACAGGAGTAAGGCGAATCCAGCGTGGAACGCCCAGCATGGAAGGCCCGGGCACGACAACACTTCGCATTGGTGACTGGCGCGTCAACGCGGTCTCTGGGCAGATATCGCGCGACGGAGAGACTGCGCGGCTGGAGGCACGGACGATGCGGCTGCTGCTCTGCCTGGCGGAGCACGCCGGCGAGGTGGTCAGCATCGATGACCTGCTCAACCAGGTTTGGGCCGGGGTGGCGGTTAGCCCGGATTCTGTGTATCAGACTGTGGCGTCGCTGCGGCGTCTGCTGGGCGACGATCCGAGGGAGCCGACCTACATTGCGACCGTGCCGCGGCTGGGGTATCGGATGGTGGCGACGGTTGGTCCGTGGAAGGATGACCCGGTTGCAGAGATAGCGCGGGCTGCGGACGGCGGTGAGACAACTCCTTCCTTACAGAGGAGACGTAGGTGGATTGCTGCGGGGGTGCTTTGCCTGGTCATGGCGGCTGGGGCTGCTGTTGCTTTCCTGGTTCACCACAGGGCTGCTCATTCGGCTGCCGGATTGCCCCCGCCGAGATCCATCGCAGTGCTGCCGTTTCTCGACCTGACCGAGGGAATGCACCAGGAAACCTTCGCGGATGGGATGACCGAGGAGTTGATCGACAAGTTCAGCAAGATTCCCGGGCTGCGGGTAGCGTCTCCGACGGCGTCTTTCTATTTCAAGGGAAAACAAATCGCGGTGGCCGAGATTGCCCGGACGCTGGGCGTGGCTTACGTTCTGGATGGGAGCGTGCGCCGTTCGGGCACGTGGGTGCGGGTCGACATGCGGTTGATTCGCGCGGACAATGGGTACGTTGTCTGGTCTGAGACGTACGATCAGCCGATGACGAACATCCTGATGGTGCAGGACGACATTGCCGACGCGGTGACGAAAGCGCTGAAGGCGTCGATTGGTGGCAGAACGGACAATTAATGGATGTGAAGGGTTAGGGGCGAGGCCGATCCACGGACGAATCGCACCCGGCCGAAAGGAAAAACCAAAGTGAGTTGGTATAGCTATGTCGCTTGTTTCTTCGCGGGGGGATTTCTCACGAATGCTGTGCCTCATTTCGTGTATGGCGTTTGCGGGGACCGTTTGCCGACACCGTTTGCGCATCCTCCGGGAAAAGGATTGTCGTCGCCCATCGTGAACGTACTGTGGGCGCTGGTGAATATCGTCGTCGGTTGCTATTTGTTTCGAGTGGGGAGGGTGGCTAGCTGCGACCTGACGCGTGTCGTTTTCTTTGCAGGGGTTGTAGTGATGAGCGTGATGCTGAGTGTCGGTTTTGCGAAGAAGCACACGGAATAGTCGAATCTCGCCGCGCCATTTTCGCTGCGGATGACGGTTCGCTTTCTGATCTTCGATGAGTCGAGACGGAGTAGGCGGTGAGAGAGGCGAGGGATGACAGTCGGATCGAAACAGCGGTGCTCCTGGGCCGAGAGCGACGCATTGTTACGGGCATATCACGATCAGGAGTGGGGTGTACCGGAGTTCGACAGCCGCGCGCTGTGGGGGTGTTTGATGCTGGAGGGCTTTCAGGCTGGGCTGGCGTGGATCATTGTGTTGCGGAAGCGGGAGGCGTTTCGGAAGGGGTTTCGGGGGTTCGATCCACGCAGGGTAGCGCGGATGGGCGAGAAGGATATTGAGAGGTTGCTGCTCGATCCGGAGATTATTCGGTCGCGGGCGAAGATCGAGGCGACAATCGGCGGGGCGCGGGCGTATCTGGAAATGGAGAAGCACGGGCTTAATTTTTCGGATTGGGTTTGGGAAATGGCGGGAGGGCAGCCGATCCAGAACGAGATTCGCCATGGGGAACCGGTGCCGTCGAGTTCGCCGCTGGCGGAGACGATTTCGAAGGAGTTGAAGCGGAAAGGGTTCAAGTTTGTGGGTCCGGTAATTGTGTACGCGTGGATGCAGGCGGCAGGGATTGTGAACGATCACTCGGCGGTTTGTTTTCGGCGCGGATTCTGCGCGAAGGCGAAGCGGAGGGTCTGAGGGGCGAGGTTATCGCGTGGATTCGCGGCTGACTGCCTTATGGAGGATCGAGGGCTCCCGCATCAGCCTCTCCAGGCGCGGCAGCTTTCGCACCGGGCGGTCAAGGGTCGCGATGAATGCCGACCATTGCGCGTGACTCAACTTGATTTTGACTATGCGGTTCGCAGGCCTCATGCGTAATCAGTATAAGAAAACAGGAGACTCGTTGTAGCGAGCCCGAAAGGATGTTGAAATGCGGGCCTGGTTGTTCGTTTTTTTGACTGAGATTGCGATGGTCGAGAATCCGACAGAAGTCTCCGCTGCGCAGCTAGTTTTAGGTCCTGCCGCAATTTCGAATTCCCGATCGTCATCCGCCGTATACTCGGGTGTTTGGTTCCAGCGGACCTTGAGGAGTGTTTGAGAGGCTAAAGCCCATTTCTCAGCGAGCCACAACGACACGACTGAAGTCGTGCCCTGATACAAATGCGGCGGTTGCGAGGTGATGAGATGAGTGCTGGTGCGGTTGCGTATGCGCGAGAGAATGCGGGGCGGTTTCTGGATGAGCTGAAGACGTTGTTGCGGATTCCATCGGTGTCGACGACGCCGGAGCATAAGGGCGATGTGGAGAAGGCTGCGGAGTGGGTGGCTTCGGAGCTACGGCGGATCGGGATGGAGCATGTGGAAGTAATTAGAGCTGCGGAAGGACATCCGCTGGTTTATGCGGATTGGCTTCATGCTGCGGGGAAGCCGACGGTTCTTTGCTACGCGCATTACGATGTGCAGCCGCCCGATCCGCTGGATGAGTGGGTGTCGCCGCCGTTTGAGCCTACGGAGCGGAACGGGAATCTGTATGCGCGCGGGGCGGTGGATGACAAGGGACAGCTGGTTACGCAGCTGAAGGCGCTGGAGTCGCTGCTCCACCCCACCACGCCAAAACCGGGCGTGTCGGGGGCCCCGGGGTCTCAGGACGGGAAGCTGCCCATCAACGTCCGCGTGATTTATGAGGGCGAGGAAGAGGTGGGCGGAGAGCGGATTGCTGGATTTGTGCAGGAGCATCCGGAGCGGCTGAAGGCGGACTTCGCGCTGATTTCGGATACGGAGATGTTTGCGCCCGAGCTGCCGACGCTGTGCGTGGGGTTGCGGGGAATGATCTACACGGAGCTGGAGGTGCGGGGCGCGAAGACCGATCTGCACTCGGGGATGTATGGGGGGGCGGCGCCGAATCCGTTTGTGGCGTTGGCGCAGATTATCGCGGGGCTGAAGGATCGCGATGGGAAGATTTTGATTCCTGGTTTTTATGACGATGTGAAGGCGCCGAGCGGGGATGAGCTGGCCGCGTGGAAGAAGCTGCCGTTCGATGAGGAGGAGTATCGCGAGAAGGAAGTGGGAGCTTCGAAGCTCGTCGGCGAGAAGGGGTATTCGGCGATCGAGAGAACCTGGGCGCGGCCGACTCTCGATGTGCACGGGATTGTCGGCGGGTTCATCGGGGCGGGGGCGAAGACGGTGATTCCGGCAAAGGCTACGGCGAAAGTGTCGATGCGGCTGGTGCCGGATATGACGCCGGAGAAGGCGTTCAGGCAATACAAGGAGTACGTCGAGAAGATCAAGCCGGAGGGTGTGACGGTGGAGGTGCGGCTGATTCACTCGGGCGAGGCGATTGTGATTGGGACGGACAACCCTTATGTGAAGGCGGCGACCACGGCGCTAAAGAAAGTTTGGGGGAAGGACACGGTTTTCATCCGGTCGGGCGGGTCGATTCCGATTGTGGGGGATTTCGAGAAGCATCTGAAGATTCCGTCGGTGATGATGGGGTTTGGGCTGCCGGACGACGGCCTGCATGCGCCGAACGAGAAGTTCTGCATCGGGAATTTTCATCGCGGGATTGAGAGTTTGATCGAGTTCTTCGATGAGGTGGGGGCTTAGCGCACTGCCGGCACAGCAAGTAGGCGGACATAGCTTCAGCGTTTTTGCAGGCGGAGCGATTCCCAGCTGCCGTCGGCGGTCCAGCCTCCGTCTACGACGAGGGTGTGCCCGTTGACAAAGGCGCTTTCCTGATCGTCGGCAAGGAAGGCGATCGCTCGGGCAACATCGCCGGGAGTGGCGAAGCGAGCCATGGGCACGCGTGTAGTGATATCGGCGTCGGAGTAGGTTCCACGTGCCTGGTCGGCCGCATCCATTTCGGTTTTGACCCAGCCTGGACAAACGGCGTTGACGCGCACCCCGCGACCGCCCCATTCGGCTGCGAGCGTGCGGGTAAGGCCCACCAACCCGTGCTTGGAAGCGTTGTACGCTGCGCGATCGGCAACACCGACGAGGCCGGCGATGGAGGCGACGTTAACGATGGACCCGCTGCGAGTTTCGAGCATTCTTGCTCCAAATGACTGCGACAACAGGAAGGGCGCCACAAGGTTCACCTCGAGGACGCGGCGAAAATCGCTGAGCGTGGTGTGTTCGGCGGGCGCGATGAGGCTGATGCCGGCGTTGTTCACGAGCGCGTCGACGCGGCCCCATCGATCAAAGGCCCACGGAACGAAGTGTTCCATGGCAATCTGATCGGTCAGGTCGCCGACATAGCCGCTGGCCTCGTTGCCAGCAGATTCGATCGCATTCACCGTGTCCAGCGAGTCCTGCAGATCGATAATGATGAGCCTGTAGCCACGCCCGGCGAGGAGTTCCGCCGTCCGTCGACCGATTCCGCGGCCTCCTCCGGCAACAACCGCGACACGTTGGTCCGCGCTCACTTTTTCGGCCTCCTCTGTAGAGGTTTCCTGGGATCTCAGTCCTTGTCGTAGAGGTCGTTTTCTGAAATGACGGAATGCGCGTGGAGGAGAGGCATTTGTTATTGAATTGGACCACCCTTCAAGGACGTGACGAATTCATAGACCTCATTCGGCGAATGGACCACAGAGCTGTCAGCATGATTGGGATTCGCGTCGCTCGCGATTTTCCGCAGTGAATCGAGAAGTGGGAGATGGACCGGCGCGATTCGCCTTGTGCATTTCCGGCTTTACATCCAGCACCGCGTCGAGGACCCTCTGCGCATCAGCTTCGCTCATGAAGAATCTGATCGGGTGGCGGCCTGGAAAACGGTTGTCTGGGATCACGAGAAAGTCGCCGCTTTTCGCCTGAAGGACCCATGCCTTTTTGTAGTCCTCGGAAAACTCACCTTCGATCACATCCAGCGACAGTGGCTTAATCATTTCTTCCCCTGTGGGCAAGTCTATCTTGCAACTTTCATCGCATATGGTTTTGCTCACTTCCCGTAAAGCTCGTCTTCCGCGATGACCGGGGCGCTTGTGCTGGTGCGGGCGGAGCGGTGGGCTGCTGTGAACATGGGTCCGCGGGCGGGAACGATCGGGGCGAAGCTCATGAAGCCTATTTTGGGGGTGATGTCGTCGTAGATGGCTTCCATGCCTCCGCGCAGGGTGTAGGTTTCGTGCCAGAAGCCGGTGCCTCCGGCGTTGCGGAGGAAGTTTTGCCACCAGAGGCGGTGGGGATCGGAGCGGGTCCAGGCGAGGAGCGCGTTCATATCGCGCCAGTACTGGCGCATGCCGGCGTGCATGGGGAAAAGCGAGAAGATGAAGTTTTCGTGGCGGAGGAGGCCATCGGGCTGGGCGGCGACGGAGCTGGAGATTTTAGGGCCGAATCCGATGAGGGTTTTGAGGCCGGCGATGCGGTTGACGCGCATGCCGAGGTAGACGACTACCAAGTCGGGGTATTGGGAGAGGTCGACGGTGTGGCGGTTGACGGGCGTGGGCATCGTGAGGACAGGGTACAGGGTGCAGGGTACAGTTGGGGACGGTCGACATAAGAGTTCGGGAGGCAGGAGACGTGAGACAGGGACAGGAGGCACGAGCCTGAATTGGTTCAAGTGCCGACAAATGCTGGGCGCGTCGTTTGCAGGGGATCGCGCATCTGGTAATGTGGTACGCGGAAAGCGAAGGAACAGAGAACGATGGCGAAGGCGGTCTGGAACGGCAAAGTTATTGCGGAAAGTGAGACTTACGAGACGGTGGAGGGGAACGTGTATTTCCCCGAGGGCGCTGTGAACCGTGAGTATCTGCGCCCGAGCTCGACGACGTCGACTTGTCCGTGGAAGGGTCAGGCGCGGTATTACAGTCTTTTGGTGGACGGGCAGGAGAACCAGGACGCTGCCTGGTACTATCCCAATCCAAATCCTGCTGCGCGTAACATCAAGAACCATATTGCTTTCTGGCGCGGCGTGGAAGTCGAGAAGTAGACGCAAAGCCGGATAGCCAGTAGCGGGTAGCAGGTAGCCAGGAGCGCTCGGACGGTTAGCAGGTGCGCGGTCGTAATCACCATAAAAGCCGCCCGTTGGATCAGCGCCCCAAATCAACTGCTGTAGCGGATCTGTTGCCAGTCCCAGGCGCTTTTTACGATGGTGTCGAGGGTAGTGTGGCGGGGTTTCCAGCCTAGTTCTTTCTCTATTTTTTCTGAACTGGCGATGAGGACGGCGGGATCTCCTGGCCGGCGAGGGACGACCTCGGCAGGGATGGGACGGCCCGTGATGCGGCGGGCCGTGTCGATGACCTCGCGTACAGAAAATCCAGAGCCATTGCCAAGGTTGTAGATGAGCTGCCGCGGGACGGAGAGCGCCTCAAAGGCGAGTAGATGGGCTGCGGCAAGATCCTCGACGTGGATGTAGTCGCGAATGCAGGTACCGTCGGGGGTGGGGTAATCGTCGCCATAGATTTTGATTTTGTCGCGGCGGCCGAGCGCCACATCGAGGACCAGAGGGATGAGGTGGGATTCGGGCTCGTGGGCTTCGCCGGTTCCCGCTGCGGCGCCGGCCACATTGAAATAGCGAAGGCTGGCGTAGGGGAAACCGTGTATGCGATACATCCACGTGAGCATTTTTTCCACCAGCAGCTTCGATTCGCCGTAGGCGTTGGTGGGATGGAGCGGCGCGTCTTCGCGAATGGGGGTGGATTCAGGTTCGCCGTAGACGGCGGCTGTGGAAGAAAAAACGAGGCGGTGAACCCGAGTCGCAAGCATGGCTTCGAGCAGCGTGAGGGTGGAGGCGCTGTTGTTCCGGAAATAGATTTCCGGTTTCTTCATGCTCTCTCCGGCCTCGATGAGGGCGGCAAAATGCATGACTCCGTCGAATCCTGAGGCGAGCAGATTCTCAAGGCCTGGACGGTCGGAGAGCTCACCGTCAATGAATTCAACGCCGGCGGGAATCATTTTGCGAGCGGCGTGGCAGAGGTTGTCGTAGACAACGATGGAATGACCCTGCTGGGCCAGAATGCGGGCGACCGTCCCACCTACGTACCCAGCGCCACCAGTGACCAGAATTCTCAACCTGGAGGTCCTCCGATCCTTTATGCTAAATGGGTCCCTGCTGCGTCTGACTCTTTATAATCCATTGGGAAAAGTCCCTCGACAGCTACGGTGGCTGGCGAGGGCCTTTCATTCCCGATTGAAGAGTCTTCAGCAGAAGGCTCCCCAGACAGGGATGGCCCGGGACGCAATAGGGAGAGGCTTGCGGATTGATACCGCGAGGGCGTACACACAGTGAACAAAGAGGGGCAGTACCACGTCGTTCGTTCGAGCAAGACCCAAAATGGGCATGGTGCTGCCTCGTTCGTGTGACTGTCGTGGGTAATCCTCTGGAATACGCTTTAGGTAACCTCTTGCGCGTTCCTAAGTACCTGTAGGAAGATCAAATGGTAATCCTAACGAGCAACGCGAATCGATGGAGAGAAGTCCGTCGCTTTGCGCGAAAGTGTTTGGATTCGAGCAAAAACCCAGATCGTTCACTGGTCATCAAAGTGCATGGCATCAATACACTGAATTAGGTTCGCAACTTCTTTTTGCAGGCGATGTTGGAGATACAGGGCTATGGCGATAGACAATTCAATTAAGCGCGGAACGTTCGGACTGCTCCCGGAGCCAGAAGGACGGATGGGCTCGTTCGGGATGAGCATGGTCATCAACGTCACGATAGCAGCCTTGCTGCTGCTGCTGACCATTGCGCAAGTGCACCAGGTGCAGGAGCACCGGTACGAGACGACGCAGCTGATTTTCCCGGTGGAGCAGCCGAAGCCGTATGTGCCGCCAGTACCCAGGGTAAGGATTATTCCTCCGCCGCCGGTGGTGAAACTGGAGCAGCCGAAGATCGAGATGCCGAAGCCGCTGCCGGCGCCGCCGAAGATTGCGGAGATCAAATTGCCGACGCCGATCATGCCGAAGATGGAAGCGGCGCCGCCGAAGCGTGTTACTCCTCCGCCGCAGCCGAAGCTGGGGCTGTTTAAGAGCGAGACGCCAACGGCAGTGGCGAACAACATGTCGGCGCCAACCCCGAAGACAGGAGGGTTTGGCGATCCGGTGGGCGTGAAGCCGAATCCGAATGCTACGCGGACGGCGACCATCGCGGCATCGGGAGCGTTTAATGCCGCGCCGGGCGTAGGCGCCACCGGAGCGGGAGCAGCGCGTCAGGGATCGGTCCGTGGGGTGGACTTTGGGTCGGGCGTCGCGAACGGTGTGCCGGGCGGCAAGGACAGAGGAGCCGTTGCATCGGCAGGGTTCAGCAACGGAGTTATTGGCGGAACAGGCCAGCCGGGGAGCCACGGGACTGTGGCGAAAGGCAGCTTTGGAGATAATCTGTACGGGTCGGCTCCTGCGCCCGCAGCGCGGCCGCAGGAACCGGCGGAGACACCCATCGTGGTGCTGGCCAAGCCTCTGCCAACCTACACCAGCGAGGCGCGTCAATTAAAGATCGAAGGCGATGTGACGTTGCAGGTTCGGTTTTTGGCGTCGGGACAGGTAGAGGTGCTGCGGGTGATCAGCGGCCTTGGCCACGGGCTGGACGAACAGGCGAAGCTCGCAGCAGAACGCATCCAGTTCAAGCCGGCGACGAAGGATGGGCGGGCGGTGGATCAGGTCAGCATTATTCATGTGACATTCCAGATGGCGTAAGAAGTTTGCTGCGAGCGGGCGCAGGTTTTTGGGGCTTTGCTGTGCGGCGCACATATTTTCAGGGATGAGAGAGTCAGGAGTTACATAATGTATCGCAATATTTTGATATTGTGCATGACACTGGCGCTGGTCGTACCAGCGTCCCAGGCGAAAAAAGAACCGAAAGATCTGGCTCCGGTGCTCTTGACTCCGCAGCAGCAGCGTCTGGTGCAGCAGGCGATTGCGCGAGAGAAGGTAATCGTTAGGCAGATTCAGAAGAGCACGCCGGTAGTGCAGTCTTACATCCAGGATGTACGTCCGGATGCGAAGCTGTATCAGGTTCCGGTTTCGGACCAGTACATGATTGGGCGTGTGGATTTCGGCAAGGCGTTCACGGCCGACGAGTACGCACAGGCCTCGCGCAGCCAGCCGAAGCATGGATGGTTCGCTGGATCGTTTGGCTTCATGTCGGAGCTGACGAAGGCCTTCCACCTGGAAAATTCGCCGAGCGGATTCATGGCGATGATGTTTATCGACCCGACCGGGTTCGATCAGCAGCACTACGAATTTGGGTTTGTGCGGCGTGAATTTCTGGGGACGGTGCGGACGTGGGTTTTCGATGTGCGGCCCAAAGAGAAGGGTGCGGGCCGGTTCTTCGGACGCATCTGGATCGAGGATCAGGACGGAAACGTGGTTCGCTTCAACGGGACCTACATCGGCAACGCGAACGACGAGGCGACCCACTACTTCCATTTCGACAGCTGGCGGATGAATGTGCAGCCCGGAGTCTGGGCGCCGGCGGCGGTCTATATCGAGGACACGCTGCGCGATCCGGTAGCGCACGCGCAGAGCTTCAAGGGACAGACGACGTACTGGGGCTATTCGCTGAAGCTGCCTACGCGGGAGTCGGATGCGGAATCGATGGAGATCGAGAACGCGCAGGACCAGAGCGACAACTCGACGGACGTGAGCCCGCTGCAGGCGGAGCGGGAATGGATTTCGCAGGCGGAGCAGAACGTGCTGGACCGGCTGACGCAGGCCGGTCTGGTGGCGCCTCCCAGCGATTTTGACAAAAACCTCGAGCAGGTGACGACCAACATCATCATTGGGAGCAATCTGCAGCTTCCGAGCGATATTCACTGCAGGGTGATCCTGACCACACCGCTGGAGTCGCTGGCGATTGGCAACACGATACTACTGAGCAAGGGCCTGGTGGACACACTACCGGACGAGAATGCACTGGCGGCGGTGATTGCGTTTCAGCTGGCTCATATTGTGACGGGGCACCATATCGACACGCGGTACGCGTTCAACGACCGGCTGCTCTTCCCGGATACGGCAACGTTCCGGCGGATCACGATGAACCACTCGACTTCGGACAACGAGGAAGCTGCGAAGAAGGCAGTAGACCTTTTCAACCACTCGATCTATCACGACAAGGCAGGTAGCGTCGGGCTCTTCTTCCAGCAGCTGGAGGCGAGGGAGAAAGCGCTTCCGGCGTTGTTCGTTCCGCGGCTGGGCGATTCGCTGCTGCGTGCAGACGGCCAACCCTGGCTGGCGGGTCTGACCCAGGGAGCGCCAAAGCTGGACATGGACAACCTGACGCAGATTGCGGCGTTGCCCCTGAACAGCCGGCTGAAGATCGATCCGTGGGACGACAAGGTGTTTACGCTGAATGTGAAGCCGGCCCCGCTGCTGAACGCGCGGGATAAGATGCCACTGGAACTAACGCCGGTATTTTATCGGCTGCAGCGTTACCAGGAGGGAACGCCGGCAGGCGCACCTCCTGCCAATGCAGCGCCTGCATCGAGCGCGCCAGCACCCCCTTCAGCAGATGCCGGGGGGCAGCAGCCTGCCGCTAACGCTCAGGCACAACCACAGGCACCACAGTAACTTGCATCATCTCAGGGTGGACGGAGCGGTTCGAAAATGCGAGCCACACGGCGCATCCTTTGCGGGTCAAGCAGGGTTATTAACGAGTACGAGCTGGAAGTTGCGGATGCTCGCAAGTGTTGGAGCGGAGATAGAACGTGGTTAAAAAGATTGGCTTTCTCGCTTTTCTTCTGCTGCCCGCCGCATTAGTCGCTCAGAGTACACCAGCGGCGACTGGCGGCGAGGCTTCGATTTCGGCTGGCGCCGAGATGTCCGTTTTTAACCCGGATTGGGCTTGTGCGGGAATTTCCATCACGTGCCCCAACGATCTCATCGGGCCAACCGCGGTCTTCGAATTCGACCTGCACAGGAAGTACGGCCTGGAAGGAGAAGCGCGCTGGCTGCACTGGCACGGGGCCGGGGACTTTACCGAATCGAACTACCTGATTGGTCCGCACTATCGCGTGGCGCAGTTCCACCGCTTGTCGGGCTGGGTCAAGGTCGATCTGGGTGGCGGGTGGATTCAGACACCGTATTACCCCGCGGCGGGCAGCCTGAAAGGGAGCTATTTCGTGTACGCCCCGGGGGGAACGCTCGATTACCGCCTGACCCACAGGCTGATCATTCGCGGCGATTATGAATATCAGCTTTGGCCATCGTTTGCCGGGCCGCCTTCGTACAACAGCACGACCGGCACGCTGAATCCGAATACCAGCGGACTGACCCCCAACGGCTTCAGCGTGGGTATCATGTACAGGATCCTTGGACCGTAGCAGACGGAAGAACGTGGAAGAAACGAACGGGCCGGGCGAAAACGTCCGGCCCGTTCTGCGTAACGGCGGGCTAGAAGTGGTAAGCGATCCCGACTACGGGGTTGTAGATGTTGTAGTAGACATTGGTGCGGAGGTCGTTGCCCGGATAGTTGAAAGTCGGGGTCTTCATGACCAGCCCGCGAAATTCGGCGCGGATATCGAAACTGGGGCTGATTTCGTAGGCGACGCCGGCGCCGTACATTACGCCCACATCCGTCGTACGGCTGATGCCGAAGGTTTTGGTCTTGGCATCGTCGATAGGCGAAATGAGGAACCCGGCCGCGCCGCCTTCAATAAACGGATTGAGGTTTTTGAAATTGAAGCTATAGACGTAAGCGCCGGAAAATTCCTGGAAGCGATCGTGGATGAGGTAGTTGATGCTGTCGGGCGCAGTAAAATGCTGGACGTTCTGGTTGTATTGATAATTGAGTTCAAGACCCCCGTGAGGGGTGAGCAGGTAGCGATAGCTGATCAGACCGCCGTAACCGACGGTGGCATGGAGCCGGACCGCGTTTCCTGAGGCGAACGGCGGGATAATTCCAGAGCCGCTAACGCTGATATCCTGGCGACTTTCCTGGGCAAGGGCGGATACTGCCGTCAGGGGCAGCAACAACAAGAACATCAACAGCGATTTCTTCATTCGTCGGTCAACCTCTTCACAACGCCCTGCGGGATCTTCGGGCGCGTCGCATGCGATGGCGCCAGAAGCCCAGGCTCCTTAGAAATTGCAAACATCGGGGGGATGCCCACCTGGTCATTGTACCTGCCGCAGAGCATTTCGACAGCTTGCGGCATGAGTCAACGGCGGGAGAGGCGACGAGGGCGGGCGGACGGGTGTTCCGTGCGAAAGGCGAACGGATGGCCGCGAGCGGCAGCCATGGCTCTGACAATCTCCAGAAAAACCACCCCGGCGTGGGACAGAGTTGTGCGGGAACGATGCACGAGCCAGAGGCGGCGAGCGATTTTGAGTTCGGGAACCGCGACTTGTACGAGCTCGCCGCGGGCCAGTTCCGGCTGAACCGTCAGGCCGGGGACCAGGGCGACTCCATTGCCGCGGGCCACGAATCGCTTGATGGCTTCGAGGCTGGGGAGCTCGACGCCCATGTTCAGCGGCGTTTGATGGCGAGCAAAAGTTTCGATGACGCGCTGGCGCAGGGGCGAGGCCACCGTGTGGGCGATGAAATTCTGCGAGCCGAGCTCGCGAATGGAGACCTGCTTTTGTTTTGCCAGAGGGTGCTTCGGGTCCACGACGAAGACGACGGAGTCGGTGTAGACGGCGATGGCGCGGAGGCGGGCGTCCTCGGGGCTGAAGGAGAGCATGCCGAACTCAACGGCTCGTTCGAGGAGCTGATCGGGAATCTGGCTGGCGAGGGAACGCTGAACGGTGACGCCGATGTGAGGGTACTCGCGCCGGAAAGCGTCGAGCACGGGCAGAAGCCAGAGGCAGGTGTACTCATTAGCGGCGATGGTAAGACGGCCGCGCTCGAGGGAGCGCAATTCTTCGAGGGCGGTGACGGTTTCGAGACGCAGGCGCAGGAGGCGCTCCGCATAACCGCGGAGGAGCTTGCCGGTGGCGGTGAGGGTGCCGTCGCGCGAGGCGCGTTCGAAGAGGGGCTCGCCGATTTCGTCCTCCAGTTTGCGGATAGCATGACTGATGGCGGGCTGGGTGCGGCGCATGCGGATAGCGGCTCGGGAGAAGCCTTTTTCTTCAAAGACGGCGAGGAAGGTTTCGAGCTGATAAAGGTCCATAAAGGCGCCAGGATACGGGCGGCGATTCCATCAGAATAGCTATGCATGGGATTTATGTAAATGAAAACAATTACAAATTTGCTTTATAGAGCCGCCTTTGCGAAACTTATGTAGTTCAGAGCAAGATTGTTGTCACAGGCTGTCCGGTGCGAAGAAGGGTTGCAGGAACGCGTTTTCAAAGAGACAGATTCTATGCCGCAGAACCGGATTTTCTTCTTCGATACGACGCTGCGCGATGGCGAGCAGTCGCCGGGGTGCAGCATGACCCATCAGGAAAAGCTGGCGCTGGCTCATTCGCTAGCCGATTTGGGCGTCGATATTCTGGAGGCGGGGTTCGCCATCGCGTCGGACGGCGACTTCGCGGCGATCTCGGCGGTGGCGCAGGAAGTGCGCGGGCCGAAGGTCGCGTCGCTGGCGCGGGCGCGGCGTGAGGACATCGAGCGGGCAGCGAAGGCGGTTGAAAAAGCAGAACGGCCGAGGATTCATGTGTTCCTGGCCAGTTCGGATATTCATCTCGAATACAAGCTGAAGATCACTCGGGACGAGGCGCTGGAGCAGGCCGCGAAGATGGTGGCGTTGGCGCGGACGTACGCCGACGACGTGGAGTTTTCGCCGGAAGACGCGACGCGGACCGATCCTGAATTTCTTTGCCAGTTCGTCGGCGCGGCGATTGGGGCGGGCGCGACGACGATTAATCTGCCGGACACAGTGGGCTATGCGACGCCGGAGGATTATGCCGGGATGT
Organism: Acidobacterium sp.; assembly: GCA_003167515.1. Lineage (GTDB taxonomy): Bacteria > Acidobacteriota > Terriglobia > Terriglobales > Acidobacteriaceae > Palsa-343. The sequence continues at coordinate 6,372 of PMSS01000088.1, read as the reverse complement.
TCCGCATAATTCTGGAGCGCGTGCCGGGTGCAGAGCGAGTGATTCTGTCGACACACTGCCACGACGATCTGGGGCTGGCGGTCGCGAACACGCTGGCAGCGATTCGCGCGGGTGCGCGGCAGGTGGAGTGCACGATCAACGGGATCGGGGAGCGAGCGGGCAATGCGGCGCTCGAGGAAATTGCGGCGGCGATCAAGGTGCGGGCCGATGTCTTCCCGTATGAAAACAATCTGAAACTGGAGAAGCTGTATCCGGTGAGCCAGCAGCTGGCGGGGACGATCAGTTTTGGAGCGGCGCCGAATAAGGCGGTGGTCGGGGCGAATGCGTTTGCGCACGAGGCGGGGATTCATCAGCATGGGGTGCTGTCGAATCCTCTGACGTACGAGATTATGACGCCGGTTTCGGTGGGCGTGCCTGCTAATCGCATGGTGCTGGGGAAACATTCGGGACGGACGGCGCTGCGTTCGCGACTACACGAGCTCGGCTATCGGCTTTCGGCTGAGGATCTGGATATTGCGTATCGGGCGTTCACAGAGCTGGCAGATCGGAAGAAGGCCATCTACGACCAGGATCTGATCAATCTGGTAGCGCATCATCAGCGGCATGAGGATTTGATTTCGACGGAAACGACGACGAGCTAGCAGGCCAGCGGAAGTGGGTCGGAAATCGACTGCGCGATGCTCCTGAAAGAAGATCGATGACGAAGAAACTGGAGATTTTGATCGTTGCCGGCGATGGCGTCGGGCCGGAGGTTACGGGCGAAGCGGTGCGGGTGCTCGAGTCGATTGCGGAGCTGGGAGGGTACGACTTTCAGTTTCGCGAAGAGCTGATTGGCGGCGTCGCGATCAAAGCGCATGGTTCACCGCTGCCGCAGGCGACCCTGGATGCGGCGCTCGAGAGCGACGCGGTACTGCTCGGCGCGGTGGGGAGTAATGAATTCAATTCCCTGCCGCCGAGTCAGCGGCCGGAAACTGGACTGCTGCAGATTCGAGCGGCGCTCGGTGGGTTTGCGAATCTGCGGCCCTCGTTTGCGTGGGCGGGGCTTTCGCAGAATTCGTCGCTGCGGCCGGAGATTGTTGAGGGCGCGGACATCTTATTTGTGCGCGAGTTGCTGGGCGGACTGTATTTTGGCGAGCCGCGGGAGTGGGACAAGAAGGCGAATGCGGCGTGGAACACGATGCGCTACACGCGCGATGAAGTGCTTCGGGTGGCGAAGGTTGCGTTTGACCTGGCGCGGAAGCGGCGCAAGAAGGTCACGTCGGTGGACAAGGCCAATGTGCTCGAGGTTTCGCAGCTATGGCGCGCGACGGTGACCGAGGTCGCGAACGATTATCCCGATGTGCAGCTCGAACATCAGTACGTGGACGCGATGGCGATGCACATTATGAATGCGCCCCGGAACTACGATGTAGTTCTCACGGAAAATTTGTTCGGCGACATCTTGTCCGATGAGGCTGGCGTGATCACCGGGTCGCTGGGGATGCTGCCTTCGGCAACGATTGGCGGGAAGGTGAATCTGTATGAGCCGGTGCACGGATCGGCCCCCGACATTGCGGGCAAGGGGATTGCGAATCCGCTGGGGGCGATTTTGACGGCGGCGATGCTGCTGCGGTATTCGGCTGGGCTGGAGGAAGAAGCTGCGGCAGTCGAGTCGGCCGTGAAGCAGGTCGTGGCCGATGGAGTTCGCACAGCGGATTTGGCGCGCGGCGACAAGAGCGTTAAGGTGTCGTCGACGACGGAAGTAGGGAGTAAGGTGCGGGAAGTTTTGGTCGGCGCGCGCGCGAGCGCTGTGGCGCGTTGAGTTTCGAAAAGGCTGTTGGAGTGGAGATGGCGGGGAATCCGAAGACGTTATTTGAGAAGGTTTGGGAATCGCACGTTGTGGCGGAGCCGGCGAATGAACCGGTGCTGCTGTATATCGATCTGCATTTGATCCACGAAGTGACGTCGCCGCAGGCGTTTGAGGGGCTGCGGCTGGCGGGGCGGAAGGTGCGGCGGCCGGATCGGTCGGTGGCAACGGTGGATCACAATGTGCCGACCACCGCGAATCGGCTGGTGATCGAGGACCCGATAGCGGCGAAGCAGATTGAGACGCTCCGCAAAAATTGCGCGGAGTTTGGGATTGAGCTGTACGACGTGCAGTCGCCGCGGCAGGGCATTGTGCACGTAATTGGGCCGGAGCTGGGGCTGACGAAGCCGGGGATGACGATAGTGTGCGGGGACTCGCACACGTCGACGCATGGAGCGCTGGGGGCGCTGGCATTTGGGATTGGGACTTCGGAAGTGGAGCATGTGCTGGCGACGCAATGTTTGCCGCAGGGGAAGCCGAAGACGTTTCGGATCTCGATTGAGGGCGAGTTGCCGGAGGGTGTAGGCGCGAAGGATATTGTGCTCGGGATTATTGGCCGGATCGGGACCGACGGCGCCACGGGCTACGTGATCGAGTACGCAGGGTCGGCGATTCGGTCGTTGAGCATGGAAGGCCGGATGACGATTTGCAACATGAGCATCGAGGCCGGTGCGCGAGCGGGGACGATTGCTCCCGATGAGACGACGTTTGCATGGCTGAAGGGTCGGCCGTTTGCTCCGGTAGGTGCGGCCTGGGATGAGGCGGTTGCGGAGTGGCGACAGCTGGCGACCGATCCGGGCGCAAAGTTCGATCGGGAGCTGACGATTCCGGCGGTGGAGATTGAGCCGTTTGTAACGTGGGGGACGAATCCCGCCATGGTGGTATCTGTAACAGGCGCTGTGCCTGATCCGGCGGCGGTGACGAGCGATGCGGATCGTAGGGCATTCACGCGGGCGCTTGAGTATATGGACCTGAAGCCGGGAACAGCGATGGAGGAAATTGCCATCGATCGGGTGTTCATCGGGTCATGCACGAATTCGCGGATTGAAGATTTGCGAGCGGCGGCGAAGGTGGTGGCCGGACATCATGTGCACGCAACTGTGCGGGCGATGGTGGTGCCGGGGTCGCAGCTGGTGAAGGCGCAGGCGGAGCGGGAAGGCCTGGATGCGATCTTCAAAGGGGCAGGATTTGAGTGGCGGGAGCCGGGATGCTCGATGTGCCTGGGGATGAATCCTGACATTCTGCAGCCGGGGGAGCGGTGCGCTTCGACGAGCAACCGGAACTTTGAAGGACGGCAGGGTCAAGGGGGACGAACGCATCTGGTGAGTCCGATGATGGCGGCAGCAGCAGCGATCAAGGGGCATTTCACCGATGTGAGGACGTGGGAGTTCAGGGCCTCATCTCGAAACCAGGAGGTGATGGCGTAATGGAGAACTTTCGGACGCTTACTTCGGCGGTGATGCCGCTCGATCGGGTGAATGTGGATACCGATCAGATCATTCCCAAGCAGTTTTTGAAGCGGATTGAGCGCACAGGATACGAAGACTTTCTGTTTTTCGACTGGCGGAAGGATCCTGGGTTTGAGCTGAATAATCCGCGGTACAAGGGCGCGAAGATTCTGGTGGCGGCGAAGAATTTCGGGTGCGGGTCGTCGCGGGAACATGCGGCCTGGGCGCTGAGCGATTACGGGTTCCGGTGCGTAATTGCGCCGTCGTTTGCCGATATTTTTCATTCGAACGCGGGAAAGAATGGAATTTTGCTCATCACACTGCCGGAAGAGCAGGTACAGACGCTGCTGGATCGGGCTAGTAGCCGTGACGGTTACAAATTGACGGTGTCGCTCGAGGAGAACGCGATCAGCGACTCTGAAGGGTTCAAGATGAGCTTTGCGATTGACGCGTTCCGGCGGGACTGCCTGCTGGAAGGCCTGGACGATATCGGGCTGACGCTGCGGCATGCGGATGCTCTGGACAAATTTGAGAAGCAACACGATGCGGCGTTTTGGGTTAAACCGCGGGCGGGAGAAGGCGCGCAAGCATGAGCGGGAAGAACGGGAACGGTACGAACACCGGTTCAGGGAAGCTGTATTCGATTGCACTGACAGAAGGACCGAGCCGGGCGCCAGCGCGGGCCATGCTGCGGGCGGTGGGGTTTACGCCGGAGGATTTGAGCAAGCCGATTATCGGGATCGCGAACACGTGGACGGAGATTGGGCCGTGCAACTTTCATCTGCGCGCGCTGGCGGAGGCGGTGAAGCAAGGGATCCGCGAGGCGGGCGGGACGCCGATGGAGTTCAACACGGTCACGATCTCGGACGGGATCACGATGGGCACCGAGGGGATGAAGGCGTCGCTGATCAGCCGCGAGGTGATTGCCGATTCCGTCGAGCTCGTGACGCGCGGAAATCAGTTTGACGGGCTCGTGGCGATTGCCGGCTGCGACAAGAACATGCCGGGTACCGTCATGGCTCTCGCCCGGCTCGATATTCCTGGCCTCATGTTGTACGGCGGGTCGATTGCCCCGGGGCATTTGAACGGCAAAGACCTGACGGTGCAGGATGTGTTCGAGGCGGTAGGCGCGCATGCTGCGGGCAAGCTGGACGATGCAGGCCTCGAGGCGGTTGAGGCGAATGCTTGTCCGGGCGCGGGCGCGTGCGGCGGGCAGTTCACGGCGAACACGATGGCGATGGCGTGCGAGTTTCTGGGCATTTCGCCGATTGGGTTGTCGGGAGTACCGGCGTTTTTGAAGGAGAAGTTGGAGGCTTCGCGCGAGGCGGGCCGTCTGGTGATGGACTTGGTGAGGGAGGGCGTGAAGCCGAGCCAGATCATCACGCCGAAGGCGATTGAGAACGCGATTGCGAGCGTGGCGGCGAGTGGCGGGTCGACGAACGCGGTGCTGCACTTCCTGGCGATTGCGAATGAGGTGGGGATTCCGCTGACGGTCGATGACTTCGATCGCATCAGCTCGAAGACGCCGCTGCTTTGCGATCTGAAGCCAGGTGGCAAGTATGTGGCGGTGGATTACCAGGCGGCGGGTGGGAGCCGGTTGCTGGCTAAGCGGCTGATCGAAGCGGGGCTGCTGCATGGCGAGTGCCTGAACGTGACGGGCAAGACGCTCGGGGAAGAAGCGACGGCGGCGAAGGAGACGGCGGGGCAGGATGTGATCCGGGCTGTGAGCAATGCGATTAAGCCGACGGGCGGCCTTGTGATCCTGAAGGGGAATCTCGCGCCGGAAGGTTGCGTGATTAAGGTTGCGGGACACAAGCGGCTGGAGCATCGCGGGACGGCGCGGGTTTTCGATTCGGAGCATGCGGCGTTTCACGCGGTGGAGGCTGGACAGATTAAGCCGGGCGATGTGATGGTGATCCGGTATGAGGGCCCTGTGGGCGGGCCGGGCATGCAGGAGATGCTCGCGGTGACGGGCGCAGTGGCGGGGATTCCTGAGCTGAGCGAGACTGTGGCGCTGCTGACCGATGGACGATTTTCTGGCGCGACCCGCGGGCTGATGGCGGGGCATGTGGCTCCTGAAGCCGCGGTGGGTGGGCCGATTGCGGCGGTGCGCGAGGGGGACACGATTCACTTTGATATTCCGAACCGGAAGCTGGATGTGGAGATTTCGGCGGAGGAATTGAGGGGGCGGCTGGCTGGTTGGAAGAAGCCCGAGTTGAAATTTAAGCGCGGCGTTTTCAAGAAATATGTGGACACGGTTTCGTCGGCGGCGGCTGGGGCGGTCACCAATTAGCTGGAAGTCGGAAGCTGGAAGCAGGTAGGCAGTACGAAGCGCGTTTCCCAGAGCGCGCAAAGGAAAGGGAGCAAATTATGGGAACGGCAAAAAAGAATCCATCGCAGAGTCCGAGTCAGGCGGGGAACACGACGGCCTCGGGTCGGGCAGGGAATGCGACGCGGCTGACGGGGGCGGAGATTATTTGGGCGACGCTGGAGGGTGAGGGCGTCGATGTCGTGTTTGGGTATCCGGGCGGGGCGATTTTGCCGGCTTACGATGCGCTGCGGAAATTTCCGATTCGGCACGTGCTGGTTCGGCATGAGCAGGGCGCTGCGCATATGGCCGATGGGTATGCGCGGGCGTCGGGCAGAGTGGGCGTGTGCGTGGCGACCTCAGGGCCGGGCGCTACGAATCTGGTGACGGGCATTGCGACGGCGATGCTGGATTCGGTGCCGATCGTGTGCATCACCGGGCAGGTGGCGAGCAAGGTGCTGGGGACAGATGCGTTCCAGGAAGTGGACA
>PMSS01000088.1:0-251 GCA_003167515.1 Acidobacterium sp. | reverse complement strand
GCGGCGCCGAAGCCGCATCGTCCGCACCCGATGCTGAAGACGGAATCTGCGTCGATTCTGCAGGCAGCGGAGCTGATTCGGAATGCGAAGAAGCCGGTGATTCTGGCGGGGCACGGCGTGCTGCAGTCGCATGCGGGCGCCGAGCTGCGGACGCTGGCGGAGAGGATGCGGATACCGGTGGCGTCAACGCTACTTGGGCTGGGTGGATTTCCTGCTTCGCATCCGCTGTCGCTGGGCATGATGGGGATGCA
>PMSS01000433.1 GCA_003167515.1 Acidobacterium sp. | reverse complement strand
AGGAAGAGCACCTCTTCGGCGTTCACCGGCTGCCATGACGTTACCTGAGCGCCATGCAGAAATATATCTGCCGAAGCAGAAGGAGCCGTCACGCGTATTTTAAGCAATCCGCCGTTCCCAGAGACCACTTCAACTACATTCGGAATACCGAATACGCGGTTCAGAGCATCGATCTGCGATTGGTTCATCTCAATCAATATTCTATCGAGAGCCGGGATCTGTTCCGGCAATTCGAATGTCGTGGAGCTCTGAGGGCGGTCTAGCTGTGAGGTTTGAACAGGTTGTCCATCTGATCGAGAACTGGGAAGCTGGGTTTGCGAAGACTCTGCGACTCAGGAGACCAGATGGACTATCACCAGAATGCCCGACTGACGATACACAGTCGAGAACGCTTAGCCGGAAGGGTTCTTGCGGAGGGATGCACGCTGAAGCTGGCTGCGGCCAGCTTCGGCGTGAGTGCGAAGACGACCGCCAAATGGGTGTGCCGCTATCGTGAGCTGGGACCGGCGGGCCTGAGGGTGTCACCCGCTGCCTGCCAGCGCCCGGATCGGCGTCGGGTGACGATCAGCGATGTTCGTAACGGATGTAACGGAGTTGAGTGATGCCATTTGTGAAGCTGGATTGTGGGATTTTAGATTCCTCGGTCTGGGTTGACCGCCCCCAACGCGACCTCTTCATCACGGCGCTCTTGATGGCCCAGCCTTTCGAGCTGGACGAAGAGACGCCGCAGTACCACGTGCGGGAACTGACGCTTACGGGATTTGTTATACCCCCGGGCTGGTACGGGATGGTGTCAGCCGCTGGCGTGGGGATCTTGCGGCGAGCCGGATATGGCCCCCATGAGACAGAGATCGGCCTGAGAGCGTTGGAGCAGTTAGGCATGCCTGACGACGAGAGTCGATCATCGGACCACGGAGGCCGTCGCGTTGTGCGTGTGGAACACGGCTATCTGGTTCTCAACTTCATGCGATATCGAGATTTCGACTACGGAGCGAAGGACCGGATGCGGGCGTTGCGACAGCGTCAAAAAAGCGAAACCGTTACGGCGGTGTTCGGGGAACGTTCACCTCTAGGAAAATCAAAAACTGTTTTCCAGCGAGCGGACACGATGGACGAACACTGCTTCTTTCGTAAGTTGGTGTCCAGGAGGGAGTTGCCAGAGACGGTATATATAGGCGTTGTATCGCTGAAATGCAGGATCGTCGATTCGCAGAAAAGACGACGCATTCCGGCGAGAAGTCAATGAGTTGGACGAGGCTTCAGACTCGTGCCTTTGAGAGCGGATATTCAGGGTGCTGGAACAGGTTGCTTGTGCCCAACCCACTTCATTCGCTGGCCGAATGTGTCGAGCAGCGGGTCAACTCCAAAGTGCTTTTTGAGCGAGGCAGCCCAGCGCTGTCTGGGAGGCTTGGGTCGTGGCCACTGACCGAGCAGAGCAAATACGGCAGCTGAGGTCAGTCTCTTCGTCCGTGGTGCCAGCAGGCCGAAGTAGCGCATCGAGTGATGGTATCGGTCCAGAACATGTTGCTTGAGGATGGCAACAAACTCCGCCGGTGTGCTGCGGGTTTCCAACAGCGTTTTCGTTCGCGTGTCTTTGATCTGGTAAACAACTTCTTGCTCCGTCACCTCGAGAATGCGCTTCTGGGAGATGGGAAGCCGGCGGATATAGCGTCCGGCATATGCCAGAAAATGCATCTTGGACATTATCCTGGTGATGTGGATGTTCCAGTCCCGTTGCACCTGTCTATTAATAAGGTCGTTGAAGTCCTTCGGGAGGGATGACTCCCGCAACAGTCCGTCGCGATGCGCCTTCCAGAGATACGAGGTGACGGCAAAGCGCCACAAATCCATGATCTGCCCACGGTCAAACTCCAGTGATTTCACCCAGCGGGCTTCGGCTGGTTTCAGTCCGCCGGCAGAGACCATGATGTGGAGGTGCGGATTATGGTTGAGGCGTCCTCCGAAAGTATGTTGAATGACGATACCGAACAAGCGTACCTGGTATCGGCTCCACGCCCACTGCTGGAGTACGGCGGCACCCAGAGCCGGCAGATCGTGCTGCAGAAGACGATGGGCCTTGAAACCCGGCCAGAAGACATCGGGCATTGTGAGGACGATTCCGACGAACGGTATATCCGGGAGAGTGGCCCATTGCTCTCTCTGCCACAGCAGGGTCCCGCGATTCCCGCAGCTCGGACAGCATTTCGATTTGCAGGTGTGATAGCAGACCTTCTCCTCCGCCGCGGATGCGTACACCTCGCCCCCGAGGGCTGCGGTTCGGCACATCCGGACCTTGTGGAAGTTGTCTCGGACCGCGTCGCGCTCAGCGGGGTGATCCCACTGCTCCCTGGTCAATTCCAAAATCTGCCTCAACGGATGCTCTGCATACTTCATAAACGGAGCTCTCCCTGGCTTTCCAAGGCTTGCAAGAGTTCCGTGGAGAGCAGCAGGACCTTGCCCGGGATCTGAATCGCGCTGGCGAGGACGGAGGTGTTTCGCCCCGAACCCATCGCCGCCAAAGCGCTTCCGATTCGCTGAACATCGAGGTCTCCATCCCTGGCCGAATTGGACAGGCGATGGGCACGCAGGAGCGAGTCGATCTTGCGCGTGATTCCACGCAGATTCCGGTGCAGTCTGAGTTGGTCGAACTGCCTATCGTGGGTTCGCACCCAGAGAGAGGCACGATGAATGCTAACCTCTCCCTCGCGAAGCGCCTGCAGGATTTCAGGCAGTGCGTGCACCGTCAGTTGTTTGACCTTGGACACATTTCCGGCCGACACGCCCGCTGCGGCAGCTATTTTGGATCGAACGTCCACCTTGTCAGCTTCCGTCAACTTTGACGAACCTCTGTTTTGGCCACCGGCTCGCTGGTTTGACTTTGCCTGCTCTTTGAGCCAGGGCTCAAGTTCCAGGGCCAGGAGTATGCGGCTGAAGGCGTTCAGGCCGTTCGATCGGCGATGCTTCCAGAGCAGCCAATAGAGTGCTTCCTCTTCGGGCAGGTCGTATTCGATACAGGGGAGTGTGAGCCGGCCTCGTTGTAGAGCCATTTTCCATCGGGCATATCCGTCGAGGATCGTCCGGTCTTGCGTGATCAGGAGCGGTTCACGAAAGACGATATCCCCAAGCTCAACGAGTGGGGACAACTGGAAGGTCGGAATCGCAATGTGATGCCGAGCGTAACTGGGGTGCGGCCGGAGTTCGTCCACGCGGCAAGTGAGGAGCTTGTCCTGGACGTCGTCGAATGATCGTCCAGTTTCACTCGGTCCACCCGATGTTGCCATGTCCATCGGACCAATGGCTTCAGGCGCAGTTGCTTCGTCTCGGCCAGCTACTAACGTCATATCCGCTCCCGTCAAACTGGAGCGATTTTGGCCGCCGAAAGCCACGCATTCAACGCATTGGTGAGTTTGCGCGAGTGAAAATCACTACTTCGATCTGTTTCCACGGGGACTTGCACCGGAAGAGGATTTACTCGCGTGCCGCGAGTTGCGCGAGTTGCCCAAGGGCGCGATCCTGCCAACTTGGCTTTACTGCAACAGCACAGTTCTCCGACGTCACTGCCGAAGTGCACAAACGCGAATCGACGCGAACCCCGAGTTCCGCGACACGATCTAGGCCAACACGCGGCAGGCCGCCACGGCCAAGCCCTACACCGACATCTTCGGCTCGCCAGAAGAGGCGCAGACCGTCAACCGGGCCTAGCGGGCCACCGCCGCCTGCGCCCGCAGCACCCCAATAACCGGTCGGCTTGACACGAAATGCTAATCTCTTCAGCGCAAAACCATGGCCACCACCACGACAGCTCCTGCCCCTCTTGCCGCATTCGCTCCGTCGACTCCGTCTACCGCGCCTTCCGGCCCAGCGACTCCGAGCGCTCCAGCCGCGCCAGCAACTCCGGCAATCCCAGCGACACCGGCGACGCCCGCCGCTGAACCGCCATCCCTCCAGCAACGCATCCAGCAGGCCATCAAGCCAGGCCTTGAAGGGGCAACCCTCGCCGAGGTAGCTCCCACGGAGCTGACCCCGATCGAGAGAGCCGCGCAGGAAGCTGCTGCGGCTGCAACCCCCACTGCGCCCGGAGTGGCAGCGACACCGGAACAGCCAGCCCCAGCAGAGGGAGCGGCAGCCGAGGCGGGCGAGTACGACGACTTTACGCCCGATCTCGAGCGCATCGGCCTGCAGGACCTGCAAACAAAGATTGCCGCCAGCCCCGAACTGAAGGCAGCGATCGACGCGAACCCGGAAGTACGCGACCTGATCTTCGCCAACGCGCGTTTGGCCAAAGCGGTGGTTGCAGGACACCAGGCAATCGCCAGAATTCGGGACTTGCTCGGTGCTGTCAAGCGTGACGACTTTGGTTCCACCCAGGTACTTCTCGCGAAATTCGGCTCACCACTGCGACCACGCGTCCAGAAGAGGCCAAAGCCAGGAAAGCGCGATGCGGTAATTTTTGCCGCGATCTTGCTGGAACTCAAAGGCGCTCGGTACTGCTCATTTCTTGGAGACCGTGAGCTCAGGCCGAAATGGTCAGATTCAGGCTCCGCGAACTACACAAAGAGTTACCAAGCCGGGGGCTCTTTGCGGAAGAAGGTCCAGGACGAGAAGACACGCGCCAGAACTCGGATGGCCCGATATACCAACCCTCAGCTGGCGGATGCCTTCAACATGCATCTCCCAGACCGATTTCATGAGCTAAGCATTCTGCTGAAAGAAGGCGTTAGTTCAAGGCTTTGAATTTGGGGTGCGCGGAGGCATCCGGGAATGGGGTTTCTACGTGGAACGCAAATGGCTCACGGCAAGCGAGGCCGCACAATACCTGAAGGTCAAGCCGCGCACGCTCCTGCGGTGGGCGCGAGAGAAAAAAATTCCCGGACATAAACTCTCCGGCGTGCAGCGATGCGTTTGGAGGTTTCTGAGGCCGGAGCTGGATGCTATTCTGTGCCCGTCATCCGCTGACTCTGCTGAGGGGAGGCAGCATTGAGAGTCCAGCGACACACAAGCGGGTCTGTGCGCTATGACAAACGGCGCAAGACCTGGAATTACCTCTGGTATGACGGCGCAACTCGCCGGTCAAAGCGAATCGGAACAAAGCAGGAATTTCCAACCAAATCAGCCGCTTGGAAAGAGGTTGACCACCTTGAGATTCAACCCACGAAACAAAAGAACGGGGACACGGTGCGTAGCGTGATCGGGCGGTATGAAGCGGAGCGGATGCCATCACATCATTCCACGGCGCGTGTGTATCGCTCTTTCCTCAACAATCACATTCTGCCGAAATGGGGAGACACGGAGATTCAGGCCGTACAGCCTCGGCCCGTTGAACTGTGGCTTCGCGAGCTGCCCTTGTCGCCAAAATCCAAAACGCACGTCCGGTCACTCATGCACGGGCTTGTGGAGTTTGCGATGTGGGCCGGGCTGCTCGACATCAGCCGCAATCCAATGTCTCTCGTAAAGAACACCGGGGCAACGCGAAGGGTACGCAAGGCGCGTAGCCTCACAGCAGAGCAGTTCCACGCTCTGCTGAAAGAGCTGCACGAACCGTTCGCGACAATGGCTCTACTCTGCGTGTGCCTGGGCCTTCGCATCAGCGAGGCGCTTGCACTGCGATGGGCCGACGTGGATTGGTTAGGCTCAGGGCTGAGTGTCCGGCGTGGCATCGTGGAGCAGATTGTGGGCGATGTAAAGACGGAAGGCTCAGCCAGAAGATTCAACCTCACGAGCGACTTGCTGGAGCGCCTGAAGTCGTGGAAACAGCGATCGGATTTTTCGGGCGCTGAGGACTGGATCTTCGCAAGTCCGATCAAACTCGGCAGACTCCCGTATTCCTACACGGGTGTGTGGCGAGAACTTGAGCGAGCCACAGGCGTTGCGAAAATCGGGCACCTCGGAACGCACTCTTTCCGGCACACCCACCGCTCATGGCTTGACGCTGTGGGCACTTCCGTCGCCGTGCAGCAAAGGATGATGCGGCACACGGACATCAGGACCACGATGAACATTTACGGGGATGTTGTAACGGATGAGATGACTACCGCAGGAATCAAGGTCGCTCAGCTTGCCTTTCAGGGTAATGGAGCGCAAGCAGAGCGCACGGTAAGCTAAGCTGTTGAGAATTTGGCTCCTCAGGTAGGACTCGAACCTACAACCCTTCGGTTAACAGCCGAAGGGTTAGGCGTGGAGTACACATGCTTTCAACGGAGTACAGAGGAGCCAAGAGGAATGATTGGAGCCTCTGTGGCGCACAATTCGGCGAAAAATTCGGCGAAGTTGTGGTGAGAAACAATTCGGCCACCGGTCGGTGATCGCTGGCTCAACCGCTTCTGGAAACCTGGTCGTGGAC
>PMSS01000028.1 GCA_003167515.1 Acidobacterium sp. | reverse complement strand
GAAGTTCCAGGTCAAAACCTTCGACGCAATGCGGAAAGATACAGGCTGGAATCTGTCGGCAGCAAAGGCAATAGAGACTGCTTCTGGAGACTTCGGCGAAACGGATCGCCCTTACAACATCGCCGTTCTTCCGGCGGGGGCCGGAAGGCTGTATGTCTACCTCCACCCAGCTCAGACCGACCCTGATGTGTATCCGCTTGGAGGAGACGTGCGCTACCTGATCTCGCCGGATGGAATGAAGATCGTGGAGAAGCGCCAACTCCACAAAACCATCATCGAGACTCCTCCTGCGAGTTCTGGAGAAACGGTAGCGGGTGGCTATCACGTACACGTTCTGAGTGATCTTCCAGAAGACACGGATGTGATGTTCGTGTTGACCCGCAAGCCGCTCATGCCGGAGGTTATCCTGGCCCGAGGCAATTTGTACGCCATCGATGTGCATGGAGTCATCACTGTTCGGCCTCGATGATGGCCATGGACCGCTCAGAACAAGAGCACGCTGCCTACGGCATCGGTTTTAGGGTGGACACGTCTCCCCCAGTCGGGAGCTGTGCGGTAACCTTCGGTTGCCGCAGAGTAACTTAAACCTGAAAGCAGCGTCTAAAGGAAAAATGCACTCTGGGCCGTTTGCCTTGGAGCGCGGCGCGTCAAGCGCCGGGAGTACGCGGATGAGCCGAGTCCCCATCGAGCACACGCGGAAGAGTTTTATCTTTAGCAGCCAGCCTGTCTGCTAGCCGAGGCCGCACGGAATCCGTGCGGCCTTCGCGCATCACTGCCTTGGAAAACAAAAGCGGAGCCTTGGAAACCGAACGCCGGAGGTGCCGAGTGAAGCGTGCGTTGCGAACGAAATCCGTTGGGACGAAGGTCTCCGAGGCGGAGCTTCGTGTACTGGAATCGCGCGCGGCGGCAGCGGGCTTGACGCTGTCGGAGTGGGTCCGGGACGTGCTTTTGGCTTCGTCGGTCGAGATGGGCACGATGGCGGCGGAGCGGGCGATCCTGGCCGAGATGCTGGCGATGCGCGCGATCCTTTTGAACTTCATGCTGAAGCTGGGCGCGGGTCAGCCGATCCCGGAGAAGGTCAGCCGCGAGTTGATCGCATGGGCGGACGGGAACAAGGTGCGCCGTGCGCTTGAAGTGCTTGCCAAAAACTCGACGCGCGAGGAGCGGATGCAGTCGGCACGGCCAGAGCCGGAGTTGCCCAAAGCGGCGACGAAGCCCGCGCCGGGAGAGGAGCTGTAGAGCGATGCTGACACTATCGAAGCCGATCTCAGCGGGCCAGGCGCAGGCCTATCACCGGTCCGAGTTCGCGAACGCAAAGGAGAACTATTACACGGAAGGCGAGCGGGTGCGGGACGTGTGGCAGGGTCAGCTTGCCGAGCGTTACCTACCCCTCATTTGAGGCGTGCAAGAGAATAGGACGTGCTTCGGCCGCCCGCCGCATCTCGTGTGAGAACTCCCATTTTGATGAGGTTCTCGATGTCTCGCAGGGCAGTATCCTGCGAACATTTGGCGAGCTTGGCCCATTTTGAGGAGGTCAGCTTGCCTTCGAATCCGTTCAGCAAGCGATTGACGATGCCGCGCTGCCGCTCATTGAATTCGACGCCCGCGAAACGCTCCCAAAAACGCGCCTTGTCGAGGACCGCCGCGAGGATCGTCTCCGCTCGGTCGAAAGCGCGGCCGAGGCAATCCAGAAACCATTCGAGCCAATGCGTGATGTCGAGATCGCCCTTCTGCGTGTCTTCAAGGATGTCGTAATAGGCTTTCCGCTCCTGCCGGATTTGCGCAGACATGCTGTAGAAGCGCTGAGGGCTACGCTCCGAACGGGCAAGCACCATATCGGCAATAGCACGGGCGATGCGTCCATTGCCGTCGTCAAACGGATGGATGGTGACGAACCACAGATGCGCGACGCCCGCCTTGACAACAAGATCGGTCGAATTGTCCTTTTCGAACCAGTCGAGGAATCTCTTCATCTCCGGCCGAACGCGCTCGGCCGTGGGCGCTTCATAATGGACGCGCTCCTTGCCCATCGGACCCGACACCACCTGCATCGGGCCGGTTTTGTCGTCGCGCCATGCGCCGACATTGATCTTCGCCATCCCGCTACGTCCGGTAGGGAACAAAGCGGCGTGCCAGTCGAACAGACGCCGGCCCGTCAAGGCTTGATCGTAACGCTGCGTCGCATCCAGCATCATTTCGACGACGCCCTCGACATCGCGGTCCGCCGGCAGAAGCCCTCCGATGTCAATTCCCAGCCGCCGGGCAATCGACGAGCGCACCTGGTCCCTGTCAAGCTTCTCGCCTTCGATCTCGCTCGATTTAACGACCTCTTCGGTCAGGCTCTGCAGCACGGCTTCCGCGCGAAGCTGGAAACCGAGTCCCTCCATGCGTCCGATCAAGCGCCCCTGCCGGTGACGCACATCGACGAGAAGCGACGGAATCCGCGCGTGGTCCCAGCGAAAGCCAGGCCAGCCCGGCTGTTCGTGAATATAGGTCCTGGGTTTTACCCGCCGCGTCATGTGCACCGAATCTAGCGCCCATTCGCCGCACAAGCAAGCATATTCTCCGCATAAATAGCGGTGATTATGGCCCCTATTCGCCGCAGCCTTGAGCCCGCCCACTCGGAAGCTCGTGGGTCCCAAATCCTTGGTTAGCGCCAGATTGTCACGTCCCGAGTTACGCCCGATAGCGCCATGTCGATCCTGCGCGGCTGGCGCTATTCGGGAAAATATTCCCGAGAGGTTTTTGCGTTCCCCCAAGCGCTCAATCCGCGCAACTATCTGATCTGGCATGGCTTGCATGATTGAACTGTACCGCTGCAATTTAGAGATAAGACACTACTTCTTCTGAATCCATATGAGCCGGGAGGAGGAATCCTCCCTGTCTCCGGCCCTTCGGTCCTCCGCCACCCTCCTCAGCGGGCCTGTTCCTGCCCGCAACGCCGGCCCTCGTACCTGAAAAGCAACAGCAAAAGCAAAAGACGCTAAGGGGAGTGAGAGTACCGGGACATCCTTTACGTTTTAGACCGGGGACATGGCTTACACCATGGCGGAGAACAGTTGGCTTTCCCAGCTTTGGCTTCACGCATGAAGATGCGTTTATGC
>PMSS01000146.1 GCA_003167515.1 Acidobacterium sp. | reverse complement strand
ATTTCCCCATGGCTGGGGGCTTTTTCGCTGTTCCTGTTTCTGAGCCTGGCCATGGTCAAGCGGTTCAGCGAGCTGCAGAATACGCGGGCGCAGGGGCAAACCCTGGCCAACGGACGCGGCTACCTGCTCGGCGACATCGAGCAGCTGCGGAGTTTCGGCACTTCGAGCGCCTACGCCGCAGTGGTGGTCTTCTCGTTTTATATCGGCGCACACGATGTGAGCAGTCTTTACCGGCATGCCGCACGGCTGTGGCTGGTGACGCCTCTGCTGATATTCTGGCTGAGTCGCGTTTGGTTGCTGGCTTCGCGCGGGCAACTCGACGAGGACCCGGTGATTTTTGCGGTGACCGATCGGCTCAGCCTTTTCACCGGAGCGGCGGTCGCGGTGATCGCAGTGCTTGCCGCCTGGTAGGGTAGATGAATGGGCCAAATGGGTAAGTCCGGCAGGAAAGCAGAAGTATCCCCGCGTTTCGAATCCTGGGGACGATATCCGAAATACCAGGCTGACGTTGTTCCTCTGCATTGGGCAGGCGATTTTCCTCTCGCGCGGCCCCCGGCTACCAAACAATTGCCGGTGGGATTGGGACGCAGTTACGGCGACGTTTGCCTGCTCGAAAATGGCACTCTGCTGTTAACGACGGGCATGGATCGGCTGCTTCACTTCGACGCGGCGACGGGCATGCTTCGCTGCGAGGCGGGGGTTTCGCTGCAGCAGATACTGGATTTCGCAGTGCCCCGCGGCTTCTTTCTGCCCGTCACGCCGGGGACGAAATATGTAACAGTGGGCGGGGCAATTGCCAACGACATCCATGGCAAGAACCATCACGTGGCGGGCACTTTTGGCCGCCACGTGCTGCGCTTCGAGCTGGTGCGCTCCGACGGAATCCGCTTCGTGTGCAGTCCCATTGAAAACCCGGAATGGTTTGCCGCCACCATCGGCGGCATGGGACTCACAGGCCTGATGACGTGGGCGGAAATTCATCTGCGCCCCATCGTTTCGCGGAAGATCGATTATCGCGGTGAAAAATTCCACGGTATCGATGAGTTCTTCGCGCTCTCTCAGGCAGCGACGAGCGAGTACACGGTGGCCTGGATCGATTGCGTCTCTACGGGGCGCAACTTTGCGCGCGGGATTTTCATGCAGGGCGATCACGCCGAAGCTCCTGGCCCGCTGAACAGGAGCAAAGAGCCAAAGCTGACTTTTCCCTTCGATCTGCCTCAGGTTGCCCTCAACCGATTTTCCATGGCTGCCTTCAATTCTCTTTACTTCCACAAGCAGCTCGGCAAGCAGAAGGCCGGCCCCGTGGATTACGAGCCGTTTTTCTATCCGCTGGATGCGGTGCTGCACTGGAATCGGATGTACGGGAAGCATGGGTTGTTGCAGTTCCAGAACGTGCTGCCGTTGGAGAGCGGGCGCGAGGGCATGCTGGAAATCCTGAAGGCGATCACCAAATCCGGGCTGGCGTCGTTTCTGGCTGTCATCAAGTTTTTCGGCGATGTGCCGTCGGTCGGCATGATGTCTTTCCCCACGCCCGGCGTGATGTTGGCGCTGGATTTTCCGATTCGGCGCGAGGTCAGCTTCGATCTGGTCGACCTTCTGGCGCGCATCACCCTCGAGCACGGCGGGCGCATGTATTCCGCCAAGGACGCACGCATGACGGCGGAGCAGTATCAGTCTTTCTATCCGCAGTGGCAGGATTTCGCGCACTACGTCGATCCGGGTTTCGACTCGGGGTTCTGGCAGCGGGTTACGGGAAGGAGGCCGCTCGATGTCTGATCAGAGCGCAGTTCCCAGGCGCGTGCTGGCCCTTGGCGCGACCTCCGCCATTGCCGAAGCCACGCTGCGCCTGCTCGCGGAACAACATGCCAGCTTCTTCCTGGTTGGCAGAAATCCACGAAAGCTGGCCGCGATTCACGACGACCTGCTCACGCGCGGTGCGACCGCGGCCACCACCTATACCGCGGACCTCGACGATACCGGCCGTCACCCTGCCATGCTGGCTTACGCGGTGACGACGCTGAACGGGATCGACCTCGCTTTGCTGGCGCACGGCGTGCTCGGCGACCAGGCTGAAGCTGAAAAGGACTACGCCGTCGCCGAGGCGATTCTGCAAACAAATTTTCTCTCTGCGGTTTCGCTGGTCGGCTGGCTCGCGAATTACTTCGAGGCCGAGCGTCGCGGAACGATCGCCGTGATCTCTTCGGTCGCCGGGGATCGGGGCCGCAAGAGCAACTACGTCTATGGGGCATCCAAGGGCGGCCTTAATATTTTCCTCGATGGCGTGCGTAATCGCGTCGATCGCGCCGGTGTGCAGGTGCTGACCATTAAGCCTGGATTTGTAGCGACGCCTATGACCGCGCACCTGCCGAAGAACGCGCTCTTCGCCGAGCCCGCACAGGTTGCGGGCCACATTTTGCGCGCCATCGAGAAGCGCAAAGACGTGGCCTATGTGCCGCCCTTCTGGGGCCTGATTATGATTGTGGTGCGGAGCATTCCGCGGCGCATTTTCAAGAAGATGAATATGTAACCGCGGCGCGTCGCGAAAAGCGAAAACTGAATCGGTTAAAGCCCTGGCGGCATCTTTTACACATGCAGCAGAGACCGGCTCCCGCAGGTCTTTTTTGGGAGTCTGGCCGTCTCCACAGGCGTAGAGCTGTTGTTACGTTCGAAATTCCTTCCAAACAGGCAGAGGATGGATACTGATAACAGGCGGGAATTGTGTTCCCCCACCGCCGAAACGAACTTGTCTCCGGAATCCCGCATCCTGGTACGGAGTGACCTGGGAAGCCGCAGGAGAAACTGAAGCGATATGTGGATAGTCCGCCTCGCACTGCGACGGCCCTACACCTTTGCCGTGGTGGCGCTGCTGCTGATGATTCTGGGTCCGCTGGCCATTCTCAATATGCCGGTGGACATCTTCCCGAACATCAACATTCCGGTTGTGAGTATGCTCTGGAACTACGCAGGCTTCTCGCCGGAGCAGATGGCCAGCCGCATCATCACGTTGAGCGAGCGCTCCCTAACCACTACGGTTAACGACATCGAGCATACTGAGTCGCAGTCGCTCAACGGCA
>PMSS01000386.1 GCA_003167515.1 Acidobacterium sp. | reverse complement strand
GGAGAAGTCCGCGGCTTGTACGCCCCGCCCCGGAAGAACTGCGCCCCCGCCAGTGCCACCTGCTCGGCAATGGCGAAAGCCTGTTCCCGCGACTCGATCGAGCACGGCCCGGCGATCATCGCCAGCTTCGCGCCGCCAATCGTCGCATCGGTCCCGGCGAATCGGATGACCGTGTCCTCTTCCTTTACGTCGCGGCTCACCAGTTTGTACGGCTTTGAGACACGGATGACTTCCGCGACACCCGGCAACGCCTCGATATTCCCGCGATCGACCTCGCCCTGATTCCCGGTGATGCCGATAGCAGTGCGCTGCGCCCCAGGCAGCGGATGGGGGCGATAGCCCAGCGCCTCGATATGTTCGCAGACCGCCTGGATTTCTTCTTTGGTCGCCTGCGCCTTCATCACGACAAGCATCGTGGTGCCCTCATTGTGGTTAAACCCCAGTGTATTCGATGGGGGGCGCGAAGGCGAAGGCCGATTTGTGTGTGGTGCCAGGGTCGTGTTACGGAGGGGAGTCGTTCGAGTGACCCCGGAGCGGTTCGTGGTTACTTATCCGGGTTGGATCCATCGCCACTGCGCGCTGCAACCACCGCCGGTGTCAGTACCATGGCGAGAAACAAACAGATGACGAGTGCGTCAAGCATGCGGATTCCATTTGCCTGGCGAATAATCGTTTCCACGGCAATACCTGAATTCTCACCCCCGGCACCCCCAGACTGAATACCACTTCGGCGTATCGGTATGAAGCCGACGTGGGATGAGGCCTCCCACGGAAGTCCATGATTTATAAGCGGTTAAAAAACCCTTGAGAATCCGCAACTTTGCTGACGACGAGGGGTCCAAGTATAGCGTGAGGGGTCCCGGCGGGCTTCTCACACAGCAACTCTCCTCGGACAACGAGGCCTCCTCGTCAAGATGTACGGCAGGTGGCCTCGTTGATTTTTCTTCAGACCGCCTCCCTCTTCGCCTCCAGCTCCCAGGACGACCGAACCCACCGCCGCGTCCTCCTGCAAACATCCACCCTGTTCTCAGGGGTCTCCACAGCCCTGCGGCGGATTCGGCCCGTGACGCACCGCAACCGTCTTACTCCCCACGGTGCTGGCCAGTTCTCTTGCTGAGCCCGCATCCGCCGATGCCTCCGGTTCGAGCAACCGCATAAAGTCGCTGGCGCTCACCGGCCGCCCGAACAACCATCCCTGCCCAAGAGTCGAAAAATCCCCTGCCGCAAAGTAAGCGGCCTGCTCCGGAGTTTCGACCCCTTCCACAATCACCTGAAGGTGCAGCGCCTCCGCCATGGCCAGAATCTGCGGCAGGATTGCAATCACCGCCGTTCCCGTTCCAATCGATTGTGTGAACGACCGGTCGATCTTGATCGCGTCCGCCGACAGCTCGCCCAGATAACTCAGGCTCGAATATCCGGTGCCGAAATCGTCGATATGCACGCTGTGCCCCGTCTGCCGAAGCTGCCGGATCGCCTCAATCGCCGAGCTGTTAGCCACAGTCGCGCTTTCCGTGATCTCCAGCGCGATATTCCTCGGTGCCAGCCCATGAGCCTCGATCACCCGGTTCACCTCGGCCGGAAAACCCGGATCTTTCAGATCCCGCGCCGTTACGTTGATGCTCACACGGAAATCCGGATTCCGCCGAAACGTCTCCTCAAAATCCCGAATGGCCCTCTCCAGCACATACCCGGTGATCTTCTGCACGAAGTTGTGCTTCTCCGCCACCGGTATGAATAGCGCGGGACTCAGGTCGATGCCGTCCTCATTCGTCCAGCGCGCCAGCGCTTCCGCGCCGATGACCTGCCGCGTCGCCAGGTTCACCAGCGGCTGGTATACCACACGCACCTTGCCCTTTCGGATCGCCCTCCGCAGCTGATGGTCGATGCCGGCGTTGCGATCCCGAAAGAGCAGGGCCATTAGCCCGATACACGCACCCAGCACCGCGCCCAGATCCATGTTTGTCAACAGAAACCTGCGATTCGCCCCCATTACCTCCGCCGTCGACGTGAATACCGTGACACAGTTCAGAAACCGCTGCGAACACCGAATCGCATAGATTTCCGCCCCCCGCCGTTCATGTCCATCCGTCAAAGGCTCCGGGCCCCCCGCCGGAAGTGCTTCGCCACCCAGCGTCCCTACCCGGCCCGTCGGAGCGTCGATCACGGTTTCCGTGAAGTGGAGTGGCGCGGACTCCGCCTGAAGAAGCGTCGTCGGCGTAAAAACAACGTAAGCGTCCCCCATCCCCAGAGTCACCGCCGGTGGCTCCCTTCCCTCGTAAGGCGCCAGTTCCCGGTAGAGAAGCGAACCGTCCCGCTGCACAAATGTGGGCCTGGCTGCCGTAAACCCGCGCCACGCACGCCCCAGATTGGCGGAGCAGAGTATTTTGCCCTCATGCATACGTCCCGCATCCTTGGCGTATTCCGTGTCATACAGCAGCGCGCGCAGGACCCCAATGTCCGCATCCGAGCAGGCGGGATAGGGAGAGGCATCTACCGTTGCCAGGGTCGTGCGCAATTCCTCCCCCGATGCCTCGCTCTCCTCCAGCACCCGGCCAGCGTCCTGCCCTGCCTGATCCCGGGCTGCCCGGACGCTGCACAAACGCCCGCTTACGTACCCGCCCACAATCCCCGGCGTTGTGCCGCCCAGAATTATCAGCAGTATCCGAAAATACCGCATCGCGCGAGCCATCATCGCTCCCAACCTCGATCCGCCCGACAGCGTCTCGTCCCGCGTCCGGCTTCTCACTCCGTTGCCCCCATCCAATCCGGAGGCCGCGGACAGCAACAGTCCACCGAACGCCCCCTGCAGCCAAAAGGGGTCTCCCGAGCCGCGCCCGTCGCACGTCTGCGCTCTTCTTCGGCAAGTTACGGCTTAACTTGAATGAAAAAAAACAGCCGACTCCGCAACCCCACGGCCTGACTTTTCTGCTTCCGAACAATCTCGCAGGATACAGATAAGAGCTTCGCGAGCCACTCTGTGCCCGGAGTGAACACCACAAAACGCCAAACCTCTCCGCTGCCGCTTCATTCGACCTCCTGCTGCTCGGCTTCGAGCGCGTTACTATGGGGCGAAGATTTTCTGCATTGGAGACCCAGCCCATGTCCAGGCACCTCTCTGTGGTGCTCTTCGTTTCACTTGCTGTTTTTTCTATCCCGTCCCCGGCCCAAACCGCGCCCCAGGCCCCCACTCAGGGTATGGATCCCGATTACGCGGCGCGCGTCAAGGAATGGACCACCAAGCCGGAGTTCGGCAGCCCTCTCGTCGATCATCTTCCCGCGAGTTCAGGTGTGCCTTCGCCCAAAGATGTGCTTGGTCATCACATTGGCGCGCCCAAAGAACTCACGTATTACGCCGATGTGCTTCGCTATTACGACATCCTGGCTGCGCACTCCGGACGCGTCAAAGTGATCCGTATCGGCAAGACCGAGGAAGGCCGCGACTCCGTCATCGTCTTCGTGGGTTCAGAGGACTCCATCACCCACCTCGATGAGAACCGTAAGAATCTCGCCCGGCTTGCGGACCCGCGTGGCCTCACCGACGCAGAAGCCCACGACCTGATCGCGAAAACCAAGCCGATTTATACACTTTCCGGAGGCCTGCACAGCGCCGAGCTGGGGCCGCCGGAAATGCTGATGGAACTGGCCTATCGATTGGTCACAGAAGACTCGCCGCTCACGCAGAGCATTCGATCGAACGTCATCGTCGCCATCATGCCGGTTGCCGATCCCGATGGACGCGACCGCTCCATCGACTGGTATTTCGCCCACAACATCGACATCACCGACTACGAAAAAATGACCGGCGTGCCCTACTGGGGCAAGTACACCAAACACGATGACAACCGCGACATTAATTACGCCGGTATGGCCAACCAGAACTTTCTGAAGTGGTATCTCGATTGGCATCCGCCCATCATTCACGACCTCCACGAGTCGGTGCCGTTTCTCTACATTTACAGCGGCCAGGCGCCGCAGAACCCCCTGTGGGATCCGATTGTCTATGGCGAGCTACCCATGTTTGCTAACTGGGATATGTCTCAGCTCACTAAATACGGCATGCCCGGCGTCTGGAATCATGGCTACGTCGACGCATGGTCGCCGGGTTACGTAGCCATCATGGCTACAAATCACAACGGCCTGATGCGCTTCTACGAAATCTTCGGCAACGCCGGCGCCACTACCATGGAGCGCGCCATCGCGCCGCCGTCCAGCCCGGCCATCCTCGGCGGAGGCGCTGGAGGCGGCCTTGGCGACTTCACCAAGCGTCAGTGGTTCCGTCCCAACCCGCCCTATGCACACGTCCTGTGGTCCATGCGCGATAACACCAACTACGTGGAGACCGGCGTCCTTAACTCGCTCCAGTTCGTTGCCGCCTTTCCTCAGGTCATCCTTGAAAACTACTACGCCAAGAGCCGCAATGCGGTCTCCGCCGGCACCAAAGAAGAGCCCTACGGCTTTATCCTGCCCGCGGATCAGGAAGACCCCACCCGCGTTGCGTTTGTCATCCACATCCTTCGCATGCAGGGTATTGAGGTCGGCCGCGCGAAGGCTCCCATCAAGCTCAGCGACGGCGAGTATCCGGCCGGATCGCTCATCGTGAAAACCAACCAGCCCTACGGTCCGTTGGCAAAGACGCTGCTCGGCAAACAGACCGACCCAGACCCGGACCTTACCACTTACGACGACAGCGCATGGACCATGAGCTTGATGACTAACACAACCATCAAGCCCACAAAGGATATCGCGGTGCAGGCCCTTGCCGTCGACCCTCTCGCCGTCGACCCTTCCGGCCAGTACACCCCTGAGGGAAAGCTGAAGGATGTGCCCGCCGCCGCTATCTATGCAGTGCCGGATCACGGCTCACCCAACATGGTCACGCTTCGTTATGGCCTCAAAGACGTCACCGTGCAGATCGCAGAGAAGCCGTTCAAAGCGGCAGGCATCGACTTTGCCGCCGGCACATTCCTCGTCCCGGCGAAGGCCGCTTCAACCCTGAAGCCCCTCGCCGCAAGCCTGGGCTTGGATGTCACCGGCCTCGCTGCCTCTCCCCAGGTGGCCACGCATGAAGCCGCTCTGCCGCGCCTCGCCATCTTCAGTACGTGGGCGGGCACGCAGGACGTAGGCTGGGTCCGCTACACCTTCGACCAGTACAAGGTCCCCTACGACCTGATCTTCAAAGAGCGCGTGCTCCAGGGCAATCTCGCGAAAGACTACGACCTGATCCTGATCCCCAACCAGGCAAGGTCCGCGAAGGCCCTGGTCATCGACATCCCGAAAGCCGACAAACCCTTGGACTATAAAAAGACCGATAAGTTCAAATTTCTCGGAGATTACGGCTCGTCGGACGATATCTCCGGAGGGATGGGCGCAGCAGGTGTGGTCGAGTTGCAGAGGTTCACTGAAGCAGGCGGTTTGCTCGTGACTCTGGGCACGTCCAGCGCGTTCCCTCCCGACTTCGGCCTCACGCCCACCATCGAAACCAGCACCACCAGCGCGCACTTCTACGCTCCAGGTCCGATTGTCGATGCAGACATCGTCCATCCCGAAAATCCGATCTTTTATGGTTATTCGGAAAAAACTGTGCCCGTGCGCTATGCGAACGGACCCCTGTTCAGGATGTCCGAGGAAATGGACAAGAACGACGTGCTGATGCGCTTCCCAGGCGGTGAGAAGTCCGTCCTCAGCGGATTATTCAACGGCTCCGACGACATCAAAGGCAGAGCCGCAATCGTCGTCACGCCCGCAGGCAAAGGCGAAATCGTCATGTTCACAACCAACCCCGTCTGGCGTTGGCAGAATATGGGCGAGTACCGCATGATCTTTAATACCCTGATGAACTTCCGCAACCTCGCACCGGCCGGAGCCCATCTCCCGTGAACAAAGTCTTCCCATCTGCCGAAGCCGCCGTAGCCGACATCCCCTCTGGCGCAACCATCATGCTCGGCGGATTCGGCCTCTGCGGCATCCCCGAAAACCTCATCCTCGCCCTCGTCGAGGAAAACCGCCGCCGCGGCCTCACCGGCCTCCACACCATCTCCAACAATATGGGCGTCGACGGCTTCGGCATGGGCCTCATGCTCGAAGCCGGCATGATCGCCTCCCACACCGGCAGCTACGTCGGCGACAACAAGCTCCTCGAAAAAAAGGTCATCAAAGGCGAGCTCGACCTGCGCCTCATCCCCCAGGGGACTCTGGCCGAGCGCATCCGCGCAGGCGGCGCAGGCATCCCCGCCTTCTTCACCCCCGCTGGAGCCGGCACCCTCGTCGCCGAAGGCAAAGAAACCCGCGACTTCGAAGGCCGCCCCTATCTCCTCGAAAGCTGGCTCCGCGCCGACTTCGCCCTCGTCAAAGCCTGGAAGGGCGACCGCTCCGGCAACCTCGTCTACCGCAAGACCGCCCGCAATTTCAATCCCATGATGGCCACCGCCGCTTGCATCACCATCGCCGAAGTCGAAGAGTTAGTCGAAGTAGGCGACCTCGACCCCGACCACATCATCACCCCAGGCGTCTACGTCAAGCGCATCCTTCAGGGCGCCCACTACGAAAAACGAATCGAACGCCGCACCGTCCGCCATGCCGTCCGCCATGCCGTCCGCCAGACGTCATCCTGAGCAAGTCGCTGCAAGCCACGAGCCGAAGGACACGCATTTCGACCGTGCGAAGCCCGCACGAGGGCTGTAAACTCACTCTCGAATGTCCGAAAAATTCCTCGCCGTCCTGGCGCAGTTCATCATCGCCGTCATCTCCGCCTCCGGCTACGCAGGCGTCGCCCTGCTCATGGCCATCGAGTCCGCCTGCATGGCCCTCCCCTCCGAAATCATCATGCCCTTCGCCGGATACCTGGTCCACACCGGCCGCCTCAACCTGATCTGGGTCGCCACCGCTGGCGCCATCGGCTGCAACCTCGGCTCCGCCCTTGCCTACTGGATCGGCGGCTGGGGCGGCCGCCCCGTCATCGCTCGCTGGGGCCGCTTTGTCCTCCTCGATCACCACGACCTCGACCGCGCCGAGCACTTCTTCGCCCGCTATGGCGGCATCACCGTCTTCCTCGCCCGCCTCATGCCCGTCGTTCGCACCTTCATCGCGCTCCCCGCCGGCATCGCCAAAATGCCCCAGCTCCGCTTCCACCTCTACACCTTCCTCGGCTCCTGGCCCTGGTGCTTCGTCCTCGCATACACCGGCATGAAAATGGGCCAGGCCTGGGACTCCGACCCCCGCTTCAAAGCCTGGTTCCACCGCTTCCACCTCGGCGTAGAGCTGCTCCTCCTGGTCGCCATCATCTGGTTCGTCTGGACCCACTGGCGCAACCGCGTCCGCCCCGAAGAAGCGTAGGTGTGTGGCGATGTTCGGGTGCCCTGCACCCTGCACCCTGCGCCCTGCACCCTGATTTGCCATTCCACCCCATACGCGAGAGACTGACTGTTTGGCATCAGGCATTTTTCCTAACAACGAAAGGCAGTGAAAGAAATGGCAGGGACCAAAGGGTCTGCAATTCAGCCCGCCAAAGGCAAGCTCGGAGTCATGACCGTCGGCATGGGCGCCGTCGCCACCACCCTCATCGCCGGCGTTGAAGCCGTCCGCAAGGGGCTAGCCAAGCCCATAGGGTCCGTCACCCAAATGGGGACGATTCGCTTAGGGAAGCGCACCGACAACCGCACCCCCCTTATCAAAGACTTCCTCCCCCTCGCCGACATCAACGACATCGTCTTCACCGGCTGGGACATTTTCCCGGAAAACATGTACGAGGCCGCCAGCCACGCCGCCGTCCTCGACAAAGACCATCTGCAGTCGATCAAGCCCTTCCTTGAAGCCATCCAGCCCATGCCCGCCGTCTTCGACCAGTACTACGTCAAGCGCCTC
>PMSS01000501.1 GCA_003167515.1 Acidobacterium sp. | reverse complement strand
TAGATGTTGCCGCTCCCGTCCACCGCCACGCCCCGCGGATAGCTGAAACCGCCGCCCAGCGTAATAACGCAACCTGCGGAAACGCAGCGTCGCGGCACCTCCTTCACCGCATTGTTGCCGTAATCGCCGACATAGAGGTTACCCGCCCCGTCCACCGCCGCGCCACTGGGATTGGCGAAGCCGCCGCCCAGCCGAGTCACGCAACTCGAGGAAATACAGCCGGCCGGCATCTCCGTCGCGGTGCTGTTCGTAAAATCCGCCACATAGATGTTGCCGCTCGCGTCCACCGCCACGCCCCAGGGATTGCCGAACCCGCCGCCCAGCGGCTGAATGGCCTGATTGCTCGGGAACACCAGCTCCGGTCCCTGCCCGGTGCCCCGGAGATACCCAGTCGCGATGACTCCCGTGGCATCCGACAGCACCATTGCCCCATAGCGCCCCCCCGCGTACTTCGGCGCAAACGTCACATTCACCGTGCAGGTGCTGCCCGCGCTGTACGCATAACTGGTCCCGTTGGTATCGCAGGTTCCGGTACCCGCATCGGCAAAATCCAGCCCCTTAGCGCCCTGGGTCACCACGGACGCGCTTATGCCGCTGTCCGAGGCACTGAAGGTGTAGGACAGCGTCATCGGCGACCCCGTAGTTCCTACGCCAACGGTCCCGAAGTTGACGGGCGCGAGAATCCCCCCCCCCGTAACAGCGGGGTCTGCGGCCTCCGCCGTGATCTCCTCTACCTGGCCGTTGCCCGAATTAGCGGCATCGGGATCTTTGAGGTCGCTCAGGGTCCTTACTGTCTGGGCCTGCAGCTGGCACAAAGCCACCCCGCCCACCAACGCCGTCCCGAGCCACAACGTGCCCACAAACGGCCGAGCCGCCCTCGTCCAGGCTCCCGCCGCCCGCCGCAGCCGAGACGCAGGTTCCCTGTTGCTGCTCGTGGGTACGTCTGAGCAAACCTCCATCTTCGGGCATATTGCCGGGGAACCGAAGATCGGCGAAGTTTTCACGGAACACACACTCCTGAGACAACCTCACCACTCCATGGGGTAAGAGCGGCGATCGGCAGAAACCATCAGCCGCCGCACGGGCGGCAAAGACACCAATACCGGCGCACCGGGGAAGCGCAGCCAGCCTCTGGAAACAAACTCAGGAACCACTTGTCGTCGAACAGGAAGAAATATGGTTCGATATAAGAAAGAAAGCGGTAACTCAATAGATATTAGCGCCAAAGCCGGATGTCAAGAAGAATGTCAATCACCCTCAGGTGTGTTACTGAAAAGTCCCGGATCGCACTACGGCAGTAATCCGAAAATAGTCACCAACGGGCCATCAGCCGCAACCGGGCGCCCAGCGTTCAGGTCAGGCGCCCGCCCCATTCAAGCCTGCTCCCGCGGCTTGCGCAGGCATTCGGGATCGCGCGCAGAGTCACCGTTGCTCAACCAACAAAAAATTGCCGAGTTCGAGGAGCGAGACTTCGCGATATCGGCCAGAGCGTTGCGGAATGCAGCCGCGGCGCTTAACCCGCCTCCGCTCCCAGCTCCTCGCTCCCAGCTCCTGCCCATCTCCCCTCCCCATCCCCATCCCTTGCAACCCGAGTCCTGCGCTCTGAGTCTCTGTGCCCTGTTTTTGTCAAGTTTCCACCACTTATCCAAAGTAACAAACCATGATAAGTCAGGACTTCCACGCCAGGAAAGTTGGCAGTTTCCCCCCCTGAATCTGCTATTCTTAACTTATAGGGTAAAAAAAAAGAAAAGCCGCTCTTGGGCGGCTTTTGTTTTGGAAAGGAGGAGAAACCTCATGCAACCCTACCGGGAAGCAACCCTCGCGAATGAATCAGTCGCGTACGTCACCTACCTGACTTACTTTCAATCACTAAGCCCGTTCGCAAGTGTCAATGAGTCAATCGCGAGCGCGAATGACTCATTGACACTTGCGACGCATCTGCCGTGTTTTCATCAGGACAAAGGGGTCACGAAAGTTACTCCCCTCCCAACTTCTTTCGAATCAATCACCACCCCGCAAACACCCCCGGGGCCAATTTTTACTCCCGCCGCTCCTGCAGAAAATCCGGCGCGACCGGGTTTTCATACAGCGAATAATCCCGGGTCACCACCGTCAATCCGCCCGGAGTCACGAAGTAATTCTTCCGATCGTCGCTCGGATCGTATCCGATCACCGTGCCCTCCGGCAGATGCACATCGCGGTCGATGATCGCTTTTTTTATCCGGCAATGCCGCCCGATATTCACATGCGTGAACACAATGCTCGAATCCACCTCCGAATACGAGTTCACGCGCACATCCTGCGACAACACGCTGTTCCGCACCACGGCCCCGGAAACGATGCAACCGCCCGAAACGATCGAGTTAATCGCCATCCCCGTCCGCCCCGGCTCGCCAAAAACGAACTTCGCCGGCGGATACTGCCGCACCCGCGTCCGGATCGCCCAGCTGTTGTCGTACAGGTTGAAAATCGGCGACACCGAAGCCACATCCATGTTCGCGTCGTAATAGGCCTCCAGCGTCCCAACGTCGCGCCAGTACAGCGCTTCCTTGCGGTTCTCGTCGACGAAGTTGTAGGCAAACAACTTGTACTTGCCCAGAATCGCCGGCAAAATGTTGTGCCCGAAGTCGTGCTGCGACTCGGGGTCCTCGGCATCCTTAATCAGCGCCGGCAGCAGCACGTCCGTGTTGAACAGATACACGCCCATCGACGCGTCCACCATGTTCGGATTGAACGGCGACCGCAGATGTGTCTGCTTCGGCTTCTCCAGAAAGCCCACGACTTCGCCGTTGCGCGCCACTTCCACCACGCCGAACCGCGCAACATCCTGCGGCTCGATCGGCAGCGTTGCCAGCGTCACGTCGGCGCCCGAGTCCAGATGCTGCCGCAGCATCTTGCCGTAGTGCATTTTATAGATGTGATCGCCCGAGAGAATCAGTACATGCTTCGGCTGTTCGGACCCGATCGAATAGATGTTCTGGTACACCGCGTCTGCCGTGCCCATGTACCAGTTTGCGCTCACCCGCTGCATCGGCGGCAGAATCTCGATGAACTCGCCCAGCTCCTGCGCGACAACGCTGGTCCAGCCTTCGCGGATGTGCCGGTTCAGCGACAAAGCCTTGTACTGCGTCAGGATATAAACCCGTCGCAGATCGGAGTTGATGCAGTTGGAAAGTGTGATGTCGATGATGCGGTACTGCCCGCCGAATGGAACCGCCGGTTTAGCCCGGTCGCGCGTCAGTGGAAACAATCGTTCCCCGGCTCCGCCCGCCAGGAGTACGCCCAGAGTATCTCTCATCGGCATGATCGCCTCTCACGGCTCTTGCCCGTATTCGCTCCCCACCGCGGCCGCACCTCAACCGTCCATCTGGATGCTCGTTCTCGGGTGCTGCGTGTGCGGCGAAGGCCAGATATATCACAAGATGACCGAATTGCGCGTCCGGCATTACGGCTCATCCGCTCAGGCGTCTCCCCCTTCTGCTTGTTCTCCGGCGATGGAAATCCGCAGCGACTTCAAAAAGTGCAGGTCCTGCGTCGTGAATGTGCCCTGCTCCCCTGCTTCCGCACGCTGGCCCGCCCTCGATACTTCGAGCGCCCCGCCCGGCTGTTCTTCCACCTCGTTCAGCCCAATCGTCGCTTCCAGCATCAACATCACCTCAAAACCCTGGCGGCGTATATCGGCCACCACCCCGGCAATTTGCGGCGACTCGGACACGCTCTCGTGAATGGCCTCGCCCAGCTGCTGAACCAGTTTGCGGAGTTTTTGATTCAAGTCGGAACCTCGATTTCCCGGCGCCCCAGTTCCTGGCCACGGCCACCGATTCTCTTACCTTATCTCCTGATGTTCCCACCCCGCAATTCGAATCCGCGCGTTCGCTCCTGGCGCGCTGCTAGACTTTTTCCATGCAGCCGAATCGTCTCGGCCGGATTCTGGGAATCAGCGCTCGCGTCGCGGCCGACAAGCTGCGCGAACGAACCACCCAAGCTACGGCCCAGGCGCAGCGGCTGGCCTCAACCTCACCTGCTCCGGCCCGAACCGCCCCACCAACCACCTCTGTGCCGACCCTTCCCGCGTCTGCCTCGCTTGCCGAGGGCAGCCGCCGTCTCGCTCGCGGTGCAGGACGCTTCGGCGCATCCATGTGGCGTCCGTTCGTCCACGCCGCCGGCGTTCTCACGCTTCAGATCACCGGCGTCTTCTTCGCGCTCTTCACGTTGTTCTTCATCGTCCATTTCTGGCAGATCTACAAAGCGGCCGGATGGCGCGACCATCATCTTCCCTTGTACGCTGCCTTCGCCGTCCTCTTCGCCTGGTTCGCGGTCAGCTCCTTCTGGCGCGCGAGCCGCAAGCAGAAGCGCGCTTGAATCGGCCAGCAATCGTTCAGCTGCCTTACAATGGCACGTTCTGATGCCGAACAACTCCAGGTCGAAGCCCGTCTATAGCGCCGAAGACCTCGCCGCATTCTCCCCTGATCGCGACCTCGGCTTCCCCGGCGAATTTCCCTTCACCCGCGGCATCCAGCCCACCATGTACCGCGGCCGCCTCTGGACCATGCGCCAGTACGCCGGCATGGGCGACGCGGAAGAGAGCAACCACCGTTACAAATTCCTCCTCGACCAGGGAACCGCCGGCCTCTCCGTCGCCTTCGACCTGCCCACCCAGATCGGCTACGACTCCGACTCCCCCATGTCCCTCGGCGAAGTCGGCAAAGTCGGTGTCGCCATCGACTCCATCGAGGACATGCAGCGTCTCTTCGCCGGCATTCCCCTCGACCGCATCTCCACCTCGATGACCATCAACGCCACCGCCAGCATCCTCCTGGCTCTCTACGTGGCCTTGGCCCGCCGCACCGGCATCAGCATCGGCAAACTCTCCGGCACAATCCAGAACGACATCCTCAAGGAGTACATCGCTCGCGGCACCTACATTTATCCCGTCCGCCACGCCATGCGCATCGTCACGGACCTCTTCGCCTGGGCCGGAGAGCATCTGCCCGAGTGGAACAACATTTCCATCTCCGGCTACCACATGCGCGAGGCCGGATCGACCGCCGCCCAGGAAGTCGCCTTTACCCTCGCCAACGGCATCACTTACGTGCAGGCCGCCATCGACGCCGGTCTCGACGTCGACCTGTTCGCGCCGCGCCTCTCTTTCTTCTTCAACGCGCACAACAGTTTCCTTGAGGAGATCGCCAAGTTCCGCGCTGCTCGCCGTATCTGGGCCCGGATCATGCGCGATCGCTTCGGTGCCAAAATTCCGCGCTCCTGGATGCTGCGGTTCCACACCCAGACCGCCGGTTCTACTCTCACAGCGCAGCAACCCGAGAACAACATCGTCCGCACCGCAATCCAGGCGATGGCCGCCGTCCTGGGCGGAACGCAATCCCTCCACACCAACGGCTACGACGAGGCCCTCGCCCTGCCGACCGAAGAAGCCGCCCGAATCGCCCTCCGCACTCAACAGATCGTCGCCTGCGAATCGGGAGTCCTCAACACTGTCGATCCCGCCGCAGGCTCCTTCTGTATCGAATCGCTGACCACCCAAATCGAGCGCGACGTTCAAACCTACTTCGACCGCATCGAAAAACTCGGCGGCATGCTCCGCGCCATCGAACGCGGCTGGGTCCAGCAGGAGATTCAGAACGCCGCCTACGAGTATCAGCGCGCCATCGACGCCGGCCAAGCCACGGTCGTCGGCGTTAACCGCTTCACCCGCGAAGACGAGCCTCCCATCCCCACCCAGCGCATCGACGAAGCCCTCGAGCGCAAACAGATCGACCGCGTCCGCGCCCTGCGCGCCCGTCGCGACTCCGCAAAGTGGCAAGCGTCCCTCGAAAGCGTCCGCGACCGCGCACGCACCGGCGCCAATCTGATGCCCGCGATTCTCGAAGCAGTCGAGAGCTACGCAACCGTCGGCGAAATCGCCTCAACCCTGCGCGAAGTTTTCGGTGAATATCAGGAGAGTGTCACAGTCTGACGCGGGTTTGGCCCCTGAGAAGGGCCCTCGGAATGACCCACCGCAAAACTCAGCGGCACAAACTCGTCGGCACAGGCCTCAGAGGCTCATCCGGTTCTTTGCCGTCAGCGGTTCAATCGCGAAAAAGAAGCTCTGGTAGCTGAACGAAATCCGGAAGACGCTCCCGTCTTGCAGGACCAGTTGCTGATCCTCAGGAACGAACGCACCCTCGCTCGTCGCAAGATGCCCCTCAACCACAGGCTGCAGAATCGTCGTCGTCCCCGGCGGACGCCCACCCCCGCGCCGCAGTCGCACATCCGCGCCAAACCGGATCTCCTTGCGCGTTCCGTCCCGTTGGATCACCGTGGCTGTCTGCCCCGCCAGGCTCTGCGCCTCGCGCGGCTCCCATTCCGCCTGATATGTGCCTGCAACCTGACTCATGCCACGAAGAGTAGCCCGCCGCAGAAACGACTCGGAATCCCTCCTGGGCGTCACCCACGATGCCCTCCTCGTTCTTCCCCGTTCCCTCCTGGTTCCCTCTTCGCGCGCACCAAAGGGGCATGATTACAGCGGTAATTCGCGAATGCCCCGCTCCGTAACCACAGGTTTCTTGCGCTAGGCCAGCGCCTTCGGCACAGCCTCCTCCCACCTTCCCTGCGCCTTCAGTATCAGCTCCACCACCTCGCGCGCGGCTCCCCGTCCCGCGTGTCTGCGCGTCACAAAATGGCAAACCGCCGCTAACTCCGGTGCGCCATCTGCCACGCACACCGCCAGTCCCGCACGCCGCGCCAGCGGAATATCCGGAAGGTCGTCCCCCAGATACGCAACCTCCTCTTCCGTCACGCCCGCCTTCCGCACGCACTCCTCAAAGGCCTCCGTCTTCTTCGCCTGCCCCAGATAAACAAACGTGACCCGCAGCTCCTGCGCGCGCCGCGCCACCGCCGGCGACGATCGCCCCGTAATGAACCCCGTCTGAATCCCCATCGTGTGCGCCAGACTCAGCCCCTGGCCATCCTGCGCGTTGAACACCTTCATCTCCGAAACACTCGGCTCACCGCCGCCGTCAGCGGCAACCGTCGAGATCAGGCACACCCCGCCATCGGTCAGCGTGCCGTCCACATCCATCAGAAGAAGTTTGATCTTGCGCGCGCGCGCCAACACCTCAGGCGACGCAAGTGGGGCAGCAGTATCCGGCATCAATAGCTCCTCGATCCGACTTTATCTCAAGGAACAAAAGTGCGCGGTCCCCCGCAGCCGTCACAGCCGAACCGCGCCTCACCGGAACAGCCCCGGATCAACCGCACTCCCCATCCGCTCATACCCTGCGTCCCCAGGATGAAGATGGTCGCCGGAATCGACAACCGGATCGAACATCGTAGGATTCGCCGGATCGCGCGTGATCTGGTCGAAGTCGATCACCGCATCGAAAACACTGCTGCTTCTGATCCACTCGTTCACGGCTTCGCGGATCTGCTCGCCCGCCGGCGAGGCATAGCCGGCGCCGATATAAGGCGTTATCGTGGCGCCGATCGCCTTCAGCCCATGCGTGTGTGCCCGCGTCACCAGCTGCGACAGAACAAAAATCTCATCCTGCGCCGTGATAATGTCGCTCGGGTCGCGAGGCTCTTTGATGTGGCCGATGTCGTTGATGCCTTCGAGGAGGATGACGTAGCGAGCCCCGCTCTGCGCCAGCACATCGCGATCGAAGCGCGCAACGGCGTTCGGCCCAGCTCCGTCGTGCAGCAGCCGATTGCCCCCGATGCCCTCGTTCAGAACCGACAGATGCGCCGTCTTTGAGTTCTCCTGCAAACGCCGAGCGAGAATGTCAGGCCAGCGGCGATTAGCGTCGCGCGTCGACGCCCAGCCGTCGGTAATCGAGTCGCCGAAGCACACAATGGCGGCGGCGTTGCTCTCTCGTGTGCTGACATCAATGCCCTTGACGAAGCACCACGAGTAGATCGGACGTGAGTCGTTCAGCGTTTCCGCAGCCGCCGTGTTGCCGGGAGTGATGAAGTTCGTGGACTGGCCGTCCTCGTGGCACGTGGTGTCGTTGATCGGCTGCTCGGGCAGATAGACGCTGACCGCGAGATCGGCGAGCGGCGCGACCTGCATCGGTACAGGATCGCTGACGACCAGGCCTCCGGCGGGAATGGTGACCGACGCCTGCCCTGAAAAGCTGAGAGTGTGATCGCTACCCGGCCGGATCGCTCCCTCAGGACCGGCGCTCACCGCGATGTGCGCGGCTCCAACGGTCAGCGGCCGAGCGCCAAATTCGTTGGTCAGCTCCACCCGTACCGGCGAGCCGCCCATGCTGATGTGCGCGACATCGCGATAGGTGGAATTGCCAGGCGCAGGTTGCGCATAGTTCACTCTTGAGCCCATCGGCGCAGCGCCCCATGTGCCGACCCAATGAAGAGCCGGTTCCTGGGCGCGAAGAATGGGCGCGGCGACCAGGAGTGCAATGACGGAAGCGCGGCCAAATAGCCGGTTCATTCTTCTTCTCCAGCGAAACAAGCCAACGTCCGTTCTACACGATTTTGCCGATCGCGGCGCAAGGCCCCGGGGAGGCCACAAAAAACAAACAAAAAGCCCCGGCTCGAAAACCGGGGCTTCGATTCGACGTTCGAACCTCAGGTCTGGGCGAATTCCGTTTCCTGCTCCCCGTCTAGGCCGTGGCGGCGCAGCAGCGTTGGCAGGTTCTGCGAAAAAGCGGAGCGCGGCATGACCATGTCGCATCCGGCTTCGACAGCCTTCGCCTTCAGGTCTCCCTGGAGGTGCGAGAGGAACCCGATGACCGACGTCCCACGCTTCAGCTTCGACTTAATCTTCGGGATTAGCGTCATCGGCTTAGCCGCGGCGTTGTTCAGGTCGAAGACGATCAGCGACGGCCGCTCCTCCTCGGGACCCTCGGTAATCTTCGCGAGCGTCTCAGGGTCGTTCTTGACGAAGGCGACCTTGATGCCGAGCTTCCGCGCGGCCTCGTTAATCTTCGCGAAGAAGAAAAGATCCTCGATGAACAGGTAAATGCGCGTCGGCGCGTCTTCGCGAACCGGCGGCGGAGGGGCCTCCCACGGGGCGATGTTCTCCTTGTAGTGGCCGTTTCCGTTCACGTTGCCGTTCCGAAACTCGATGGTCGAGGGCGGAGAGTCGGCCACATTGCCGTTCACCGCGCGATAGCTGTGGTCCATCGGGCCAACGAAGACGCGCTCGCGTCGCTGTTTGTTGCGGCGCCGTCCGCCTCCTCCGCCCTGCTGCTGGCCATTCCCGTTGTTCTTGAAGAACCGGTTCTGGCTGGAGGGCTGAGGCTGCGGCTTGGGCTTCTGCTTAAGCGCCGCCGGTTGCTGGTTCTGGGGTTGGTTTTGACTCTGGCCATTGGCTTGGGCGCCACCCTTGTTGCGCTTGCGGCGGCGGCGGCGGCGATGCCCGACCTGTCCCTGGCTTTGCCCCTGGTTGGCTGCTTGCGGCTGCGCCGGGACCGGGTTTTCCGCCGGCGGCTGCGGCTGGTTCTGCTCTGTTGTCATGCCTGCACTTCCTGGTGCGATGGACTATGTTCCTGATTCCAGCTACGTCTCGGTACTGACTCGGAGAGTTTGCGATCCTTGAGAGACGTGCAGCACGGAACTCGACTCGCTGGGAGCCAGGAACGTGGAAATTGTTTAGCTCCGGCCTGATATCTGTGGCTGCGATCCAACGGACATAGCCGGAAAGTTAATAAGGCGGTGCGATACAAACGGACCTGGTTTTTGGGCCTCAATGGCTCCCACTCCACAGCCTGGGGAATGAGATGGGGGAACCTTACCATCTGCCGCGCCGATCAACGGAACGTACTGGAGCTGCCGTCTGATTCTGATTCAACCTTCGCAACCGGGCTGTTTTCCCCTCTGGCGGCGCACGCGACGGCGGAGAAAATATACCGAGGGTGATTCCTGACTCTCGAGAATGGCGGCGAGCCTCGCACAAAACCGGCGTGGCATCAGCCGCTCGATAGGCAAAAACAATACTACTCCCAGACGAACACCCTGACAAGTCATTTGATGCAATCGCTGGAAGCCACGACACGGGATAGTAACGAGTATTCGGTGTCGCGCTTGTCTGAAAGAGGAAAGCCATCCTGCGCGGATGGCTTTCCCTGTGACAGCAGTCACTGGCCTCCCTGAAGTCGCCCTATTCCGGATATCGAATCTCTGGATGGGGCATGCTATAACCCCGGCCGGGGCAGAATCTCAACGGATAATGCTCTCGTCGACCGGAATCTCATCTCGCACCAGCCCTCTGTGGGGCTTAATGCGTCGCTGGCGGCCTACATAGTGCAATTGTCCTGCCGTTTGTGATTGCGATTGGAATCAATCGCTTAACCGAAGTGGACAGGTCGAATTCCTTCAGATTCCTGTAGAACAACAGCCGCCAGGTCCGGAAATCCATAACCGGGCTCGGGCAACTTTGCTCAACTTTGGCACCTTGGGCAAAAGTGCGTACTGCGCCCTGCGAGGACGACGCGGAGTATGGGGGTCCCGCACACCAGGCACGGCTCCCCTTCGCGACCGTAAACACGGTGTTGAATCTGGAAGAACCCGCGGACGCCGTCGGCATCGACATAATCGGAGACCGATGATCCACCAGCTCGGATGGCCGATTTCAGGACAGTGCGGAGAGCGCGGCGCAGGCGGTCAAGTCGCTCCCGTGGGAGCCGGCCCGTCATGCGTGTCGGGCGGATGCCAGCGCGAAAGAGGCTTTCGTCGGCGTAGATGTTCCCTACCCCTTGCAGCAGAGACTGGTTCAGCAGCGCGGCTTTGATCGACAGCTTGCGGCCCCGGAAAAGCGCCGCGAAATCCGCCGCAGAGACGGTCAGCGGTTCATGCCCGGGTCCGGCGAAAACACCCCCCTCCAGCGTGTGCAGCGCCAGCCGCCCAAACCGGCGCGCGTCGACAAAGCGCAGTTCACGCCCCGACGCCAGACTCACCACCGCATGCGTGTGCGGCGCTGGCGGAACATCCGCGGAGGAGACGAGCAGGCGTCCGGTCATCCCCAGATGAACGATCCACTGAGTCCTCAGGCGGCTGTCGGATTTTGCCTTGAGATCGACAACAATATGTTTGCCGACACGGTGGACGCGGTCGATGCGCAGGCCGGCCAGTGTGGTCGCCATCTGGGCGGCCGGCGTTTTGAACGGTTCTTTGTACGAGGAGAACCAGACAGAGACAATGGTGTCGCCCCGGACGCGCCGGTCGACGCCGTTAGCGATGGTTTCTACTTCAGGTAGTTCGGGCATGCCTTTCGGGCAGGCGACATTGTTTCAGGTCGGCCTGGGGTTCCAGTGTAGTAGCCCGAGCGGGAGATCAACAGCCGTAGCTGCGCGATTCTTCGGTGCGCTCCCACGGATACTTCTGAATCGGCACGAAGGTGCGCTGGAAAAACGCATCGTCGACGACATAGGTTTCTCCGTCTTCACCGCGGACAACCCAGTCGCCACGCTGGACATTGGCGAAGCCGAGATCGGTGGCGATTGTTGACGGTTCGGTGGCCTGGGTGGCGTCGACCACCAGGGGCCGGCAAGTACGAAAGGCGCTCATGATTCCTCCGCCGGGCAACATGGCCCGGCCTTCCTGATTGGATCGCTGGGTCCGTAAAGACGCGCCAGGGAAGACGTAAAGGAGTTGTGAGCGTAGTAATGGATCCGCTGATCGCGGCGTGATGAAACCAGGCGAGTAAGCCGAGCGTGCAGATTTATTCGATCGCTGATCCTGCACGCTGGCGAGTTCTAGCCTTTATCGGAAGAGTCGCGGAGATCAAGCCTCTTTGTAGAGCGCGGCTCCTACCAGCGTTCCGACCAGGCATGAAACTAAATTCCCGATCGTCGTGAAGAGGGTCAGGTGGTTTGGGAACAGGTGCGGGACGTACATGAACGCGGCGTTTGGCAGCAGGAATCCAACGATCCACACTGCCAGTGCTGCGTAGATAGCCGTTTTCGGTCCGGGGCCGAAGCGAGGGCGGATGCCGACATAGATCCAAAGCGAGACCAGTCCAACGGCAAGGCCGATGGCGTTGAACCATGTGATCTGGCTTCCTGAAAAAGAGGGACGGCCGAGTATCTGCATTGCCGCTGCCCAGCGCGGCGCGAACAGCCAGCCATCTGTTATGAACGAGATAATGTCGCCTGCGATACCGCCGATGACTCCGCAGAGAATCCATCGGCCAACGTTAATTTTTGGCATATACCGCCTTTCTGGAGGAAGCGGCAGTATAGCCATGCACCACAATTTGTGCAATGGGAAACTGGAATTGAGAAAAATTTTCCCCCGGGGGGAGTGCGGTGTGGTGATTGATTCGACAGAGGTTGGGAGGGGGGTAACTTTCGTGACCCCTCCGTCCTCAAGAAAACAGGGCAGATGGGTCGCGAGCGGGAGTGAGTCATTCGCACTCGCGAATGACTCATTGACGCTCGCGAGGGGGCTTAGTGATTGAAAGTAAGTCAGGTGCGTCGCGTGTGCGAATGATTCATTCGCGAGTGTCATGGCCCGGCGGCAGCCAGTAGTCACCAGGGAACAGCCGGTAGCCAGTAGCGGGTAGCCAGTACCCTGGCTTCGCCTGGCTGCGAACAGAGATGCCATTTGTTGTTTCCTCCTTTCCAAAGAAGAAAGCCGCCATCCTGGCGGCTTTTCTTTTTTACTCTATTAAGTTCAGAATAGCAGGTTTGGAGGAAAAAACTGCCAACTTTTCTGACGTGGAAGTCCTGATTTATCAGGACTTGTTACTTTGGATAAGTGGTGGAAACTTGACAAAAAAGCAGAGTTTGGAATTTAGGGTCCAGCACTACGACGTGGCGCATCCAGCCCGGACCGGAATTGAATGGGATGGCCGCCCGAGCAGGGCTGGCCCGCGGGCTTTTGAGGCTGGATGCGAGGGGGTGAGCGGGATATTCTTCTTGACATTCTTTTCCTGGCCCGGTATTCAGTTGATTCACCGTTATCCTTGTATACCGATCTACACCGAACCATTATTCTTCCTGTTCGCGTTCAAGTGGTTTTTGAACGCTTGTAAAAGCCCGGCTCCTGCAAACTCAGTGCTCGGGTGCTACTGTCGCGTACCCCAACGTGGCAGTTGGCGAAGCCTTTCCGGCGCTAATCGCCCCAGCTTGTTCCCCGAAATGCGCGATTGGGCCCGCGTTACGAGGTCACGATGTCGTCCACTGATGGCACTGCTATACCGCTGGGGTTGTCCCGGCTCCTGAAGTTCGGCCTGTTTGCTTCCGCCTTGAGCGGGTTGTTGCTGCCCGTGGCGGCGCGAGCGCAGTGCTCGGGAACGGGAACCGCCACGTATACCTCAACAGGCGGCGTGTCGGTGCCAGGCGGGACGGGCCAAAAGTTCTCCACGAACACGATCACCGTGCCATCCTTGCCGGCTGGCAGCACAATTACCTGCGTCTCGGTAGTGCTCAATGGCGTGACGAGCAATGGCGCGACCTATGACAGCATGGACTACGCGTCCTTCATGCTCACGGCTCCCAGCGGGCAGAACTTCGAATTTCTTGGCTCCACAGGCGACGGCACCGACGGCGATGACCTGAACGACTCCGGCTCTGGACTGCTGAACGCCACGATAACGGTCGCCGATAATGCAAGTGTGGACGCGCCGGTATACCCGAGTCACTGGGCGCCGCAAAGCGGCACCTTTACCGTAAAGCCGAGCTCCTACTACCTCGCACCTGCCAACAACTCAGAAACTCAGCCACCACTCCCGGTGGGAGGAAACTCGACGGAATGGGCGCAGAGCGACGGCAGCGCAACGTTCGCCAGCCAGTTCGAAACGGGAGCGACTCCCAGCGGGACGTGGACGCTCACGCTTACCGACAACGACACGATTGGGGATTTGAACGGCGACCCGGTGTCGGTCACCAGTTGGTCTCTGGTGATGACGGTCATGCAGTCCACCAACGCAAACACCACTACATCCCTCAGTTCAAGCTCCACGAACAACTCATCGTTCACCACCTCACCCAACAATTCGGTGACGCTCACTGCGACCGTGACCAGCAGCGGCAGCACGCCTACCGGGACCGTGAAGTTTAGCGACGGCGGCAACACGATCGGCTGCGCCCAGGGCAATCCGGTCGCAGTGAGTAGCGGTGAAGCGCAATGCACCACCACATTCACGACCGAAGGGATCCATTCGCTCGAGGCGTCCTATTCCGGAGGCACCGGCTTCAATGCAAGCAATTCTCAGGGGCTGAACCAGTTCGTCAAGAACCACTCCACCCTGACCAGCGGGGAGTATTGCAACGCCGGCGCCATCGTTGAGAATGCCTCCACCGTATCGCCCTATCCCTCGGTGGTCAACGTGGGAACGGACACCGCCGAGCTATCCAACACAGTCGCCAACCTGACCGTCACCCTGAAAGGTTTGTCTGACACTCTTGGGCTTGGCACCGTCGACGCCTTTTTGCTGGTCGCACCTGACCGGACCAAGGCATACGACCTGGACTTCTTTTCCGACGCGGGCACCTCCAGCAGCCAGCCTTCCGTGAACGTTTCGTTCGCCGACCTGAATCCGAGCGCCCCGTTAGACGGTCCACTGACATCGACGACCTATGAAGCGACGGACAATTACTACCAGGCCGACACGTTTTCCGCCTCCCAGACGCCTGCACCGACGGTTCCGGGAACCATC
The DNA here is from genome assembly GCA_003167515.1 of Acidobacterium sp. Lineage (GTDB taxonomy): Bacteria > Acidobacteriota > Terriglobia > Terriglobales > Acidobacteriaceae > Palsa-343. Next base: position 1,144 of record PMSS01000501.1, on the reverse strand, counting down.
AACTACGCGCAGCCGGACTCTTTTGGAACCAATCCCCTGACATTCGCTCAGGCATTCGGCGGGGCCAACGGAAATGGCGATTGGGCCCTATTTGCCATCAACAACACCGGCACAACCATCAACGTGACCGGCGGCTGGTGCCTCTCGTTTACGGTGAATAACGGACTTCCGACGACGATCACGCTGGCTCCGGGGACCCACTCGATGAACCCGTCGGTGACCGGCACTTCGGTGACTCTGACCGCCACCGTCACGAGCAATGGGAATCCCGTGACCTCGGGCACGGTGACCTTTACCGAGAACGGCGTCGCTCCGACTGGTTCGTCCGCAAATATGGTCACATTGAATGGCTCAGGTCAAGCCTCGATCAGCACAAGTGCACTGACTGAAGGCGACCACAACATCACCGCGACTTATAGCGGAGTGTCGGAAACCTACGATCCAGGCTCGACTTCTTTTTGGCAGCGCGTGAATACTGCGACGACGTTTTCCGGCGCCGGAACGTCGGGGAGCCCGGCCATCATCTGCAACCCGGGCGGCATCACCCTGCCGAACCAGGTGGATAACATCCGCAACGAAGGCGCGGCGGCCCCGAACCCAAGCAACATCTTCGTCTCCAACCTGCCAGGTACGATCAATAGTGTCAGCCTCGAGCTCGAGAACTTCCAAACCGACTCGGTGGCCGACTCGGTATTGTGGACCTCGTCGCTTCTGGTTGGTCCGGGAGCCGACACCGCGAGTTCCATCGACTTCTTCTCCGGGACCGGCGCCACCAACAACGACACATTGCTGGCCAGGGGCAACTACATCTTCTCCGACAGCGGCAGTGAACTTGTGCCCCAGTCGAATTACGGGCCCGGCACATACCAACCCACCAGCTATGCCAACGGCCAAATCAACGGTTCGTACACTCCCAGTCCCAGCGGCTTCTACACGCTACCCGGCACCGTCAACTATGCCGCTACCCGAGGCAGCGCCACATTCGATAGCTTGTACCATGACACGAACCCGAACGGGACCTGGAGTCTGTACTTCTATCAGAACACCTCCCTGGACACCCCGGCGACCGCAACCGGCTGGTGCGTGGACTTCGTCGAGAATCTGCCGGCGGTAGCCGTGACGGTGCCGGGGACGGGCACGTTCA
>PMSS01000110.1 GCA_003167515.1 Acidobacterium sp. | reverse complement strand
AGATTGAGAAGGCGCATCCGGATGTGTTCAACGTACTGTTACAAGTTCTGGACGATGGGCGGCTGACGGACTCGAAGGGACGCGTGGTGGATTTCAAGAATACGGTGCTGATCATGACGTCGAATCTGGGCGCGGGCTTCCTTCAGGGCGATTCGCTGAAGGATGAGACGACGTTTGGGCATGCGCAGGAGAGCGTGATGAAGGTGCTGCGCGAGCACTTCCGGCCTGAATTCCTGAACCGGGTGGACGATGTTGTGATCTTCCGTCCGCTGGGCGAGGAACAGCTGACGCATATCGTCGATCTGAGGCTGAAGGACCTGGAGAAGCTGCTGGCGGATCGTCACATCACGATCGAGCTGACGCCGGCGGCGCGGCGCCAGATCTTCACGGCGGGGTACGATCGCGCTTATGGGGCGCGGCCGCTGAAGCGGGCGATCCAGCGGCTGATTCAGGATCCGCTGGCGATGAAGATTCTCGACGGCGAGGTGCTGCACGGGGATCACGTGCGGATCGACGCGCACAAGGGCAGCAGCACGCTGCAGTTTGAGGTGGTGAGTCGCGCGGGGATTCCGCTGGAGCATGGCGTGACGATCGGGCAGGCGTAAGAGCAGGCAACAGGCAACAGGCAACAGGCAACAGGCAATAGATAAGGCCTGCGGGAGCGATCCTGCAGGCCTTTTTGTTTGGGTCGGCGAAAGCGCGACTCGAGGCGTTACAGGCGGTTGAGGCCTTTGTTTTTCCACTTGATGTTGCAGCCGATGCTGGGGTGCTGGTCGGAGGTGACGGGCTCGCCGGCGATGACGGCCTGGAGCGCGGCGCGGAGGTCGCGGCCGGTGACGGGGATGTCGTTGCCGGGGCGGCTGGAGTCGAGTTGACCGCGGTAGACGAGTTTCTGGCCGGCGTCGAAGAGGAAAAAGTCGGGGGTGCAGGTGGCATCGTAGGCGCGTGCTACTTCCTGGGTTTCGTCGTAGAGATAAGGGAAGACGAAGCCTAGTTTGAGGGCTTGTTCGGCGAGCGAGGCGGGCGCGTCGTCGGGGTAATTTTCGGCGTCGTTGCTGCTGATGGCGGCGATGCCGATGCCGGAGTTGCGGTAGTCGAGGCCGAGTTGGGCGAGTTGCTGCTCGACGTGTTTGACGAATGGGCAGTGGCAGCAGATGAACATGACGAGCAGGCCTTTTGGGCCGGAGAGCGATTCGGTGGTGTGGACGGAGTTGTCGCGGACGTCTTTGAGGGCGAACGCGGGCGCTTCGGTTCCGAGGGCGAGCATCGCGGATTCAGTGCGGGCCAATTTTGTGACCTCCTGCGGGATTAGTTTAGCCGAGCGGTATGAAATATCCCTGGGGGTGGGCGACTGCGGTACGGTGATTGATTCTGCGAGGCTTGCGGTTGGGGTGACGTTGGTTACCTCGATCCGCTGCTGATGGCAGGTCATTTGCCAGGCGCTTGCGATTGAATCATTAACGTGTGTGAATGAGTCAATCACGAGCGTGACGGAGCCGGATGACTGAAATCGTGGCAGTTGCTTCGCGAGCGTGATTGATTCATTCATGTACATGACGAAAACCGTCTTTCTCACAGCAAAAAAGCCGCCGAGGAACCAACCGCGCAATCCGAAGCTATGGCAGGTACAAACGACGAGCCGCCGTTTCTTGAGGAAAACGGCGGCGTCAGGCTCTGTGCTTCGATCTCAGTTCGTTGCGCGGTTGGTTCGGGCGGCTTTTCTTTTTTTACTCTATAAGTTAAGAATAGCAGGTTCAGAGGAAAACACTGCCAACTTTCTTTGAGTAAGTTGGCTTGTAAGTGGATTGGAATGTGGGGTTGTTACTTTGGAGTTTGGGGCTGAGACTTGACAGATTTTCCACATTTGGGGTTTTTGGGAGTTGGGGTGAATTTTGGGTCGTTGGATGCGCAAATCTATAACCCAAGCGTTTCGGTTGGCTGATAGCATGTTCCTATGCCGACCATTCTGAGGGTGATCTATGGAATTGGCTGAGCTCGAACGGGCGAATGAGAGGGCGCGGGAGATGCAGGCTTCCCTGCCCCGCGCGGTTGCGGCGCATTATGATCGGCGGCTGGGCCGGGTGGTGATTCGGCTGAGTTCGAAGGTCGAGGTGATGTTTGCGCCGCAGGATGCGGAGGGTTTGGAGAAGGCGAGTCCGGCCGAGCTGAAGAAGATCGAGATTTCTCCGTCGGGGTTTGGGATTCACTTTCCGAAGCTGGATGCGGATTTGTATTTGCCGGCGCTGTTGGAGGGTTTCCTGGGGTCGCAGAAGTGGATGGCTGCTCGGCTGGGGGCTACGGGCGGGCGATCCAGGAGTGTGGCGAAGCGGTTGGCGGCGAAGAAGAATGGGCGGCTGGGGGGACGGCCTAAGAAGAAGGTTCGGGCGGCGTGAGGGTGGTTTCATGCGGACGCGACGGAGCGGCGTTGAATAGTTGGATTGGTTTGCCCCATTCTTCGCTTAGATCGATCCAGGTTGGGTTCGTGGTTTTGATGAGTGCGAGCTTTTTGGCGCGGCTCCGGCCTTTGAGTTGTTTTTCGCGGGCGATGGCTCGGCCTGGTGTTGAGTAGCGTTCGTAGTAGACGAGACGGTTGCAGTTGTAGTTGGCGGTGAATCCTTCGAAGGCTTTTTCTTTGTGCTCCCGGATGCGTTGTTCGATGCGGCCTGTTACTCCGATATAGAGCGCATGGGTGCGGCTGGCGACGATATAGACGTAGTACCAAAGATCGCGCATGTCGCGAGCGTAGCGGGTGCTCTTCATTGCCGCAAATGACATTGGTAATGTTCGTGGTGAAGGAGCGAACCGCAGGTCCTTCGACTGCGCGCCTGAATTGTTTGTTGCGCCCAGAAGCGGGCGCAACGAATTCGGAGGCTCCGCTCTGGATGACATTCGTTTTTTCTACACGGGTCGCGTGTGATGCGAGCTGCTGCGCTGTTGGAGGTTTTCTGGGATCGCGGAAGTGGATGGCGGCTCGCCTGGGGCGACGGGCGGCGATCCAGGAGTGTGGCGAAGCGCTCGGCGGCGAAAAAGAATGGGGGGCGGGGGACGGCCTAAGAAGAAGGTTCGGGCGGCGTAGAGCGGTCGCGCTTCGCGCGATTCCCGGGTCTCAGAATCGAGACCCGGGCCAGCCAGCGTAGTTTTCGGTTTTGCAGCACGGTGGGCGAAAACAACGGATACTCGCGTTTTCTATCGCCTCCCCGAGCCACGGAACCCAAGCGTTCTAGTGGACGCGATAGAGACGCGCCTATTGATCGGTACCCCGCACGAACTCGGTACATTCACTCAGGCCCACGCGTCAGTGCAAATTCTGGGGCTTACGGTGGGAAGGCCGACTCGTCACGAGCAAGGTGGTCTGGATTATGTGGACGTAGAGGCTCGGCCAGCGGCTTGGTTTCGTGCCACGAGCTTTGGTGGTTTTAGTGGCGGCGGCCTTTGGGTCGTCGATATTTTTGCAAATCCCAGGACTGGAAAAATTGACTCGCTGGCGAAACTGGAAGGGGTAGCATTTGGGGAGTTTAACGTGGCAAATGGTCAGGGGACGATTCGATGCCGCGGTCGCGGTTCTATCGAAGCCGCCATGTCGGTGGTCCCGGCGCACAACGACGCAAGCCCAACTGATGGGTCGCAATGAGACGGAAGGGTTCAAAAAAGTCCTGGTTGCTTCCTCGGTAGAGGTAGTCCGAAGTGTTCGTAGGCTAGTCTGGTGGCTACTCGGCCTCTGGGTGTTCGGTCGAGGAAGCCTATTTGGATGAGGAAGGGTTCGTAGACTTCTTCCAAGGCGTCTTCTTCTTCGGCTAATGTTGCGGCTAGCGTGCCTAAGCCTACCGGGCCTCCGTCGTACTTTTCGATGATGGTGAGCAGGAGGCGGCGGTCTAACTCGTCGAAGCCGTGGGCGTCTACTTCTAACATCTTTAATGCCTGGCAGGCGGTTTCGCGATCGATGCGGCCGGAGCCTCTTACCTGTGCGTAGTCGCGGACTCTTCTTAACAGGCGGTTGGCGATGCGGGGGGTTCCTCGGCTGCGCATGGCTATCTCGGCTGCTCCGTCCTGATCGATTCCTATGCTCATGACTTCGGCGGAGCGGGAGACGATGAAGCGGAGGTCGTCATCGGTATAGAACTCGAGGCGGAGGAGGATGCCGAAGCGCGATCTTAGTGGAGAGCTAAGCAGGCCGGGGCGGGTGGTGGCGGCGACGAAGGTGAAGGGTTTGATCTCCATGACGTGGGTGCGGGCGGCGGGGCCCTGGCCGATGATGATGTCGAGCTTGTAGTCCTCGAGTGCGGTGTAGAGTTTTTCTTCGAGGACGGGCTGGACGCGGTGGATCTCGTCGAGGAAGAGGACCTGGCGGTCGCGGAGGTTGGTGAGGATGGCGGTGAGGTCGCCCTGGATCTGGAGAGCGGGGCCGGAGGTTTGCTGGAAGGGGACGTCGAGTTCGTTGGCGATGATGGTGGCGAGGGTGGTTTTGCCGAGGCCCGGCGGTCCGAAGAGGAGGACGTGGTCGAGGGCTTCTTTGCGGGAGCGGGCGGCCTCAAGAGCGATGGCTAATTGCTCTTTGGCTTTGGTCTGGCCGATGAATTCCTGGAGGCGGCGGGGGCGGAGCTTGAGCTCGAAGGAGTCTTCTTCGGCGGCGCGGGCGGCGTTGACGAGGCGGTCGGGGTCTTCTTTTTTTGGGTGGGCGGTGGGGGGCATGCTGAGGAGGAGTTTATCAGCGCGGAGGAGCGGAGTTCAGCTATTAGCTTTTAGCCGTTAGCTGTTAGCGGGTCACTTGGGTGGCGGGAGAACTCGCGGTGGTTCCAGCGAGAATGCGGGTGCCATTCGACTGCGCTCAGGCCAGGCTCTTCGATTCGCTTCTGAATTAATTGTTGCGCCCAAATGCGGGCGCAACGAATTCGGATNNTGCTTCGCTCAGGATGACACTTGTTTTCTAGTTACGGGTCGTGGTGGACATGCGCATCGGCATCCGCAGCTGGTTTGTCAGTGTTTGAAGTTGAGGCCTATTTCGGGGTGGGAGGCGGTGCCGGTGATTCTGATGGGGACGAGGGTGCCTGCTCCGTCCTTGGCGAAGAAGGGGTCGACGGGTTTGAGGAGCCAGGATTTCCAGCCGGTGACCAT
>PMSS01000312.1 GCA_003167515.1 Acidobacterium sp. | reverse complement strand
AGGCGTCCAGGTGGAACGGCTCGACGGCAACGTACGTGCCGCGCATCGTCCTCTTGAGCAGGCTCCAGAAGTTCTCAATCCCCTGAGTGTGAACTTCGCCCCGCACGTATTCCTGAATGTGGTTCACGGTCTTGTGGACGTAGCTGTCCAGATTGTCATATCCCTGCCAACCGTCCGTGTAGAGTTTCGACCATTTTTCGACATGCTCCAGAATCTCGTTCTGGAGAGTTTCGCGGCTGACGTTGGGAACCACTTTGGCGCGAACCTGACGGCTCTCCCGATCCAGCATCCCCATGACCGGAACGTTCTTAATCCCGCGCCGTGGCATCGCAGCGCGGCGGCTGGCGTGCATGAACCTTGGCTTAGGGCCGATGAAAACCTCATCCGCTTCGACGGGGCCGGAATCGCTTCCGCCCAGCTTGCCGGTAGAGGCACTACCCATAGCTTCGCGGATGCGATGCAGCAGAAACCATGCCGAGTTCTGGCGAACGCCAATAGCTTTGCCAAGTTCGTAACTGGAGATACCGTTCTTGCAGTTCGCCAACATCCAGATAGCAATCATCCACTTATCGAGTCCAAGCGGGGAGTCTTCCATCACCGTTCCCACCTTGACCGTAAACTGCTTTTTGCAGACGTAGCAGAACCACAGCCGCCGCGTATTCACAAACGAGTGCTTCGCCTCGCCGCAGCGCGGGCACGTTACATCACCACCGGGCCAGCGATACTCAACGGCGGTATCAAAGGCGCGTTGCGGATCGGAGAACTGAACGATTGCGGCCTGAAGCGTGGGAGGCGTGTCCATGTCTGAAATAGTACACTACACGCACATGTGTGTCAAGCGTTTTATTGCCAGTAACAAGCACTGATAAACCACGACTTCCACGCCAGGAAAGTTGGCAGTTTTTTCCTCCGAACCTGCTATTCTTAACTTATAGAGTAAAGAAAGAAAAAGCCGCCGTCCGGGCGGCTTTCTTCTTTGGAGAGGGGGAAAACCGAATGCCGTTCCGCCAGACAAAGACGCTCGCGAATGAATCATTCGCATACGCCACGCACCTGACTTACTTTCAATCAGTAAGCCCCGTCGCGAGTGTGAATGAGTCAATCGCGAGTGCGAATGACCCACTCCCGCGCACGAGCCATCTGCCTTGTTTTCAGAGCGGCGAAGGGGTCACGAAAGTTATCCCCCTCCCACGTCTTCAGAATCAATCACGCCCCCGCACAACCCACCCCGGGGCAAAATTCTCGCCTATCCCTGCACCGAAACCCCGGCAAATGACAGCAGCGCGACGCCTCGAACCGGCTGCCCAAACCACTCTGCCGGTTCAAACTTGCTCGAAAGCAAAAGCGTCTCAAGTTCCGCCCGCGTCGCCTCATCGCTCGGACCCGAAACAATGTCGTAGTCGTAGACCCGCCCCTGCGAATCCACGTAAACCTCGACCGTCACAGGAACACCTTTGCCCGAAACCGTTCCCGAATTCGCCTCAACCGTCGAATAAAGAAAACGCGGCCCCGTCGCCATTCCCAGCGATTCGTCCCGCGCCGACGCCGCCTCAGGAGCGGCAAACGCTCCGATCAGGAACGCCATCGTACCAACCAGAACCAGCGAACTCGCCAGTCCCGCCGACGCCTGCAGCAGGAAAGGGGCAACCGAATTTTGCCAGCGCACCTTCCAGCCCTCCAGCGCATTGCGCGGAGTCTTCGAAAGCTCCTGGGACAGCGCCACGCGAATCCGCAGAGCGAGGTCTGCCGGCGGCCGCGCCGGACCAAGATTCGCCAGCGACCGCTGGATGCTCCGCCATTGTCCGAACTCCCCGGCGCACTCTCGGCAGCGCGCAAGGTGGCCGGCGATCGACTGCATCGCAACCCCGGTCAGGCTTCCGTCCAGATAGTCGGAAAATTGCCCGCGAACTGTGCTGCACAAACTCATATGGCCTCCTCAGCTGAGCAGGCTTGCGAAACTGATGAACGACGCGAAGGCCGCCGGTTCGCCGCTTCCATATACGGCGCAAGCAGACTCTTCAGGTGTGCCCGCCCGCGCATCAATCGAGACTTCACGGTTCCGAGATTCGCATTCAGAATCTCGGCGATCTCTTCGTACCCGAATCCCTCGATGTCGCGGAGCACCACCACCGTCCGGAATGGCTCCGGCACCTCGCGCAGCGCGGCTTCCACGCGGGCGGCGATTTCCGCATGCGCAAACGCCTCGAAAGGCGACTCATGGGTGTCGGCGATGTTTTCTGCCGAAGAAGCATGGTGGTCCTCGCCGCCCGCGTCGATGGTCACCTGCTGCCGCTCATGACGCGTCCACCAGCGACGCTGGTTCAGAGCCTCGTGCAGCGCGATGCGGTAGATCCATGTCCGCAGACTGGCTTTGCCATGGAAATGCGCGATGCCCCGAAAGACCTTAACGAAAACTTCCTGGGTGATATCCGCAGCGTCGGAAGGATTTGGAAGGATGCGATAGATCAGGCTGTACAACGGCTGTTGGTAGCGGGAAATCAACCAGGCAAAGGCTTCCTCGGAACCCGCCTTCAGCTGCTCCACAACCGCAGCCTCCTCGGGACGAACGCCGATCACCCCTGCCAGATTTCCCACGGCCGTTCCCACCTGCATCGAACGCTCCCTTCAGCCTATCAGGAGTTCTGCTCATCTTGCCCGGCTGTCCCGGAACCCGGCACGCTGGTCGGCGAGCCGGGTGCTCTGCCGGGTCAGTGCCTTGCTTCACTCTGTTGCGTTAGACACGCGAGTTCGCTGCAGAGTTCCCGAAAATCCGCCGTCGTACCCCAAAAGGGCTACTGCGGAGGCGGCGTCCCCGAAGTGGAATCCGCCGGCTTTGAGGGGGTCGTGGCCGGTTTTTTCGTGGTCGCCGGATGTTTGTGCTTCGTCGTCGTATCTTTGGCTGGCCCGTCGTCCACGACCGTCGTCTTCGCCGGAGGGCGCGGCGCCGCAGCCGCGTTGGCGAGAGCAGTGCGTACCCTCACCAGCTCCGTCTGCTGTGCCTGCGATGTGCTCACGATGGAGTCGCCGAGCGCTGCCCGCGCGCCTTCCAGATTGCTGAGAGCCGTCTGAAGAGAGTTCACCTCATTGTCGGGAGCGGCGAGGTTGGCGGTCAAAACCACGCGCAGCAGCGTGTCATACAGAGCGTCAACGTTCCGATAAACCGCGAATGCCGCGGGCACGGAAGACGGAGCGGCGTCAGCTTGTTGCAGAAGCCCCGCGAGGGTTCCGGAAAGGTCTCGCTGGATCGAGGAGACATCCTGATCCGCAGCGGCTTTCACTTCGTTCGGCGCCTTCCAGCGGCGGATGCCGATGCTGGTGAGCGATTGGCCGACCTGCGCCAGGGCGGGACGCAGCGTGGCTGACACCGAGCTCGAGGTGGAAGCTGGCGGCGGATCGCTCTGCGCCGAAACGGAACATGAAAGCGTCGCCAGGAGCAGCGCCAGTGACGTGCGGGTCAATAACATATGACCAGGACGATGCTTCGTTGCGGCTGGCGGTTGCCAACTCTTGCCGGGACCGGGGCGGTCGAAGCACCAAAGTGCCGGGACGGGCGCTTCCGATTCATTGACGAATTGTTCCTGCTCCATGAAAATAGGATAGACCTTCCTGTGGGCCTGTGGCGCAGCTGGGAGCGCGCTTCCATGGCATGGAAGAGGTCGTCGGTTCGATCCCGACCAGGTCCACCAATTTCGCACAACTCAGAGAATTTCTGCCGAGGGCTGCAAATTTGCCCCCCGGGGTGTGCGGGGCCTTGATTGATTCGAAAGACGTTAGGAGGGGGAGTAACTTTCGTGACCCCTTCGTCCTCAAGAAAACAGGGCAGATGGGCCGCGAGCGGGAGTGCGTCATTGGCACGCGCGATTGATGCATTGACACTCGCGACGGGGCTCGGTGATTGAGAACAAGTCATCGGCACGACGCGTGCGAATGGTTCATTCGCGCGTGTCATTTCCTGGTTGCAGCCAGTAGCCAGTAGCCAGTAGCGAGTAGCCTGGTTTCGCCTGGCTGCGAACGAAGATGCCATTTGGTCTCGTCCTTTCCAAAGAAGAAAGCCGCCCTCTGGAACCAACCGCGCAATCCGAGACACTGGGAAGAGCAAGCATGAGCCGCCGTTTCTTGAGGAAAACGGCGGCGTCAGGCTCTGTGCCTCAATCTCGGTTCGTTGCGCAGTTGGTTCTGGCGGCTTTTCTTTTTTAACTCTATAAGTTAAGAATAGCAGGTTTGGAGGAAAAAACTGCCAACTTTCCTGGCGTGGAAGTAGTGATTTATCAGCGATTGTTACTTCGGATAAGTGGTGGAAACTTGACAAAAACAGGGAATAGGCAACAGGGAGCAGGGAATAGGAACAGACGACAGGCGAAAGAGAATCGGGAACAGGGAACGAGGCCTGGCGACAGGCAAGAGGGAGTAAGGAACAGGGGATACGGTAAAGCGGGTGATGGCCCGTTCGTTTTCGACCTTAGTTACTTTCGGGGGGTTGATGCGGGAGGCTGCATAACTAAGGTAGAGGGTGGCCGATCCACAGACGAACCTAGCGAGGTTGTTGTGTGAAAGGCGTGCTGGATATTCTTCTTGACATTCCGGTTTAGGGTCTATTATCTGTTGACACCACTTCCTTCTTTCTATCGGACTCATATTTCTTCCTGTTCGAGTCGAGTGGTTCCTGAGTACGTTTGAGGCCGGAAACGCGCTTCCCCGGCGCGCCGGTAGTGCTGTCCTTTGCCGCCGATGCGACGGCTGATGGTTTGTGCCAAATCGCCGCTCTTTACCCCCGTTGAGTGGTGAGGTTCTCTCAGGAGAGTGTTTCTTGAAAACTTCGCTGATGTTCCGTTCCCTGGCTTCGTGCCTGAAGGTGGAAGTTTGTTCAGGCTTATCTACAAGCACCTACAAAGTTGCTTCTGAGCGGGAGAGACGGGGTGCCCTGGGGACTCGGGCGGCGGGAGCCTGGGGGCGGTCGGCTCGCCTCTTTCTTACCCCATTGTGGCTGGGATTGGTGCTGCTGGGCGGGGCGGTCGTGTGTCCGCTCGAGGCGCAGACGGTGAAGACCGTTGGCCAGTTCGGACTTCCGGTTGGCGTGGCAGTCGACAGAAATGGCAACCTCTACATCGCGTCCGATTCCAAGTACGGCGGTGCAGTGTACGAGGCGTCCGGGTGCGCTTCAGGGAATTGCGTCACGACGACGCTGGGGGGCGGCTTCTACAATGCGTCGGGCGTGGCGGTGGACGGGAGCGGCAACGTCTATATCGCCGATACCGAAAACAACGCGGTGAAGGAAATGCCGCCCGGCTGCGCTTCCGCCAGTTGTGTCACGACACTGGGGGGCAGGTTCAAATATCCCTGGGGGGTGGCGGTGGACGTGAACGGCAACGTTTATGTCGCCGATGGCAAGAACAACGCGGTGAAGGAGATGCCGCCCCGGTGCGCTTCCGCCAGTTGTGTCGCGACACTGGGAGGCGGGTTCAACGGGCCGGGGGGCGTGGCGGTGGACGGGAGTGGGAACGTCTATGTCTCCGACACGGGCAACAACGCGGTGAAGGAGATGCCTGCCGGGTGCGATTCCCCGGCATGTGTAACGACGCTGGCCGCCGGCGTCACCGATCCTGCCGGCATCGCGGTGGACGTGAGCGGAAACATTTATCTGGGTGGCAATAACGAGGTCAGAGTTATGGCCCCGGGGTGCACTTCTACCAGTTGCATGACGTTGCCGGGCTGCTGCTTCGGGGACTCCAATGGCGTGGCGGTGGACTTGAGCGGCGATATCTATGTGACGGGCGATGAGGGGTTGAAGGAGATCTTGCCGGGCGGCGTGAACCCGGCGGTTCCGGGAGGGGAGATTCTGCCGCCGGTTAGCCTTGGCACGGTCGCGGTAGGAGCGACGGGGCCGCCGATGAAGCTGTCCTTCACCTTCAGTGCTGCCGACAGCGGGATAACTGCGTCCGTGCTGACGCAGGGCGCGAAGGGACTGGACTTTATCGATGCAGGGGGTGGAAGCTGCGATACCAACGGGACCGGGCACGCTTACAACTCAGGGGACACGTGCACGGTGAAGGTGAAGTTTGCGCCGCGGTACGCCGGTCCGCGGTATGGCGCGATGGTGCTGTCCGATGCCAAAGGAGCGATTGCGACCGCGTACATCTACGGCAGCGGGCAGGGGCCACAGCTGGTCTTCGGCCCGGCTACGCAGACTACGCTGGGTGGCGGTTTCGACTCTCCGGCCGGCCTGGCGGTGGACGGAAGCGGCAATGTCTATGTGGCTAACAGCAATTCACCTTCGAATGATGGTGGCGTCAATGGAGTGGAGGAGATGCCGGCTGGGTGTGCGTCCTCGAGTTGCGTGACGTCGCTGGGCGGCGGCTTTGGCTATCCCGCGGGCGTTGCGGTGGACGGGAGCGGCAACGT
>PMSS01000024.1 GCA_003167515.1 Acidobacterium sp. | reverse complement strand
ATTTTGTGCCCGGGCACAAAATCGGCCTTTTGTTCCGCAGACCGTTTTGTTGCCGAGGAAGAGGGGAGCCGCATAGAAATAAGCTGCTCCCCTTCGTGATAGGCACATAACCATTACAGCGAGCCAAGCCATTTCAACAGCTGTTGATCATCACGCCATGCTTTCGTTTGGTGAGACGATTCCGAAGTTCCGGTTGGAGGGAGACAAGCCTCCACAGCAGCCTGCTTGGTCCTCAAGGTGATTTCGACATAACGGTTGGTGGTTTCCAAGCTGACATGGCCCAGCCAGGCTCGGATGACATTGACGTCTACGCCTTTTTCCAGAAGGCCCACCGCCGTCGAGTGGCGGAAAACATGCGGCGAGATACTGCGGCGCCTTTTATCCGGAGTAGTGGGAGACAAGTTGGAGGTGTGCCTCTTGACGATTTTGTAAATGCCGAACCGCGTAAGAGGCTCTCGCTGACGAGACATGAACAGGGGGACGGACTGGTTGCCGCGTACGTCGGCTGTCAACCTCTTCAACAGTTCAGCAGTTTCAGGCCAGAGCGGACAACTTCGCCACTTATCGCCTTTCCCATGAAGACGCACGCGCAACGGCCCGTCGAGATCAACATCTTCGACTTTCAAGTCGGCCACTTCCTGCGCTCTTGCTCCGGTGTTATAGAGCACCATGAAGAGAGCCCTGTCACGCAGTGCGAGGATTCCATTGCGCGGCAAGGTCCGGAAGAGGGTCTCGATTTCGTCGTGTTCCAGGTAGAGCGTCTGAGGCGGCGCGGTCCGTTTGACAGGAGTCGCCTCCACTTGTTGGGCTTCAGCCAGCATTTCTGGCTGTTGGAGGGCGAGGAAGCGGTAGAAGGTATGCAAGGCGGCAAGGCGCTGATTGCGTGTGCTCACACGATTCCCGCGCGTGACCTCCATTGTGTTGAGGAAGTCACGCACGCGCTGTGCCGACAGATCAGCCAGCTGTAATCGCGTGATCGGACGCCGGCAACCGGAGGCGACATAGGCAAGGAAGAGTTTCATTGTGTCCCGATAACTTCGCACCGAACCGGGCCGAAGCCCCTTCTGCGTCTTGAGGTGATCTTCAAAAAAAGCGAACAGCACTTGCCCCACTCCGATCATTGCGCACTTCCTTTCGGGGCTAGCCCATGGAAGCGTTGGGCGGCTAAGTTGAGAAGCTCTTCGGTGATCGTCAGATACACAGAGGTAGAAGTGGGATCGACGTGGCCGAGGAAAGTGGAGAGGTGCATCAACCGGCAGTTGGGGTCGATGCCTTCCCGGTACCATCGAAGCAGCGTTGCAACAGCAAACGAGTGGCGCAGGTCATGGAGACGCGGTGGCGATACGCCCGGCGGGATATGCAGTTCCAGCTTGGGCAAGAGGGCATGAAAAGTCATGCTGATTGTCCCTTCATCGACGCTGCCACGCTTGGAGTTGAAGGTGAACATTGGCAGTTCGGAAGCAGGCGTGCTTCCAAACCGTTCTGCCACGTAATCTTTCAGACGCTGTGTCAGACGAGGTCCCATTGGCACATATCGACTTTTGGCGAATTTCGTCTCCCGGATGAACAGCAGATTGCGTGTGAAATCGGCATCGCCCATCTTCAGTCGTGACACTTCGCCTACTCGCAACCCCAGGCCATAAAGCAGAGCAAAAATCGTCTCGTACACAAGGCCTCGATAGGGCGCGCGGGATCGCTCCGGCAGTCTTCGTGCTTCTGCCATTAGACGTCTCGCGGTATCGAGATCGAATAAGTATGGAATCCGGCTGCCGGTAATGCGGCGTGGACTTGCGGTCACAGGATTCCGCTGCGTCCACTGCTGCATAATTGCAAAGGCAAAGAAACGGCGCACTGCATACAGAATGAGGTTGTATCTCTTTGGCCCGACCTTAGGGCGGGATACCAGGAAATCATCGACCACCGCGCTATCGATTGAGTGCCAATCGGCGATGTTGTGATTGCAGAGATACCGGTCGAACAGGCGCAACGTATGCGCATCGTTTAAGTACTTGCGGTTCAGTGCGCGCTTGTATTGCACGAACTGATGGAGGTGCGGAGCCAGGAAGCTCTGGAAATATGGAGTGTTCATAGAGCCTCCCCATCACCCATGGCAACCTCGCGCAGGGCTTCGATAGCGACTTTCGTATAGATGCGAGTGGACTCTGGCGAGCGATGCCCAACATAATCGCCGATAGTCTTCAGTGGAAATTCGGCGTCGATCAGGCGTTGTACGCAGGTGTGCCGGAGCGTATGCGATCCACCTTTGCGCACCTTGATTTCCGCCTTCTGCAGATAAAACGCTACACTCGATGACACTGTGGCGGGAGTGATGGGTGAACGCGGAGCCACGACGCGGAAGAAGAGATGGCGATCCTCAGTCTCAGGTCTGCCTCGTTTGAGATAGTCGATCAGTGCTTCTGCCACTACTCCGGCGAGCGGATACGCAGTCGCATGGCCAGCCTTGCGTTCCGGCACCTGGAATCGCTCGCGTTTCCAGTCGATATCTTCAAGCGTGAGTTTGGCAACCTCGTGGGCTCGCAGCCCATAGGTCACAAGAAAAAGCAAGATGGCATAGTCTCGCCGGCCTCGGATTGTCCTTCGGTCCACCGCTTCCAACGTGCGACGGACCTCGTCCCAAGTGATTGACCGGGGGACATCGGCCAGACGGTATACCTGGGGCATACCAACCGCACCTCTGAGGTCCCGGTCGGTGATTCCTTCGCGATGGCAGAACCGCAGCAGTACTTTCAAATGGCAACAGAGATCGCGGCGCGTGCAGGGAGCCATTCCTGGCGCACATTCGACGACGAAAGATGCCAGAAGCGCGGGCGACAGGTCGCCTAGCGAAGTGATCCCGGCCTTCCGGATGTACTGCCCAAACTCGTGCAGATGATGCCGGTACCCGGCGATCGTACTCTCCATCAGTCCGCATTCATTGCGCAAATACTCCTGGAACCCAGGAACCTCTGATTCAAGTGGAAATGGGCGGCGGTGACGATTATGCCTTACAGGATCTCCACTGGCCAGCCGCAACATCTGACGAGTGGCATTCCCTACATCAATTGCATGCTTGCGCAGCGAGGCCGATGTCTTTGCTTCCGGTCCGTGCTGAACCAACCATTGGGAAACAAAGTCCTCGACAAGAGCAAGGGCAGAAGCAACATCTGTGCAGCCCCGCTTGTGTGCGAACTCAGCAAAGCAGAAAAGCCGTGGCAACCGACGAAAGACGGTGCGGGAGGAATAGCCGTTCGCTTCCATCCATCCCGAGTAGCTATCAATTTGAGAGCCGAGCCAACTGTCACGGATTCGGTCGATAGTTGAAGGTTTGACATAATAGTGTTCGAGCATGACACTCTCCATTCGGAAATGTCCGATGGAAAATAATCATGCACCTGGTGCTGGATACAGTGCTTTGCTGCCACCCGTTATACTGTTTGCTGCCGCCACCAGTTCCGTTTGGGTCTTTCAGATAAATGATTAGCAGGTAAAGTGGACTCCGCCGATCCAGAATGTTTACCGAAGTGTTACTGACGGATGGCCGACAATCCTCCCGCGTCCCGCCTTGAAGGTTTACTATCGATGTGTTTTCGAGCGCGATCAAGGACCGCATGATGCCTACGGATCTTATGTTAATTAAGCCTTTTCTGGGTAGTTGCCGGGCTGTCGCTGATCCTCGGTCTGCTCCGAATCGTGCACTTGTTGCGCAGTTGCAGGATGCGTTCCTTCGCGGCCAGACGGGGGTTCCGATATATTGGTCCTCCTGCTCCTTCGCAATGGTGGTGGAATCCCTCACGCCTTGAGATTCATCCGCCGCTCACGCGATCTGCTCTTTGCGGGTTCCAAGCTAGACAAGTCTGGAACGTAGTCGAAGGAAACGTGCAAGGGGTAACGGTCTTCATTTTCGATAGCATCTGGGGCAGCAAAGGTGGTCAACCTTTAACCTTGATCGCGTGCAAGACGGAGAAGAACCCCTTCGTCGTAGTCACCTCTGCAGATAAGGTAATTCAGTCTCGGGGATGGACAGCTCTTCAAGGAGTTTCGTTTCTTGGATTCACTTGGACAATGAGTACCAAGCGGATCGATGCCCACCTCGACAACATCATGCTGTAGAGCGCAAGTCGCGGGAGCATGACCGGCTACTCTTCAGTTATCAGTTGAGCAATATTCCCGGACGCCTTCGCGTGGATGATGCTGCTCAGTCTCTCGACCTGCCCATGGCAGGATTCCTCGCTTTCACGGACGCGAATACCTCTGTTGCGTTTGCGTTCCGCTGATCCGTTATGTGTCGCTCGGAACGCGGACCGCTCGCTGCCAAGCGCCATTCTTGACGTTCGGCCACAAAACGGTCTGCGGAACAAANNAAGGTGCGGCGCGGGTTGAGAGGCGATTCGGTGAGGCTTTCGAGCGGTAGATTGCGATATTCGGATGGGACTGAAGTTTGAACAGCGGTAGTCATGGAAATCCTCCTTGTGAGGTTGTGGAGCGTGAATGCGCAAGCGGGTACACTCTGAGCGCGCCCGCTCAGAAGGTGTGCTAGCTGGCTGTTGTAAACTGCTCGTCGTCCATCTGGAGAGCGCCGAGAATGACAGCGGAGGTGCGCTGGATGACCTGAAGGCTTTCCGCCAGCAACGCCGCGTTGCCCTTGTAAAGCTGGATGTAGTCGCTTGATGCCGTGCCCATCTCCAGACCCACGGNNTGGTGATGGTGCGGCGCTCGGCCTTATGGAGAAGCTCGTGCGCTTATGTAGTGCTAAACATAAGCGCACTTATGTTGTGTTGGCGGTTATGTTGTGTAGCGGGCTCATCGCCTCTGGACATACGGTTTTGAGCCCTACGTACACAACATAACGATTAGAGGGAGCGGAGGAAGGCGAGCAGGGACGGGTCGTCTTTCCAGGGCTTGTTGTCGTTGGCAGGTGTTGTGCTGAAGTTGTTGGAGTGGGCGAGGACTTCGGCTTTCCGTTGCAGGTCGACTTCGGCGTAGATGTTGGTGGTGTCGATGGAGACGTGGCCGAGCCAGGCGCGGATGG
>PMSS01000205.1 GCA_003167515.1 Acidobacterium sp. | reverse complement strand
GAAGACGCCGGTGAGGACTTCGCCCTTGTCGTGGGCTTCCATCAGGGTTTTGACGGCGAGAGGGCGGTCGGTGGGGTCGTAATTTTCGTGCAGCTTGCGAAGGCGGAGGGTCGAGCCGTCGTGCATGATGACATCGAAGCTTGAGCCGGGATCGTAGTCGACGTCGATTTCCTCGAAGGAGGGGACGAAGCCGACTTCGCTGACCGGCTCCTCGTGATCCTGCATGTATTTGTAACTGCGCGTGGAGCCTTCGTGATCGTTGAAGGTGACGCAGGGCGAGACCACGTCGAGCATGACGGTTCCCTTGTGCGCGATGGCGGCCTTGAGCATGGTGAGGAGCTGCTTCTTGTCGCCGGAAAACGAGCGGCCGACGAACGTGGCGCCGAGCTGGATGGCGAGCGAGCAGGTATCGATGGCGGGGAGATCGTTGACGACGCCGGTTTTGAGCTTCGAGCCGATGTCGGCGGTGGCGGAGAACTGTCCTTTGGTGAGGCCGTAGACGCCGTTGTCTTCGATGATGTAGATCATGTTCAGATTGCGGCGCATGAGGTGAACGAACTGGCCGATGCCGATGGAGGCTGAGTCGCCGTCGCCGGAGACGCCGATGCCCATCATGGTCTTGTTGGCGAGCAGAGCGCCGGTGGCGACCGATGGCATGCGGCCGTGCACGCTGTTGAAGCTGTGCGAGCGCGACATGAAGTAGGCGGGGCTCTTCGAGGAGCAGCCGATGCCGGAGAGCTTCATCACGCGCTCGGGCTGCACGCCCATTTCGTACATGGCGTCGATGATGCGCTCGGAGATGGCGTTATGGCCGCAGCCGGCGCAGAGGGTGGTCTTGCTGCCGCGGTACTCGATGACGGGCAGGCCGATGCGGTTGGTTTTGGGGGTTGGGGTGGCGGTGGCTGCCATAGATCAGATTCCTTCCTGGAGAACGATCTCGTCGGTGACGGAGCGCGCGTCGATGGGCAGTCCGTTGAAGTGGCGGACGCTGCGCAGTTTCGGCGTCTCGCCGGCGGGCAGATCGAGCTTGAGCAGGCTCAGCATTTGCGCGTCGCGGTTCTGTTCGACGACGTAGATGCGCTCGTGCGAGGCGACGAAGTCGCGCACTTCGCGGCTGAAGGGGTAGGCGCGGAGGCGCAGGTAATCCGCTTCGACGCCGTATTCCTTTTTGAGTTGATCGCGGCTTTCGGTGACGGCGAAGTCCGAGGTGCCGAAGGCAATGATGCCGACCTTCGACTTGCCGGTCTGCACGACGACCGGCGCGGGGACGAGGGTACGCGCGGTCTCGAACTTGCGCGCGAGCCGCTCCATGAGGTTCTGATAGTCCTCGGGGCGCTCGGAGTAGAGAGCCTTGTCGTTGTGGCCGCTGCCACGCGTGAAGTAGGCGGCTTTGGGGTGGTCGGTGCCGGGCAGCGTGCGGTACGGAATCGCGTCGCCGTCGACATCCTGATAGCGGCCAAAGCCTCCGAGGCGATTCAGGTCTTCTGCGGTGAGGATTTTGCCGCGATCGAGGGGCTTGTCGGGATAGTCGAAGGGCTCGGACATCCAGTTGTTCATGCCGAGGTCGAGGTCGGAAAGGACGAAGATGGGTGTCTGCAGACGCTCGGCGAGATCGAAGGCGGCGCCGGCAAACTCGAAGCACTCTTTCACGTTGCCGGGCAGCAGGATGACGTGCTTGGTGTCGCCATGGGAGAGAAAGGCGATCGAGAGCAGGTCGGCCTGGGCGGTGCGCGTGGGCAGGCCGGTGGAGGGTCCGACGCGCTGAATATCGAAGATGACGCCGGGGAGCTCGGCAAAATAGCCGAGGCCGGTGAACTCGGCCATGAGCGAAATGCCGGGTCCGGAGGTCGAGGTCATGGCGCGAGCGCCGGCCCATCCTGCGCCGAGCACCATGCCGATGGCGGCGAGCTCGTCTTCGGCCTGCACGACCGCGAAACTAGCTTTGCCATCAGCTTCGAGGCGGTACTTCTTCAGGAAATCGATTAACTGTTCGACGACCGAGGAGGACGGCGTGATCGGATACCAGGTCACGACGGTGACGCCGGCAAACATCGCGCCCAAGGCACAGGCGGCGTTGCCGTCGATGATGATCTTGCCTTCGGTGGCGTGCATGCGCTCGAGGGTGAAGGGATCGTTTTTGGTAAAGGCCTGCGCGGCGTAGTTGAAGCCTGCTTCGATGGCGGCCCAGTTCAGGTCGGCCGCTTTTTGCTTCTTCGCGAACTGCATGCGCAGCGCGCCTTCGACGGCCTTCATGTCGATGGAGAGCAGCTGCGCGGCGACGCCCACGTAGATCATGTTCTTGACGAGCTTGCGCAGCTTGGCTTCGGGACAGACGGCCGCGGTGAGCTTGTCAAAGGGCACCGGGTAACAGGTCACGTCGTCGCGGTACTGCTTGAGGTTGGCGGCGTCTTCAAAGATCGCGATCGCGCCGGGATGCAGCGACAGGATGTCTTCGCGGGAGGTCTCGGAGTTCATCGCGATGAGGATGTCGATGTCTTTTTTGCGGGCGACGTAGCCGTGTTTGCTGGCGCGGATGGTGAACCAGGTGGGCAGGCCTGCGATGTTGGAGGGGAAAAGATTTTTGCCGCTGACGGGCACGCCCATGGTGAAAATGCTGCGCAGCAGGACGCTGTTGGCCGACTGCGAGCCGGAGCCGTTGACGGTTGCTATCTGGATGCTGAAGTCGTTGATGACCGGCTTCTGAGGAGCCGCTGGTTCAATGCTTGCTTCGCCCTGCGCAGACGGGGCGCCGGCGTTGGTGGTCGCCATGTGGCGGAATTCCCTTCA
Source organism: Acidobacterium sp. (assembly GCA_003167515.1). GTDB lineage: Bacteria > Acidobacteriota > Terriglobia > Terriglobales > Acidobacteriaceae > Palsa-343. Next base: position 13,725 of record PMSS01000205.1, on the reverse strand, counting down.
GATCGAAAATAGAAAGATGTTTGCTCTTTCCACAAGCTCCATTATACCGGGATGGGTTGTTGGGGTGATCGGAGGGTCAACGGGTCGAAAAACTTTCGTGCTATGCGGGTCGTGTGCGATAGTGGCGGCGACGCGGGAGGGGTCTGACCATGATCCAGGCGGCCCATGTGGTTCTTCACTCGCGCGAGCCGGAGCGGCTACGCGCATTCTTTCGCGACGTACTGAATTTCCCCTCGGTGGATGCGGGAAGAGGGTGGCTGATCTTTGCGCTTCCTCCGTCGGAGATGGCGGTGCACCCGCACGATGGTCCTGGGCACCATCAGCTTTACCTGATGTGCGACGACCTCGAGGCTACGGTGAAGGAGCTTGAGGCGAAGGGCGTCGAATTCACGAAGCCGGTGAACGAACTGAGGTGGGGGCGGTTGGCGGCGTTCCGGCTTCCGGATGGGGAGGAGATGTATTTGTATGAGGCGAAGCATGCTTCGCCTTTGGCTGGGGTTGGGCGGGGGTGAAATCAGGCCAGGTCCGAAGCTTTCAGTCCGTTTCTGGCACTGTGGCGAATCGTGAGCACCCAGACCTTCCGCTGCCGTTCATCGACTTCATAAATGACGCGGTAGGCATGCGGCTTGGCGCCATACAGGAGATGCCGCAACCTTCGCTTCACCTTTCGCGCTTCCGGGGCAACGGAGCTGCGGTTCGGGTGGGTTTCGAGCGCGTACACAGCCTGCTCCAGGCCGTTAAACCAGCGGGCAGCGGCCGGCGATTCCGCCGCATTGTTCTCCAGATAGAGGATTTCAAGATCGCAGGCGGCACGAGCGGTAAGCTCAACGTTGTATGGCATGCTTGCGGCGAATCTTGTCGAAGACCTCTCGCGCCGGAAGAGTGCGACCGCGTGCCACATCATCCAGGCCCTGGCGAATGCCCTCTTCCGCATCCGCTCTGGCGGCGAGGTCCAGCAGGCGCTGGTAGGCTTCCGCATCCTGGACGACGGCGGCGGCTTTTCCGTGCACCGTAAGCACCACCGGGCGTTTGGTCTTCCTGAGCTGTTTCATAAAGTCACCGGATGAGCGGCGAAACTTCGTCAGGGACTGGATGTCGCTGGTTATGTCAAGCATGTGCGCCTCGAAGGAAAGCACCTTATAAGGTGCCTCCAGCATACACCCCCTCGGGTGGGGCGGGGGTAGAGGCGATCAGCCTTACGGAGGATTGAGAACGGCAGAACCCGTAGTAGAATCGGCACGAATTGGCGAAGGGGATTTACTTCAATTCATGCGGGACTCTGGGAATATTTATTTTTTGCCTTCTAATACTTCGTTTGTGACTTCCTGGGTTAGGGAGCGGCTTCTTACTGGGGAGTTTCGGCGAACGGCGGTCGGCGCCCTGGCTTTGATCCTGATTCTGACCCTGGGACTGGCTGCGGGGTGCGGCTCCAACGCGACGACCGGCACCGGCGGAGGTCCCATTCCAGGAGAAAGCACGGAGGTGACGTTGGTCGCCTCGAGCACGGCTAACGATCAGCTGACGCGATTTTCGCTTTTCCTGAACAGCCTGACGCTCACCAACAAAGCCGGCACCAGCGTGACTCTGATTTCTGCGCCGCAGCAGGTGGAGTTTATGCACCTGAACGGAGGCGCGGAGCCGGTGTTGACGGTCAGCGTGCCCCAGGATGTGTACACGTCGGCGACGGCGACGGTGGGTGCAGCGTCGTTTACCTGCGCGGTGCAGCAGAACAATTCAGATACGACCGCAACCTACGCCTACGGATACACGCTGAACACGCAGGTGACGACAAATCTGCCGGAGCCGCTGACGGTGGAGGGCGGGACGATGGCGGTGTCGCTGAATCTGCAGGTATCGCAGTCGGCGACTTTTCCTTCGACCTGCTACTACGACGGGATTGCCCAGTTCTCGATCACGCCGACGTTCAACCTGGCGGCGATGACGGTGGCGGCGCAGCCCACCAACACGAACAACGGCCGGATGACGGGGCTGGAGGGGTTCGTCGCATTCACGGGGGGCACGGCTAACAGCTTCACGGTCGATTCGCCGGATGCTACGAATGCTTTCGAGATCAGCACCAGCGGAAGCGTGGTGAACTCCGCAGCAACGGTGTGGAACGTGACCACGAACAGCAGCACCGTGTTTCAGGGGATCGCGAACCTGGCGGGGCTGACGGCCGGGATGCCGGTGGACTTCGACGGAGAGCTGCAGCCAGACGGCTCGCTGGTGGCGACGCGGGTGGCGGTCGCGGATCCAGACACGACGGATCTGGTGGTGAACAGCGGGCCGCTGATGCAGGTGGAAGCGGCGTATCCGATTGTGGATCAGGTGAGTCGGGAATCGGAGGGAAGTGAGCAGTACGTTGACGGTTGGCCCCAATACAACTTCAGCAATACGACGTTTGCCATGTGGGGCGGGCTGAGCAACGTGGCGAGTTTGCCGTTTGCGGCGAGCTTCAGCGGGACAAATATGATGGCCGGGCAGATGGTGGCGATGACGTCGCACGTGACACAGCCGGGCGGGGCTCCGGTGGCGGTGCCGGCAACGACGGTGACGCTGATGCCGCAGACCGTCGATGCGACAGTTGACGCGGTAGCGACGCAGGGCGGTTTTACAACCTATGCGGTGACGCTGGCGGGGTACGACATGTTTCCGCAGTTTGCCGTGCAGAGCGGACAGACTACGGTGCTGACGAATCCGACGCAGATGGTGGTGTATGCGGACCAGAACACGCAGGTTCTGAGTGGGGGCGCGACCGCGGGCAATCCGGCGCGCTTTACGGGCGTGGTGTTTAACGACAACGGCACGCTGCGGATGGACTGTAGTCAGGTGATGGCGGGCGTGACGGAGTAGGGGCTCGTCGAACCTCGACTAAGACGAAAGGGAGCAGCGTGGCTGCTCCCTTTTCTTATTACTTCGTCCTGGTCGCCCTCAGCGCACGACGTTCTGGAAGAGCGGCGATTGCAGGAGGCTGGAGAACTGGCTGTTGGAGGCTACAAATTTCACGCTCAGGGTGCCGGCGGTTGAGTCGATGGTGGTTGAGTCGATGGCCTGCTTCTCGATGGCGCTTCCGCTGACCTTCTCGTACATAGCGGCGGCGTTCAGCAACGAGGACATGGTCGCGGCGGTGATGGTGTCAGAGGTGACGACATACAGGGTGAACTTGACGCCGTTGGTGAAGTTCATGGTGTAGCTGGAATCGAGGAGCCGCTTGCGCACCGACTCGTAGTCGGTGAGTTGCGAAGCCTGGCCGAGCAGCGAGTGCATCATGTACTGCGTGCCCTGCTGGTCGAGAATGCTCCAGATGGGCTCGGAGTCGACCTGCTGCATGGCGGCCAGCATGTCCTGGTTGGTGAGGAAGCTGGGGGCAAGGCCGTCACGGCAATCGAGCGCCGGCTTGATGGCGTCGCTCGAACCGAACAGCATGGTGGTGGGATTGAGGAAGGTCACCAGCATGCCGCTGGCGCCCATGGGATAGAGGCGGTTGTTGCGGATGATCGTGGGCTTGATCTTTTTCTTCTGGAAATTCGCCATGATGTCGCTGAGCTGGAACTGGCCCTGCGCCAGGCCGACGATTTTGATGTTGTCGCCGGTGGCGCCGACGCGGTAGGCGGCAAAAGCCAGTTGCTCGACGTCCTGGTTCTCATTGAGGCCGGAGGCTTTGAGCGCGGTTTCGAGCTGCTTTAATTCAGGGGGAAGCACGCGCGCCTTCAGATCCATGCCGGCGGGCGAGTTCTCCATGATGCGGTAGTCGACGACAATCAGTTGCTGGACGTCGTGAGGAATCGCCGAACGGGAGTCGTTGTCGATCTGCGCTGCGTGCGCGGGGGCGACTGCTCCTAATAGGGCGACTGCGGCAGACAGGGCGGCTGCCGCTCCGAAACTGAGGAATGATTGCATTTTGAATTTCAGGGATGAAACTGTCACGGTTAAACCTGCTCCTTCACTGCTCGCTCCGCCGGAAGGGCCGGCCGAGGTGATTCTAAAAGTCTACTGAGGTCTTTGACCCCGCATGGCGGCAAAACGACTCGCATGCGCCGCGTGGTTTCTCAATTTTACGCCGGGTTCTCTGGCGAAGAGCCTACAACTATCGGCTCAGGCGGTACTCAGGGCCAGGGAAGCGGGTGGTCCAGCCGCCGCTCCAGGACCTTCTTGTCGAGATCGAACCCGCCTGGACCGACATCACCAAGGAGACGCAGCCACTCGCTGTTTCGTTCAAGAGCGGCTTCGGGGATAAGACCGATCAGCTCGGCGCGGGCGGGCGCGGTGCCATGGCGGCGGGCCTTTTCCTTCACGGCGGCATAGACTTCGCCGACGGGGGTGCGGGTGAAGTCAGTGATATTCATCGAGACCTGGGCCTGGTTGTGGGCGGAAACGCCCATGGCTTTTACTCCGGCCAAGCCGCCGCCGGACTGGCGGATATCTTTGGCGATGGCACGGGCTACGGCGACTTCCGCGGTATCGAGATAAAGGTTGAGCGCGATGAGGAAGCGGCGTGCGCCGACGGCTGAGGCGCCTGCGGTGGGATGGAGGGATGGGCCTCCGACATCGGGGCGACGCGCGGGCTCGCGGAGGACCGCGTCGCGCAGGCCTTCAAACTGGCCGCGGCGGACCTCTTCGAGCAAGGCGCGGTCGGGACGGGCTGCGGCGGCTTCGTAAAAATAGACGGGGACCTGGTAGCGCTTCCAGATTTCCGTCCCAGCCTGGCGAGCGAGGAGCGCGCACTGCTCGAGAGAGATGCCGCGGACGGGAACGAAGGGGATGACGTCGGCAGCGCCGATGCGGGGATGGACGCCCTGCTGGGATGTGAGGTCGATGAGCTGGGCTGCGCGGCCTGCTCCGCGAATGGCCGATTCGACGACGGCGGCCGGAGGACCGGCGATGGTGACTACGGAGCGGTTGTGATCGGCATCGAGCGACCAGTCGAGGAGGCGCACGCCCTCTACCTGCATGGCGGAGATGATCGCCTGGATCACCTCGGGCCTCCGGCCTTCGGAGTAATTCGGCACGCATTCGATGAGGGCGTCGGACATGCTGCTTCAGTGCCTGCTAACTGAATCTTCTCTCAAGGCCGGGTTCTCAGCTGGCATTTTCTAAAATCTGCCGCTGAAAAACGTATAGCCGATCTGGAACATGACGCTGGCGTTGACGCCTGGGTTACGATCGCCGAGCGAAGCGCTGGAGATGTGGACGCCGTTTCCGGAAATCGTAATCGCTCGTCCCGGCCGGATAAAGTAATGGAAGCCGAAGCCCCCCTGGGGACTGAAATTCCACACGCTGGTGCCGCCGGGATAGCCGTGATACACGAGAATATCGGGCGGAAATTTATGCGTGGTGTAGATCAGTCCGCCAGCGGCCTGGAACCAGGGAGCGAAGCGGCGGGTTGGCGTGAAATCCCAGCGAAGGATGACGGGAGTGAGGCTGGCGCCGGTGAAGGTTCCGCCACCGTAGGGCACTTCGCAGGAAGAGATAACGCCGGTTGCCGGATTAAGGCAGGTGGCAGCAACCTCGTGGGGAGCCGGGGTGAAAGCCTGCCACCAGGGCATGATCTCGCTGGCGAATTCGAACTGGCCGCGGAAGACGCCCCCGAGGTGCTGGCCAGTGAGCACCTTGCCGACGCGCACTCCGGCGCTGGTGAACTTGTAGTCGGAGCGCTCGCCGACTCCGGTACCTCCCTGGAAGAAGGGGCCGTACTCCCATGGGCGCTGAGCGAGTGCGGCGCGGGCGGGGGCGTCGGCCGCGCTGAGGTCCGTCGTGGCAGGGTCTGCGATCGTAACCGGCTTTGCGATGGCAACGGTAGAACCATTTTGGGCAACGGCGGAAACGACGGCTGCGAAGCAAAAGGCCGCGACGAGAGGAGCAAAGGTGCGTAATTTCACTGCGCGATCGACTCCATGAGCTGACTTCCGGGCTGACTTCGGGCCTGACTTCATGACAAAGGAAAGGCCGCCAAGGAGGCGGCCTGGATAGCTGATGGCGCCGCCGCTAGCTGGTGACCTCTTCCAGCTGCCTGGCGTCCATATCGAAATTCGAATAGACGTTCTGCACGTCGTCGTGTTCTTCGAGCGCTTCGAGCAGGCGCACCATGGAGGCTGCCTGGGGGCCTTCGAGTTTGGTGTAGGTGGAGGCGACCATGGTGATCTCAGACATCACGGTTTCGATCTTTGCGTCGCGCACCGCCTGCGCAACGGCTTCGTAAGCGTTGGGCTCGGTGATGATTTCCCAGGTGTCGCCTTCGTCGTTGAGATCTTCGCCGCCGTTTTCGAGGACGATGTTCATCAGCTTTTCTTCGTCGGCAGCAGCTTTGGGGACAGCGATGATGCCCTTCTTCGAAAACATGAAGCGGACGGAGTTGGGCTCGCCCAGGTTGCCACCGTGTTTCGCGAAGGTGTGGCGAATTTCGCTGACAGCGCGATTGCGGTTGTCTGTGGTGCAGTCGACAATGATGGCGACCCCACCTGGACCGTAGCCTTCGAAGGAAATCTCTTCGTAGGTGGCGCCGGGGAGCTCACCGGTTCCGCGCTGGATGGCGCGTTTGATGTTGTCGTTCGGCATGTTCTCAGCCTTGGCGGCGGCGATGGCGCTGCGCAGGCGAGGATTGCCGTCGGGATCGCCGCCGGACTTGGCGGCAATGCTGATTTCCTTGATGAGCTGCGTAAAAATCTTGCCGCGCTTGGCGTCGAGCGCACCTTTTTTGTGCTTGATTGTCGCCCATTTGGAATGGCCGGACATGGGAACCTCAGAGGCGTTTTTGATCGGAAGTTTGGGGCAACAGGCCGGAAAAAAAGGGCCTTCCGGGGTGTGCCCGCAACGGATGAGTATAGCAGGGTGGTGAGGCCCAGGTTGACATCTCCTCTGGTATCTATCATGATGGATATCAGATGGGCGGACCGATGGCATATGCACAGAAAGCTCGCGTGTTTCGTAACGGTCGCAGCCAGGCTGTGCGGATTCCGGCGGAGTATCGCTTTACGACCGAACAGGTCTACATCGAACGCGATCCGGCAACAGGAGCGCTGATACTGTCGGAAAAGCCGATGCGCCCCAGGATCGATGAGGTGTTCGCGGCGCTTGACGCCGCTGGCGGTGCGGACTTCGAGTTGAAGCGCGAACTCACGTTTCCTGTGGAGCGGGAGTGGACGTGAGCGGTTCACCGCTATATCTGCTGGACACGAATACGGCTGGATATATCGTGAGCGGACGATCACCATCGGTCCGCAACCGGCTGCGAGAGAGCCTGGCCGGGAGCGTGGTTGCTGTCTCTGCGATTACGGAGGCCGAAATTTACTACGGTCTGGAACTGAAACCGGAGGCATCGAGACTGCGCGCTGCGGTGGAGAAGTTGTTCGAGGCGATCGAAGTGCGCGCATGGGATTCGACCGCGGCGCGAGCCTACGGCCGATTGCGCGCCCTGCTGAAAGCAGCGGGCACGCCGCTGGAGGAGCTGGATCTGCTGATCGCAGCACACGCGCTGGCTCTGGGAGCTGTGCTGGTTTCCCATGATCAGGCGTTTCACAACGTAGCTGCGTTCGTCACGGTGGTCGACTGGGCTACGGACCTTTAGGCCCCTCGGCAGCGGAGGCAAGGACCGTCGTCGAGATTGGGAGCGGGATCGGTTACTCTCTTCCTACCTCTGTTCCCAGCCCTGCCGATCGCAACCAGGAGAAAGCATGCTTTCGAGGCGTTCGTTTTTTCGCGCATCAACCGTGGCGGCTGTCGCTGCTGCGTTTCCCACTTTTGCCGAATCGGCGGACGAAACCGCGGGGAAGGCCAGTTCCCTTCCCGCTCCGATTGCTGCGCTGCCGTCGTTTGCCGGGCGGGTGAAGCCATTCACGAATGAAGAGCGGCTGGCGCGCATCGAGCGAGCGAAGGAGTTGATGGCGGCGAACCGCATCGATGCCATTGTGCTTGCCAATAATTCAACCAGCTCGATGTACTTCGCAGACATCAGCCTGAACGGCGGCGAGCGGCTGTGGGCGCTGGTGATCCCGGCCAAAGCAAAGCCGTTTGTTGTTTGTCCGGCGTTCGAAAATGCGCGCGCACATGAGCTGCTGAGCACGGGGCCGTTCGGATCGGATGCCGATGTGCTGACGTGGCAGGAGGACGAGAGTCCCTTTGCGCTGCTGGTGCGCGGGCTTCGCGATCGAGGCGTCACGACGGGGCGGGTCGGGCTCGACGAGAACATGAAGTTCGTCTTCTCGAACAGCCTTGCGCAGGCCGGTCCGCAGCTGACGTTCGTGATTGCGACACCGGTGACTGCAGGTTGCCGGATGATTAAGGATGCACACGAAGTGGAATGCGTGCGCGTGGCGGGTGCGGCGACGCTGGCCGTGTATGAGGCGGTGTATCGGTCGCTGCGCGAAGGAATGACCACCACGGATGTGCGGCATCTGGTGGGCGCGGCCTATGACAAGGTGGGCTTGCCGGGCGAGGCGAGTCTGAACATCGGGACGTTCACGGCGAACCCGCACGGATCACGGCAGGTGCAGACGATTCGCGAAGGAACGATTTTGATGATGGACGATGGCTGCGTGGTCGAGGGGTACACGTCGGACATCACGCGGACTTTTGTGCTGGGCAAGCCTACGGACAAGATGCGGAGTGTTTTTGGGATTGTGCAGCGTGCGCAACAGGCGGCGCTGGCGGCGGCGAAGCCTGGACTGGAGTTAAGCAGCGTGGACGGGGCGGCTCGCAAGGTGATTGTGGATGCGGGCTATGGGCCGGGGTTCACGTATTTCTCGCATCGCGTGGGCCACGGGCTGGGCATGGACATGCACGAGTGGCCGTACCTGGTGCGCAACGATATGTTCGGCTGGGATCTCGATCCGCGGCTACAGGCGGGGATGATGTTCAGCGACGAGCCGGGTATTTATATTCCCGGGGAGTTTGGAATCCGGCTCGAGGACGAGTTGCACATTACCGAGAATGGGGCGGAATTGCTGACGCCGGCGAGTCCTTCGCTGGACTCGCCGTTTGGGTAACAACAGAGTTTAGAGTCTAGGATTTGGATAGAGGTATCGGCGGTGGGTTGCGGTCCGCGAATTGCCTTTGGTGCCAGTAGGGGTAGATGGGCGTGACGTCGCTGGCCGCGTCGAGTTTGGCCACTTGCTCGGGCGTGAGATTCCAGCCGGTGGATTCGAGGTTCTGCTTCAGCTGCTCTTCGTTGCGAGCGCCGATGATGACGCTGGCGACGGTCGGCCGCTGCAGGAGCCAGTTGAGCGCGATCTGGGGGACCGATTTGCCGGTCTCTTTGGCGACTGCGTCGATGGCATCGACCACGCGATAGAGGTACTCGTCGTCGACGGGAGGTCCGTTCTCGGCGGTTTTGTGGAGACGGCTCACTTCCGGCTTGGGCAGGCCGCGCCGCAGCTTACCGGTGAGGCGGCCCCAGCCGAGGGGACTCCAGATCAGCGCGCCGACGCCCTGATCGAGGCCGAGGGGCATCAGTTCCCACTCGTATTCGCGGCCGATCAGGGAGTAGTAGACCTGATGCGCGACGTAGCGGGTCCAGCCATGCCGCGCGGAGGCGGCGAGCGACTTCATGAGATGCCAGCCGGAAAAATTCGAGCAGGCGATGTAGCGCACTTTGCCGGCGTGGACCAGGGTGTTCAGCGTGTCCAGGGTCTCTTCGACCGGAGTGAGGGCGTCGAATCCATGCATGTGGTAGATGTCGATGTGATCTGTGCCGAGACGGCGGAGGCTGGCATCGCATTGGTCGAGAAGATGAAGGCGTGAAGAGCCCAAGCTGTTGGGACCCTCGCCCATGGGGAAGGTGGCCTTGGTAGAGATGAGGATCTGGTGGCGCTTGCCCTGCAGAGCCTGGCCCAGGACTTCTTCGGCGAGCCCGGTTGAGTAAACATTTGCGACGTCAAAGAGGTTCACACCGGCATCGATGCAGAGGTCGACCAGGCGCCGTGCCTCGTCGATCTGGGTATTGCCCCAGGCCTTGAAGAATTCGTTGCCACCGCCAAACGTTGCAGCGCCGAAACTGAGCGCAGAGACTTTGAGTCCGGAGCGTCCGAGAAGTCTGTAATCCATATGACTGAAAAGATGCGTGAAACAGGGTGCAGGGTTCAGGATGCAGGGGGTGGTCCAGCTATTGGCTATTAGCCGTTAGCTATTAGCTGTTGGCTACCAGGGTACATCGACGCCTAGTATGGAGTTTTGTTGGGGCTGTCGAGCCATGCCTGGAACGACTCCCATGCCTGATCGCGCAGAAGCATGGACGAGGGAACGGTGCGATCACGCGCGGGCAGCGCCAGCTCGCGGTAGAGAAAAGCATCGTCGAAGGAGACGCGGGCGGCGTCGGCGCTGGTGTTGCCGAACCAGATGCGGTCGATGCGAGCCCAGTAGATGGCGGCGAGGCACATGGGGCAGGGCTCGCAGCTGGTATAAATCTCGCAGCCCTGGAGGCTGAAGACGCCGAGCGCCTGGCAGGCGGCGCGGATGGCGCGGACCTCACCATGCGCGGTCGGATCATTGTCGCGGGTGACGCTGTTGGCTCCCTCACCGACGACAACGCCGTCCTTTGCGATCACGGCGCCGAAGGGACCGCCCTGGCCGCTGTGGACGTTTTCCGTCGCGAGGGCTATAGCTCGGAGCATGAATTCAGGGTTGGACGCAGGGTGCATTGTGCCAGGAAGGAATCCAGACCCAGTATGGCATAAGGTGCCGGATTCCAAGGGGTTGAGTACCTTAATCACCTTGTCCTCTTGTGGCGGGTCCGCTATTATCAGCGGGGTTTGACCTTGCCCGGTTGGAGTTCCCTTAATCAGGCGGGTGCGGCACCCGTCTAACGAAGAGATTCATGGGAACGCAATCCATTAGAATATGATTCAACTTCCAAAGACGCTGGCCCGTCTGTCTGATACCGGTTGAGCCATGCTGTTCGTGTATCTGATGGCGGCGTAAGCCTGAGACTGCTGTCGCATCCGCCAGGTTCGGATAAGTTTGGAGCTTTCTTTTGATCTCGGTTCAGTCCTCTTTTTGCCTCGGCGCTGCACGCGTCATTCTTTTGGGAACCGCTGGCTTTTGTCTTCATGCTTCCGCTTTTGCACAGTCCGCCACGCTCGATGAATTGCCGGATGCGCCGCAGGCTACGGCGCCACAGAGTTCACCCTCGGCCCCTACTCCGGCCCCAGCCCCGACTCCGGGCACGCCGCAAACGCAGCCGGCAAGTCAGACGCAGCAGCCGAGCGGTTCCTCGAATGCCAGCCAGCCGGCGCAGACCACGACTCCTTCCAGTTCATCGAGCTCCAGTTCATCGAGTTCTGGGCAGCCGGCGCAAACCGTCCCCGAAACCAAAGAGCAAAAGGCAGCGCGAGCCCGGCGCGAGCTGGAGGCGGAAGAGCACCAGCGCATGCTGGGTGTGGTTCCAATGTTCAACGTGCAGTCGGATGCTAACGCGGCGCCGCTCACTTCGAAACAGAAGTATCAGCTGTTCTTCAAGAGCTCGACAGATTGGTATGTGTTCGCGATCACCGCGATCGATGGGGAGATCAGCCTGCTGGGCCAGGAGTATCCGTCTTATGGGGAAGGCGGTGAGGGCTTCGCGAAATACTGGGGCGCGGCGTATGCGGACACATTCGATGGGAACCTTTGGGGCAACGCGATTCTGACTTCCTGGTGGCACGAGGACCCGCGGTATTACCGGATGGGGCATGGCAACTTCTTCAGGCGCGCGGGCTACTCGGCGTTTACAACGATCTGGTGCAAACGCGACAACGGAAAATGGGGACCGAATTACGCCAACGTCGCAGGTAATTTCATTGGGGGCACCATCTCGAATCTCTATTACCCGGCCAACGACCGGGGGGTGGAGCTGACTCTGGGGCGCGGCGCGAGCGTGACGTATGAAGGCATTGTGGGCGCGGAGATCGCCGAGTTCTGGCCTGACATTGCTCAGCACTTCATCAACAAGCACAGGGAGAAGCTGGACCGGCAGGCCGCACAGCAATCTGGATCGGCGCCGGCGCCTAAACCGATAACCACGCCTGGAACTCGTATGCAGCCGGAAGGCAATCAGACGCCTGCGCCGAATCCTCCGGAAGATAAGCCGCAGGACCAGAAGCCGCAGTAGTTTTCCTTCGTCAGGTTTCGGATTGCGGGCCTCAGGGTGCGTGATCTGGGGCGCGTGATATCGTTATCCCGCATATTGGCCCGAGCTGATAGGCCGAGACCCATGGAACTGCGTCGCACGCTTCGTCTTTTCCTCTTGCTCCTTGCCGGTTCCTTTGCGACAACCTCGTTTGCGAAAACCGTAGTGTTCTGGCAGCCGGGATTTCCCGCGGCAGATTCTGCTGCGCCGGGGGAAGCCGGACTGCGGGCGGCGTTCGGCGATGCTTCGTTTGTGGATGCAGCGGACCTGGGCGATTCGCTGTCTCGGGGTGAAACCGATCTGTTGGTGATGCCGTATGGGTCGGCCTGGCCTGAGGCTGATTGGGATTCGATTCTGCGGTACCTGGATCGCGGCGGGAATTTGATCGTGCTCGGCGGTAAGCCGTTTACGCGGGCTGCCTGGCAGGATGCGAGCGGGTGGCATCTGCGCACGGCGAGCGTGGCGCAGTCGCTCGAATTGTTCATTCACGATTATCAGGAAACGCCGGGGTCTGGTTCAGGGCTGTCGGGCGAAGTGAAGTTTGCTCCGAATGCGGATGTGTTCCCTGCTCTGCCGTCGTTTGGGTGGAAGCGGGCGTTTAGCCCTGTGGTACGGCTGAGCGTAGTCGATGGGGACACGACCGGCGGGCACACTGGCTACGAAGACATGGATTTGACGACGCTGGCGTGGGGTGAGCGCGAGGGTCACAAGCTCGCTGCGCCGGTGTTGGAACTGGACCACAATGCGAATCGGTTTGTGGATGGGCGATGGATTTTTGTTGCGTGCGAACCGTCCGCGGATTTTTTCAGCAATGCAAAGCTGCTGGCCACGCTGGCGGCGGTCGCGGTTCGGAAGAACGACCGCTATGCGTTTCGGCCGCGCGTACCGCTGTTTTTGCCGGGCGAGGCGCTGGAGTTTCGGTTCAAGCCTTCTGACCCGATGGCGGAGCAGCCGGACGGCGATCAGCTCCGCGTGCGCGTGACCTCGGAGGACGGCGCGGTTCTGTACGACCAGACCGCGGCGTTCCCTGGAGCGCATCGTCTGACTCTGCCAGCAAGCGCTGAGGGCGGGCGGGGCCTCCACACCGTGGAGGCGACGTTGATCCGCGATGGGAAGCCGGTGCGGGTTTATCGGTCGGGCTACTGGATGCGGGACTGGGAATACCTTCTCTCCGGACCGAAGCTGACCGTGGGCAGCGATTATTTTCAGCTCGACGGCAAACCGCTGCCGGTGGTGGGGACTACTTATATGTCGGGCGACGTTTCGCGCATGTATCTGATGCTGCCCAATGCATATGTGTGGGACCGCGACATGGCGCAGATTCGCGGGGCCGGTTTGAACATGATCCGCACCGGACTGTGGACGGCGTGGAAGCCGGAGCTTGCCGCGAACGGCCAGATGAGCGAAGACGCGCTGCGGACGATCGAGGCGTTCCTGATGTGCGCGCGGCACAACGGATTGCCGGTGCAGTTCAATCTGTTCGCGTTTTACCCGGATGAATTTGGCGGCGAGAATGGGTATCTCGATCCGGCGGCGCTGCATGCCGAGTCGGTGTATGCGGAGTCGCTGGTAGCGCGGTTCAGCGACGTGCCATTTCTGGCGTGGGACCTGATCAACGAGCCGAGCGC
>PMSS01000346.1 GCA_003167515.1 Acidobacterium sp. | reverse complement strand
GGGCCTGGTTGGTTGGGGCTTGGTTCGGGGGCGGGGCGTTTTGGGGTGCGCCTTTTTTCATGGCTGCACCTTCCTGGTTCGCCTGCTCGGCCTTGCCCTGGCCGCGGAGGCTGAGCTCGTCGACTTTGCTGGTAATTTTGTCGCTGGTGAAATGGGCTCCGGTTAGCTCGAAGGAGCCCTGGATGCGGAGGCGGTCGGTGACGGAGGCCTGGCCTGGGGGGAGATCCATTTTGGCGTGGACCAGTATTTGGCCGGTCATGAGGGGGGGCTGGGCTTTGACGGCGAGGAGCAGCATGTCCTGAATGCGGCCGGGATCGACGGTGAGGTCGAGGCGGACGTCACGGCCGGGGATGCCGGCGGTGTGGACGACTTCACCCTGGGCGATGATGTGGGTTTGCTCGAGCCATGCATCGACGGGCTGGAGGTAGGTGTCGCCGTTGGTGCCGTCGACGATGGCATGGAATTTGGTGTTGAGGGGCATGGGGCGTTTGGCGATGTCGAGGCGGAAGTCAGGGGTGGTGGTGGCGCCGTCGACAACGATGTGGCTGAGCTGGCCCTGGTAGGCGCCGTCGGAGGAGAGGATGCCGCCGATACCTTTGATGGTGCCGAGGTCGGCGTGGCGGAAGGTGTACTGGCCGCTGACGGGTGTGTCGCCGGGGCTTTCAGCGTTGAAGGGGCCGAAGTCGCCGGTGGAGTCGATGTCGCCGGTGGGGCGCGGGTTGGTGAGGATGGCGTGGAACTTCAGGGGTTGGCCGGCGGCGACGGAGTTGAGGGTGACTTTCTGGATGATGAAGTTGAGGGGGACCTTATTGGGCTTGCCGTTTTCAATGAGGAGGCCGGCACGGTCTACGTCGATTTCGCCGACGAGGATTTTGATTTTGCCATGGCTCTTGTCTTCACCGGGCTTTTGGATGGGCTGCTGCGGTTGATTCACTGGGTGCGCATTTTTGGGCGGGAGATGGATGTAGAGGCCGGAGACCTGGACACGGTTGATGAACATGGGCGTCTGGAGGAGCTGGCGCCAGTCATAGGCGTGGAAGGAGAAGTGGTCGACCTGGATGAGGGGGTAGCTGCTGTCGAGGTGGTTGGGATAGAGCTTGAGGCCGGCGCCGGAGACTTCGAAACCGCGGATGAAGTAGACGTGGAAGGTGTCGAGCTCGACGCGGCTGTCGAAACGGGTGCTGAGGGTTTCGACGACTTTGGCTTTGAGCATGGGGCTGACGCGGTGCAGGAGGATATTGGCGGTAATGAACCCGGCGATGATGAGGATGGCGAGGACGGAGGTGGTCCAGAGAAGAACGAGCACGAGGGTGCTGTGACGGCGGCGCTGGGCGGGAGCAACGGGATCGTTCACTTTAATGCTCAATGTTACCTGCTTTCTACAGGCGATTCGATGCAGATCGGGGGTGCTGCGAAATTAGAGGCGGGTGGGGCGGGGGCTGCGTTCGACGGGGAAAATTCAGGTTTATCATGCATGGGCGGGTAGTGGAGGTGATTACGAGGGTGAGGCTGGCTGGCGCGTGGCGGGATGATTGCGGGGGAAGCGGAATTTGCTGGAGGCTGGTAGCGGGAATGGCCGCGGTGACGGCGCTCACTTTTGCGGGGCTGAGGGCTGGGGCGCAGGATTCGCTACCGCCACGGAGCAGCCGGCCGGCGACGGCTGGGCATCCGGTGGAAGCGGCGCCTGCGATTGATGTCTACATACAGAATGCCTGGGGGACGCTGACGCGCTCGATGCTGGATTGCGCGACATTGAAGGATCCGAAGGTGACGACGGCGCCGGTGTTGTATTTGCCACAGGATCTCGCGGAGCCGGCGGAGGTGGCGGCGCTGGGGCGGAAGTGCGGGGTGCGGGTGGAGCGGCTGCCGGTCAGGATCGAGCAGTTAGGGCAGGGCGTGGAGGGGCAGGCACAGGGATTGCTGTATTTGCCGCATCCTTATGTAGTGCCGGGTGGGCGGTTCAACGAGATGTATGGGTGGGACAGCTATTTTATTTTGCTGGGACTATTAGACAGCGCAGCGAGCAAGGCCGCTGGGGACTCGGGGCAAAGCGGGAAGCAACTGGATCTGGCTCGGGGGATGGTGGAGAACTTTTTTTTCGAGATTGAGCATTATGGCGGGGTTTTGAATGCGAATCGGACTTACTATCTGACGCGATCGCAACCTCCGTTTTTGTCGTCGGAGATTCGGGCGGTTTGGGAGGCGGAGGTTGCGGCGGGGCGCAGGCAGGAGGCTCGGGCGTGGCTCGAAGAGGCGTATGGGTATGCGGAGCGGGATCATGCTCTGTGGGTGAGCGAGGCGCATCGGGCGGGCGATACAGGTCTGGCGCGGTATTACGATTTTGGCGACGGGCCAGTTGCGGAGATGGAGGACAACAATACTTATTACCAGGATGTGATTCGCTGGCTGCTGTCGCATTCTGGCCCTAATGCTGCCGGAGGGCGGACGGACTATTTGGTGGAGGGGCCGTCGATGCCTGGGGCGGAGGATCGGGAAAAGCTGGCGGCGGAGAGCTGCGATCCGGGAACATCGGCGGTGTGCGCGCGGGCGCATGTGGGAATTTACTGGCTGACGAAGGACTTTTATAAGGGCGACCGGGCGATGCGGGAGTCGGGCTTCGATCCGAGCTTTCGGTTTGGGGCGTTCAGCGGGTCGACGCATCACTTTGCGCCGGTGTGTCTCAATTCGCTGCTCTACAAATATGAGCGGGACCTCGCGTGGATGGCGGGGGAACTGGGGAAGGCGGATGAAGCGAAGCAGTGGGGGGAGCAGGCTCAGGCGCGGCGGGCGGCGATGGATAAGTATTTGTGGAACGCGGAGAAGGGGATGTACTTCGACTATGACTTTGTGGCGGGGAAGCAGTCGGGGTATGACTACCTGACGACTTTTTATCCGCTGTGGGCGGGGGCGGCAAGTGCGGAACAGGCGCGGAGGGTGGAGGGGCATGTGGGACTGTTCGAAAAGCCGGCGGGGTTGGCGATGAGCACGGTTGCAACGGGGGTGCAGTGGGATTTGCCGTATGGATGGGGGCCGGTGACGTGGCTTGCTGTCGATGGGATGAAAGAAGAGGGAGATTTGAAGGACGCGGAGCGTCTAAGTAACAAATTTATGGAGACGGTGCGGGATAATTTTGCGTGCGATCACACGATCCGCGAGAAGTTCAATGTGGTGACGGGATCGTCGGAAACGCCAGTGGCGGTAGGTTATCGGCAGAATGTGGTGGGATTCGGCTGGACGAACGCGGTGTATCTGAAGATGGAGGATCTGGTGGAAGGCGCTGGAGTTTCCACAACCGGGGACGCGGAGACGCATCGGGTGTGCGCTGCCGCGGAGTGAAGCTGAAGGATCGGAAAACCATGCCTCAGGGGGTAAAGCCCGAATTAATTTTGAGAGGTTACGGCACGGGTGAAGAGCCTGAGCAAAGAGGCGATCCGGCCGAGTTGGAACTGTGTTTTTCAAAAATGGCCCAGGACAGTACTTCGGACTGAAACACGGGATCAGGTCGTATTGACGATGGGATTACAGGAGAGTTTGCTTCTTGCTGTGGGGTGAACCTGGCGATTTTATTTTGGGGGTTGGGGCTTGGTTCGGTAACGGCTGGCGTTGGGGGTTGGCGTTTGGTTCGCTCAGGGCTGGGGCGGTGCATTTGGCCGCGAAGGGCAGTTTTAGATTTTTGGCCCAGTATTGAATCATTGGGAAATCTGGTAGTGTCCTAATTTGAAATCCACAGCCTCATGCTCCTAGTCCGGCATCCAGCGTGCTACGAATCCACTCCGAGCGGTTTAGTTTCCGAGCCTTGGCCGCTGCGTCGATCCGTTTCAGGTGGTCTGGATCGAAGCGCAAGGCGACGATCTTGCCTTTAGCTTCGCCCTTGGGAAGTTTGGGCCGTCCCGGTTTTCTAGGCTTCGGTTGCGGCATTGGTTCTAAACTCCTGAGCGATAAAAGCTCCGACAGCGGCTAATGATGACAGAGCCGCGCCTAGCCGCATGATCGTGTCCCGATGAATACCGGTTATGCGCTCTATGGAGCGGATGGTGGAGCCCTCCGCCAGCGCCGCGATAACGGCGATTTTCTTGTCTGTACTCAGAACGTTCGCCATGCTTGCCTCACTGCTAATTACTGTAACACAGAAACTATAACCTGTCAATGGTTTTTGTTGTACAATTTTCTCTATTATGTTGAAAATACTTAGCGGAGTAGCCATCGGGATACTTCCGTGGATAATCGGTGGTGCTGCCATCGGAGGGGCAATAGTACTTTTGGCCGGCAAGCAGTATCGCGCCACCGAGGAATATGAGGCTGCACGCGAGAAACGCTGTGCCGCCAGTTTTCCATTTCCTTGGGAGACCGAAAAGCAGGATGCCTGCAAACACGAACGAGACAGCGGCCAAAATTATTTGCACTGGTGGTACGTACTCCTGACATGGCCGGAGGGAATCTACTTGGGCCATCATTACCACAGGGTTGGTCATTACGTGGCAGAGCAATGAAACGCGTAAGTCCGCCAAAGCGACTCGGGATAGCACCCGCGCGCAAGAGGAGGCCATGAAGCTCGCCATTAATGCCCAGCGGCCCTATCTCGTCATCAGCGTAGAATCGCAATTGCCTAACCAGTTCGTTGTTACTGCCACAAATGAAGGCCAGACTCCGGCGAGGATCAATTCGATATGGAGCAAGATGCTTATGGACAACCCGAACGGAACTTTGCAAATCCCGTCTGATAAAGAGATGGCTAACTCGGTCATGAGCACTCCGCCGCAATTGCTGCCCCCGAAGGGCACTTGCACAGTCTTCTATTGCGACGAACACCGACTGGAGCGAATGCGGGGAGACGCATTCTGCTCCGTCTATTTCCACGGAAGGATAAGTTATTCCAATACCTTGGGAGTTGATCCCGTCAGGCCTTATGAGACCAAATGGTTGTATTGTCAGCTCCCGCTCAAAGGCAAACTCTCCATTCCCCGCCCTGACGCTCGCCGTCCTGCACAGGTGTCCCGGGCGCGCTCGCGAGAGCGCGCAGTGTGCGATATCAGGTTTCGTCGTGCGCATGAATGCCTCTCGGCTGGTGGTTCCT
>PMSS01000071.1 GCA_003167515.1 Acidobacterium sp. | reverse complement strand
GGGAATCGGATGCGTGGGCGACCCGATGGCCAGCAGATACATGGTCAGCAGTTCCGAGTAAATGTCCCAGCGATGCTTCAGAAATCCCTGGTCAGGCAACCAGCCCATGGAAAGCGTCTGGCCGCCGTTCAGCATCCAGTCCCAGTCCACGCGGCGATAAAACGTCGTCGCCAGTCCCTCGATGCGCGAATTACCGGCAAAGTACTGGCGGCAGGTCAGCACGCCGCACAGCAGCAGAGCGGTGTCGATCGAGGATAGCTCGCTGCCGAACATGCGCTGGCCGCTCTCCATATCGATGAAGTGATAAAGAAAACCGTGCTCGTGCGGACAGTCTTCCAGCAGGAAGGCCAGAGTTTTCTCGACGCGCTGCTCGCAGTCATAGGCGCGCAGATAGTTGCGCTTGTGCGCAATGCAAAGCCCCGTCAGCCCAAATCCAGTAGCCGCGATGCTGGAGACGCGACTGAGAGAAAGCCCCGCGGCTGGCGCGCGATCACGCACCATCCCGGTGCGCGGGCTGGCCTCGTTATAGAAAAAATCGCTGGCCCGCCCCTCCAGATCGTCCATCAGAGCCTCTCCGGCCGTGGTGATCTGGGTGAACGGGCGATTGATGAAAACGCCGGACGGGTGCGGGTACGCCTGCGCCGCCTGGGATTCGGACTTCGGTTCCTGCCCCGGCTTTACCTTCGGCGCCTGCGTCTGGTTCTGCGCAAAGACCGAGGATCCCAGAGCCAGCGCGCCCGTGGCTCCCGCTCGCCGCAACAGCTCTCTTCGGGTTATCGACGATGGAGCCAACGCGGGTGGGTTCTTCTCTCTGAAATTCAAACGAATGAGGGCCCGTCAGGACGTAGACGCCGCTGCCAATCCTGTAGTTGCCATCGGCAGGCGTCGATCCTCTTCACAATGTACCGGAGACAGACGGGACAAAAGCAATGCCTCAAACGTGGGCTTGGGCTTTCAGCCGTCAATTAGAGTGATGTGCTGCGCGAATTCGCTGCCCCCAAGGTGTCGAACCGCGTGGTCGAGTGTTGCCAGCGATCCCTTTCGCTCAATGGCCAGGCCCAGCAGGCACGCGTCCGTTACCTGACGGTGCGAGAAAAGGCGACGTTCGAGTGGCATGACCACCTCCAGAAAGCCCCGTGTCATCGGCCAGAACCGGTACCCCTTGACCTGCCCCAGACGAGCAAGCGCCTCCTTTGCTTCGAGCATCTCCAACTTTTTCCCGGTAAAAGCCACATTGGTCAGGATTCGTACGAACCCCGCCTCCGTGATCGGGCAAAGTGCGAAGGACTTCTCCCCCTCCCGCTCAAACCATTCCATCGCCGTACGGTGCGAATCGTGGCCTGGCCAGTGAAGTGCGAGCAGTACATTCACATCCAGCAGGTACGGTCTCAAAACTCATCCGCCTCGAACCGCTTCACATCTTCCGTCGTCACACGGCGCCCGCCCGGTATATCGAATACCGCGAGGCCATTCACCAGCTTGATTCGCGATTTGGTGCGGCTGCCACGCAAAATCAGCTCGGACACAGCCCGGCTGAGCGAAACCCGGGCGCTCTCCGCATACTGATTCACCAACTCGGCTGCTTCATCAGATAATGTCACTGTGGTTCTCATACGGGAAAATGATACGCCTCCAGCTAAATTGATGCAATCTGCGCACAATGATGCGTAATCGGATCACGCATCGCCTTAGCCAAAGGTCTGCACGACGCTGAACCTCGCCACCCCGTGCACCCTGCGCCCACCCTGCCGCATCCAGTATGATCGGAGGGCGCAAACGGCACGGGCCTTCCGTATCCGCAAATCCGGCCCGCGCGACCCCTCGGAAATCCCACCACCCACAGTCCGCAAGGAGGTAATCCTTTGGCATTCGAAGTTCCACCTCTTCCCTACGATTACTCGGCTCTGGAGCCCTATATCGACACCGAGACGATGAAGCTGCACCACGACAAGCATCACCAGGCCTACGTCACCAATCTGAACGGAGCCATCGAAAAGCATCCCGACCTCGCCAAACACTCCGCTGAAGACCTGCTGCGCAACCTGAACAGCGTGCCGGAAGACGTCCGCACCGTCGTGCGCAACAACGGTGGCGGCCACGTGAACCACTCCATGTTCTGGACGATCATGAAGCCTGGCGGCGGCGGTGAGCCCACCGGCGCCATCGGCGACCAGATCAAAAAAGACTTCGGCAGCTTCGAGGACTTCAAAAAACAATTCAACGAAACCACCGCCAAACAGTTCGGCTCCGGTTGGGGCTGGCTGATCTGGGACGGCAAACTGAAAATCGTCACCACCCCGAATCAGGACAGCCCGCTGAGCCAGGGCCATTTCCCCATCCTCGGCAACGATGTCTGGGAGCATGCCTACTACCTGAAGTATCAGAACCGGCGCCCCGAATACCTCGCCGCCTGGTGGAACACCGTCAACTGGGCTGAGATTGGCAAGCGCTTCGAACAGGCGAAGAAGTAAACCAGCAGCCGGTAGTCTGTAGCGAGTCGCCGGTAGCGCTTCGCCACTGGCTACTCGCTACTGGCTTCTTAGCGTCACCGTCCTGGGTCTCGCGACGACGCTGTCTCTGCTGCCAGAAACGAAAGGCAAGAGCCTCGAACAACTTTCGTCAGAGCCGGAAACGCCCATGGACGGCGAGTCCCGCAGCTTTTGGCGAAAACCTGTGTCTAATGGAGCAGGAAGGTCCTGCTCGAACCATGCGTCTACCCCTGCTTGCTCTCCTCATTGCCGCGATCCCCGCTCTCACCCTTGCCCAAGCCCAGGCTCAGGCCCCGGCTGTCGGCGCGCCCAGCGTTGCGCCCGTCCCCGCCGGCCAGGCCCATTTCAGCATCGTTCAGGCGAGCGACGGCAAAACCGCCGGCTCAGCGGACTGTTCGGTCCTGACCACTCCCGCCGGCTATCAAATCGACTCCCACGGCGACCTGAAGATGGCCAAATTCAGCTATTCGTTCTCGAACAGCAACCGCCTCGACAGCCGGCTCAACATCGTCCACGACCAGCTCACTGGGACGGTCAACGGCGCTGAGGTCACCTTCAATCTCGCATCCGATCCCACTGGCCGCCAGTACCAGGTCAACATCGACGCCAGCGGAAAGAAGACCACCAACAGCTTCGACCGCCATCAGCACACGGTCCTGCTCCCCGACCTCGACCCAGCCGCCTATGTCGAGATGGCGCACTTCGCGATCGAAAATCCCTCCACCACCTGGATCGTCATCCCCAAGGAGAATGGCCTCCTGGTGCCCGCCCAGTACACGGCGAAACCGGACGTGCATGCCACCTTCCACGGCCAGCCCGTGGACGCGCACCACACCAGCGTGGTTGTGAGCGAACAGAATGGCATCACGGTCGAGCTCTACTACACGAGCGAAGGAGCCCTGCTCGAAGCCGATCTGCCCGAGCAGAATTTTTATGTGATCCGCGACGACTTCAAGCTCACGGCCCGCCCGCATTACACGCCGCCCCGCGGTTCCGCGCCGCCGCCAGATCAGGGTCAGCAGCCTGGTGCGCCGCCGCAGGATCCAAACCAGCCGCCGCAATACTCCGTGCCGCCCGGAGGACCCGCTCCGCAGGTACAGCCCATGG
>PMSS01000253.1 GCA_003167515.1 Acidobacterium sp. | reverse complement strand
CGACCGCCTCGGTCTCGATGCCGAGCTCGAATCCCTCCAGGACGCCGTCAAAGACCGCCGCGCCGCCGACCTCCCCAACATCGCCGGCCAGCTCCACGCCATCGCCGAAGACCAGCGCGTCATGGACCGAGCCCGCAAACGCGCCCTCGCCCTCCTCAGCCGCTGCGAAACCCCGCAAAAACCCAATTAGCCGTCTGCAATTCGTGTGGGCGCCCCATTCCTGCCCGTTTCTTGGGGATAAATTCGCTCGCTTATGCGGCCAGATGAGCCTTTCTGACCAGCTTTGGGAAGCCCGCCTGTTCCATACTCGATGTGTTGAGTGCCCTGGCCGGGCGGGGAGACCTCCCCAACCCCACCCTCCCCGCGCCGCCGGCATTCAACGCTCAGGGAGTGAAAGGAGACTGCAATGATCCTGCTAATTATCGTTCTGGTGCTGGTTTTCGGACTTGGCGGTGGATATTTCGGTTATAACCGCTGGGGCTATCGCGGTGGCGGGGGCATAGGACTCGGCACCGTGCTGGTGATCCTGCTCGTTTGCTATCTGTTTGGAGCTTTTCGGTAGAGCGGCTTGCGGCAGCTTCGGCTCGCGGCCACCATATTGCGCGTCAGTGTCCTGGGACTGATCGTCGCCATCTTCCTGCTGCCCGAAAACAGGGGCAAGAGCCTGAAGAACTCTCCGATCAGCCGTCCACTCTCATCGGGAAGGCCGCGGCTTGGAAGGCCGGTTACGAATCGCAATACGAATCTTACGACCGTGCTGTATGATCGCACCAATAGCATTCATGGGGGAAGTTCGACTTTGAAGAACGACCCGCGAAACCCTCTTTCAGGCTTCCTGAACTAAGTCAGCCCACCTGAAGTTCTCCTCTCCTTAGAGCTCTCGGGAAATCGGGTATGCAATGCGTTCGGATGCGATTCTGCACGAAGCTCAGAAACTCCATCATGTAAGCGACACTCTCGACGTGCTGGCGGATGAGCACCCCTTCGTCTCAGAGGCACTCATTACTATTTCAGGAAACGTTCGTCAGACCGCCACGCTTCTGGAGGTCCTGGTTGTGACGAAGCTGGGACCGCTCACCGGAAGCGGTCCGGCTATGGCCTGAGCGGTCGTTGTTCGCATCAGCGGTGTCGGGTCGTTCTTGATTAGCTGCAGGTCTCGAGCCGCCGGGGCCGAGACGGCTTTTCACTCGTGATAACCTTGCCGCCATCATGAGGGAATACGTCCACGAATGCGAAAAATCTTGCCCCTGATCTGCTTCCTCGCGACGTCCTGCGCTTCGTTCGCTCAAACACATCCCCCATCCTGGGAGAACTTAAACTCGCTGCAGCCCGGCCAGAAAATTCAGGTCGTCGAAATTAGCTCGAAGAAACATTCCGGTTTATTCACGAGCGTCTCCGGCACAGCAATCCGGTTCACGGATACCACAGGCGATCGGACCCTTCAAAAGCAGGACGTCCGCATCGTGAAACTCATGAGAAACAGACACCGTTTGCGCAACACCCTCATTGGGGCCGGAGTCGGCGCCGGTGCCGGAGCCGGTATTACTGCGGGGGCGTGGGAGTCCGGCGGATTCCTCGGCGGCAGAGGAACCGGCGCCGCAGTCGGAGCCGTGATCGGAGGCTTAGGTGGCGCGATCGTCGGGGCTCTCGTGCCTTCCCACGACACCATTTACAACGTGAATTCCCGCTAACCCGCACCCCTTGCGGGGTCCATTCAAGTTCCCTACGAGATGCCAAGGCGGGCAAACACGGGGATTTTAATCGCGTCCAGCGCCAGCCAAAAGAGAACAGCCGCCCCAAATTCAGAAGCGACCACAGCGAGCGGCAATGGCGCCATCGCAATGCCCCGAACCGCCAGCGTGGCGATAATCAGGATGTCGGCGATCGACGACATCACCAGCCATATCGTCGGACGCAGGCCCCATAAGTGGCGACGTTCCCGAATGGCGTAGATGGTCGCCTGGCTGCCAAATACGATCGCAACCACAGACAGCGTTTGCAGCGCCACCGTTCCAAGTCGTAACTCGAATTTACCGAAAGCCAGAACTGTTGTAGCGAACACAAGGAAAAAAAGTCCAAGAATCACGCCGGCACTTGTGATCCTGCCAATTTGCCAGGCATTCGGCTTCTCCGATGGGCGCACTCTGTCCGTGGTCAGCGACATAGCCAGAAAGTCGCCCGTGATCATCACAATCACCATCAGCATGGGAGTCAATACAGCATGGCCGGTCATGACCAGCCCGATTGCCAGAAGCAGCACCTGCACTATCTTCTTCAGAACAGAGTTGAGTGTGTAAGTGAGAATCCGCTGAAAGGTAACTCGACCCTCTTTTACGGCAGCCACAATGCCGCCGAGTCCGGCCTCCGTCAGCACAACCCCGGCTGCCGACTTAGCCACATCCGTCGCTGTCGAGACCGCAATCCCTATCTGTGCCTGGCGAAGGGCAGGCGCATCGTTCGCGCCATCGCCACACATACCCACCGTATGACCGCTCTTCTGAAACGCTTTGACGAGATCGTACTTCCCCTCGGGAAGAATGCTCGCGAACACAGCGAAATCCTCCGGCTTGACCCCGCCAGGTAGTGGCCCAGTGGGGCAGACAGCACCGTCCAGTCCAACGGCATGGGCAACGATCTCCGCCGTCGCCGGCGCATCGCCCGTCACCATGACGGTGCGCACGCCAAGACCTTTCAACTCGGAGATGAGTGAGGCGGAGTCAGTGCGAGGCGGGTCGCTGAGTGCGATGAACCCAATCAGCTGCGTGCGTGCCGGCGGTCCCGCGGCTACCGCCAAAACGCGGAAGCCCTGCTTTTCAAGCTCATCGGCAATCCCAGCCGCAGCGGGCGCAGGTGCGGTCATGCCTGCGACAGCAGTAAAGGCTCCTTTGACGATGCTCTGCTGCTCGCCCTTCGCATCGGTCGCTGTTGCCTCGGAGATTTTCTTACCCGGGTCGAATGGAACAAACCTGCTGAGCTTCGGCAAACCTGATACAGGCTTAAGCAGAGCCGCGGATCGGATAGCTGCATCCACTGAGTCCTGGCCTCCATCGGAACTCGCCAGCGCCGCCATTCCGAGAACGTGAGCTTCATCGAAGCCCGGCATGGGACGGACGCTGGTAACCGAAAGCTGGTTGCAGGTCAGCGTCCCCGTCTTATCCGAACAAAGGACATCGATGGTTGCCGCCTCATCGACCGCAGTAAGTCGAGTAGGAAGTACGCCCAACTTAGCCAGAGCGCGCGCCCCCAGCGCGGCGGCCAGGGTGAAGGTCGCCGGCAATGCTACCGGAACTGACGCCAGGACCGAGGTAAGTAACAGCGGAACGATCTCGCTCCACGGCATCGCATGAAGCCATGCATACGCCCCGATCAGCAGAATCACTCCGCCGTTGAAGATCGCAAGGTTCCGGACAATTCGCAGCACTGCCTTCTGCTGGGAACTGACAACGTGCGCCGTGCGGACAAGTTCCGCGGTGCGGCCGAACTTAGTATGAACGCCGGTAGCTGTTACTTCGGCGGTTGCCTCCCCACGCCGAACCAGCGCCCCGGCATAGGTATCGAATCCTGCGCCAGCTTCGATAGGCAGAGATTCCCCCGTCAGCATCGATTGATCGAGCAGCACTGACCCATCGACGAGATGCACATCCGCGGCAACTACGCCGCCGAGCGAGAGCTTCACTACGTCGCCACGAACCAGCTCGTCAGCCGGCAGCGTCTTCCAGGCTCCATCGCGGCGGACCGAAGCGTTCAGGGCCAGACGCGATTTCAAGGCAGCGAGAGTCGCCTGAGCCCGGCCTTCCTGGAACCACGCCAGGGCTGCGTTGAAGACCAGCAGGCCCGCAATCACGGCAGCCTCGAGATCCTTATGCAGAAACACCTGCAGCACAATAGCGGCTTCGAGCAACCAGGGAACAGGTGCCCAAAATTTAGTCAACGCATTGCGAAGCGGATGCGCAGATGTGTCCGGCATCGCATTCGGGCCGTCCTTTTCAAGACGGCTCTTTGCCTCGCCGCTGGTAAGTCCGATCGGCGCGGCATTCTGAAGCGGCGATGTGGGCGTCCCGGGTGACGCAAGGGCAACAACACTATCCGCGGCCATGATTCACCATGCGGATCGCTGTATCTCGATCCGCGACCTTCCAGGAGACATTTTATTGTTATTCGCGTAGACGCACATTACTTTACCCAATTGCGCACTAGCTGGACCACGGTGGGCCAGCTGCCAGGCTCTTATTCCGTCGGCAGGTCTGCGTCATGCTCGCGGTTGGCAAGGCCATTCGCCATCGGTGCGGCGACCCCATCCCCGTTTTAGAAGCTGAGATTTGGCGCGCCGAGAGCAGTGTGCGACCCCACCCCGGGCTTCCCCTGAAAAACATGCCGTGGCGCAGAATCTACCGGTTGCGCTGAACCCAGCGGCTGAACAATGGCATAGTGAATCCGGCTCGAGCAGTGGACGCACTCCGCTTCGTGAACCCCATCAAGGCTTTTGCCGAGAACCTCTGGGAAGGTCCTCAGGCACTCCGTGCACGTGACCATAACGAAAGGTTCTCCTGCAGGGTCGTGCCCGTTGCGCGCAATCCACATCGGCGCCAATGTGCTGGGGCGATCCAAAATCGACAGCCGTGGGGACAGCGTCATACCTTTCACGATCCGGAACAGCAGGCCGGGATGGGTCCCCTTTTCATAGAATGCGTCGGCGGCAACGCCAGGCGGCACAGTGTCACCTGAATAGGACCCGCTCATCGCAATCGCCCGGATCGCGGGAAACCGGCGACGCACCACCGACAGCAATTCAAAGCCCGACATGCACGGCATATTGAGATCCGAGACGATGACCTCCGGTACCTCGCGCCGAATCGCCGCCAATGCGGAAAAGCCGTCGTCGGCAGTCCGCACGCTGTACCCAAATTCATCCAGAATGGCCGACAGAGCCGTCCGAATCTGCGCTTCATCATCTACGATTAGGAGCTTTGCCCGGGTGTCTTGCATGGTGCACCTCTCCAGATCACGAACTCAACATTGGTGGGTAAAAACATCATGCCCCCCGCCAATCCTGATTACTGATCTGTATTGCTCAACAGGGCGATTACTATTGCGTTGCGTCAGGCCTCAGCGGCTTTTCCGGCCAGAGGGCCCTGGCGCACTGCTCCCGGTCACGTGGGCCGTCGGCCCGTTCAAGCCCGATTTTCGCTTGCGCGGGCAGCTCCCCGAAGCCCTGGCCGGATTCCGTCTGAGTATTGGCACTGCGGCGAGCCCCGAGCCGAAATACTCCACCTCCCGCTCGCCCAACATGCGAAAATAAGTCGAAACTAAATGTGCCCCTTTTCCGTTTATTAAAGTGCAGATGGTTCTGGGGCCGCTGTTGCTGGGCCACCCAAGGAGGTGCCGTCATGGGGCGCCGCTCTCTGTTTCCGTCCCTCCGTTCCAGTTCTCTCTCTCATTTCACCTTGTCGCTTGCCGCCGTAGCTCTTTTCACCGCCGCCGCCGCCCGCGCCCAGGACACCACCCCTCCCGCCCCCCCGCCCGACATCCCGCCCGCGACCACCGCCCCCGACAGCCAGGGCCAAAGCCAGGTCCGCGCCGTCCGCCTCAGCGACGTCGAAGGCAAGGTCCAGATCCTTCAGGGCGATCAGGTCGCCTTCGATCAGGCTGAACCCAACATGCCCGCCGTCGAAGGCATGCGCCTCGTCACCGGCGACAACGGCCGCCTCGAAATCGAGTTTGAAGACGGCAGCGTCGCCCGCGTCACCCCAGACAGCTCCATCCGCCTCACCCAGCTCCGCCGCAACGCCGACGGCAGCACCGTCACCCAGATCGACGCCCTCACCGGCCTCAGCTACTACGAGCTCAACGGCCGCGGCGGCCAGTACAGCGTCCACTTCGGCGCAAATTCCGCGACCCCTGTTCAGAACGCCGTCTTCCGCGTCGCCCTCGACACCGCGCCCTCCCAACTCGCCGTCATGCACGGCGCCGTCCACGTCGATGACGGTCAGGGCTTGTCCCTCGACGTTCATCCCAGTCAGACCTTCCAGACCGACCCCCAGCAGCCCGGCGAATTCACCGTCGCCCAAAGCATCGCCGCCGACTCCTGGGATCAGTGGAACTCCGACCGCGATCAGGCGCTTTCCCAGCTCGAAGTCAACCAAACCACCGCTCGCGCCAGCTCCGGCAACCCCGACAATCCCGCCTGGAACGACCTCGACTATTACGGCAACTGGTACAACCTCCCCGGCTATGGCCAGGTCTGGTCGCCTTCCGGCGTCGGTGCCGGCTGGGATCCCTTCGGCAACGGCGCATGGGGGCTTTATTCCGGCGTCGGATACACCTGGATCTCCGGCTATCCGTGGGGCTGGTGGCCCTACCACTGCGGCGCCTGGGACTTCCTCGATGGCTGGGGCTGGATCTGGGTTCCCGGCAACTGCGGCTATGGCTTCTACGGTGCCGGCTGGTATCCCTACGCCACCGTATGGCGCGTCCCCAAAGGCTACATTCCTCCGCTACGTCCGCGCGGGGGGCCGATCCACAACCCCGGTTCTCCACGTCCTGCCGAACAGTCTCTCATCGCCGTCAACCGCGGTTCCCAGTTCTCTGCTCCCTTCCACTTCGAGAATGGAGTCAAGCCTGAGCCTCGCCCCCTGACCTTCGAAGGTCGCACCATTGCTCCCCTCGATGCCGGCATCCACCCCCTCCAGCGCGGTCCCATGGGCGAGAGCTTCACCGCCGCCCTCGTTCGGATTCATCCGGAGATGGGGCCTTCCGCCTCCCG
This sequence comes from Acidobacterium sp., assembly GCA_003167515.1. Taxonomy (GTDB): domain Bacteria; phylum Acidobacteriota; class Terriglobia; order Terriglobales; family Acidobacteriaceae; genus Palsa-343. The sequence goes on along the minus strand of PMSS01000253.1, from coordinate 1,514 downwards.
CTCACTCGGTGAGTCTGCCTTCCGCAACGGCTACACGCCGGCCATCGTGGGAGCCCGCACCTTCGGCGCATCCTCCAGCTTCAGCTCGTATCACTACAGCGGAGCCGCAACCTCAAGCCACGGAAGCTTCTCCTCCGGCAGCAGCGGCGCCAGCCACGGCTCCGTCAGCAGTGGCGGCGGAGCCAGCAGCGGAGGCGGCGGCCACGCTGGTGGTGGCGGCGGTGGCACAAGCAGCGCCGGCGCAAGCGCGGGCGGAGGCGCAGCCCACCACTGATTCGATCTGTGGGAGAAGCCCGCGCCACATCGCGCCGCTCCTCCCCTTTGCCTCATTCCTGTGAACGTCTTCTAACCAACAAAGCCCAGCCCCACGCGGTTCCGCCTCACGCCGGGCCTGCTGCCCTTCCAGTCCGACTCGTTGCTCGTTCCGATCTCCGGACGGCTCTCTGCCCGATCCCCGAACCAGCGCCCAACAGCACCTCCTCGCGCGCCCCCCTGCGATGCTCCGCTCCGGGCTCGATCCCCACAAACTTCAACACCTCGGCGATATGCGCAGCCGCCGTGTTCACGTATATCACCCCGCCATACTTGAACGAAGGTTTCGCCGTGAACGCCGGAAATGTCAGCCGCAGCTGTGTGCACGCTAGGCATACCACCGGATCTTCCTGAAACCCCCAGCTCGCCCTCACGATTCTGCCCAGCCGCACAGCAGCCCCCTTTTCCCTGCCGCGCTGCAACTCTGCAATTAACTCGATCGTCTTCTCCCGCGCCGCCGCATCCTTCGGCCCCGACAGCTCGACCCCGTGCTTCTTAAAAGCTTCGCGGAATTTCCGCGACCTCATCGTCAGCGCCCACCCCAGAATCAGCACCCGCCGCGCTCCAATGCGCGCGCACTCTCCGGCGGCTGCATCCAGAAGGCTGATCGTTTGCATGCCCAGGCCGCACACAATTTCGTCAAAGCGATGGTGCGGCGTGTTGCTGGCCATCACCGCCACATCGGCGCCCGCCACTTCCAGGCGCCGAAATGCCGCCCGGTGATAGTCGTCGAACCCCTGCCATGACTCCTCGTATCCGTCGCGGCCATGCAGCGCAACACTCCTGGCTACGTCCAGCGACTCGATGACGATCTCCGGAGTCGACGGCACCCCCGTTAACTTCCTCTCCGCATGCCACTCATCCGCGCGCCGGCAAATTTCCGAGTAGTATTCGACCGTCGAGCGCCACCCCAACCCGCCCACAATCCCGATCTTCTTCATCGCGCCCCGATCGTCGGCCCGTCCTGAATCAGCCCGCCCCGAACATCTCTTCAATCCCCTGCGAACTCGCTGCCCTCTTCGTGAACTTGAACGTCCCCCGCCCGCGCATCTCCTTCGCCGCACTCAAAAACGTCCCCAGCGCCGCCCGGCTCAGCGCGCTGCCCACACTCACCCGCTTCACGCCCATCTCCGACAGCTCGTCCATATTTAGCTCAAGTCCACTTAGCCCCATCAGCACATTCACCGGCCGATCCACCGAGA
>PMSS01000166.1 GCA_003167515.1 Acidobacterium sp. | reverse complement strand
ATTGCCATGGGTGTCGACACCGGTGGCGCCGGCGACCAGGGCATGATGTTCGGTTACGCAACCAACGAGACGCCGGAGCTGATGCCCACGCCCATTTCGCTCGCCCACAAGCTCACTCGCCGCCTGGCTGAGGTTCGCAAGAACGGCAAGCTTCCCTACCTTCGGCCCGACGGCAANNCCAGGCTGTGCTGCCTGCCGAGCTGCTCGACGAGAACACCAAGTACCACATCAATCCCACTGGACGCTTCGTCATCGGCGGACCCATGGGCGACACTGGCCTTACCGGCCGCAAAATCATCGTCGATACCTACGGCGGGATGGGACGTCACGGTGGCGGCGCCTTTTCGGGTAAGGACCCGACCAAGGTCGACCGCTCCGCCGCGTATCTTGCCCGCTACATTGCCAAGAACATTGTTGCCGCCGGCCTGGCCGAGCGCTGCGAAGTCCAGCTGGCCTACGCCATCGGCGTAGCCGAGCCGGTCAGCGTGCGCGTCGACACCTTCGGAACCGGAACCATCTCTGAACCCGATCTGGTCGCGCTGGTCCGCAAGAACTTTTCGCTCACCCCGAAGGGAATCATCGAGAGCCTGAATCTGCGCCGGCCCATCTATCGCAAGACGGCCGCCTACGGACACTTCGGACGCACCAGCGAACCCGACTTCACCTGGGAGGCGACCGACAAAGCCTCCGCCCTAAAGGAGCAGGCTGGGGCGAAAAAGGAAGTCGCGGTCGCCGCCAAGTAAGTCGTCAGTCTACGCAAACCAAAGGGCAGGCCCGCGACTCGCGGGACCTGCCCTTTCCGTTTACTGTCGCCTCAATCCGCCAGATTGAAAATCCGTACTTGCACCAGCTTGGCGATTGTCAGTTTCCCCAGTCCTCGAGCTTCCATCCGCTGGATGAAGTCCGGCGTGACCTTGAAGATGCGCATCTGGATCAGCTCGTCTTCAGTGGGCTCGTACCCGAGTGCGCGATACTGCTTCACTTCCTCCGGATTCACTCCCTGGACCTTAAACGCAATCAGTTTCCCCGCCGAAAGGTGAGGGAAGCCAAGCGCCGACATCTCCCGCACGTACCCCGCATCCACTTTAAAGATGCGCAGCGGAAGGATGTTTTCCGCGCTCATCTCCGTTACGCCCGCGGACTCCAAATCCTGAACCCACGAGACCTCGATGTGGAAGAGTGCGTAAGCCTCGAGTAACTGCGAACTATAGCCCGTGAAGCCGATCTGCCGCATCCGCTCGACAAACGCCGCGCTCGGTTCAAAGGTGAATTCGCCGTCGAGCGTAAGCGCGTGCACCACACCCGAGCAGGTAATCCTGCCGGCTTCAGCGCCAATCACGGCATCGATATGCGCGCCCTCGTGTTCGAAATCCGCCAGCGTCAGTCCGGTAAAGTTGCTCAACGGCATCTCATCGTCGTCATGATTGTGGCAGTGATCGCGATCGCTGCCGCACTCGCCATCCTCCAGTTCCACCCGCACCCTGTCTGCCTTGGTTGCAGGTGCAACGCTGCAGTGCCCGTGCAGAGTGCTCAGCTGGTCCTCAGACGAATGCAGGTATGCCACGCTCGCGAACAGCAGCGTTGTCAGAAAAGCCGCTCGCACCGTCATGGTCTGCTCTCCTTCTGCNNGCCGTCGTCGAGAATCCCCGAAATGCGCAGCTTCACCAGCTTGTGAATCGTCAGCGGCGCAAACCCGTGCCGCTGTGCGGACGCGATGAAGTTTGCGTCGATGTTGAAGATGCGCATCTGAATCAGATCGTCCAGCGTCGCGTCGGGGAACTGCGCCCTCACACTCTTTGCGAACTCCGGCGTCACTCCCTGCACCCGCAGCGCCACCAGCTTCTTCGCCGGGATCGATTCGAACCCCGCCGCCTTCATATCCTTCACGAAGTCAGGAGTGATATTGAAGATGCGATACGAGATCAGATCTCCCAGGCTGGTTGCCTCGATTCCCTCCGAGTGCAGTTGCGCCGCGTACTCCGGCGTCACGTCCTGCACCTTCAGCGCAATTAGCTGCCCGACATCAGGCTTGCCGAAGCCGACCTTCGCCATCGCTTCCGCGTATTCGGGCGTGATGCCCTGGATCTTCATCGATATGTATTTGTCGGGACCTGCTTCATACCCCGCTGACCGCATCTTCTCGATATACTCCGGCGTTACATCCTGGATCTTCATCGCGATCAGATTGTCAGCCGACAATTTTTCGCCGGCTATCTTCGCTATGTCCGCGGCATAGTCCGGTGTCACGTCCTGGATCTTCATCGCGATGTACTTGTTCACTTCGACGTCATACCCCGCGGCTCGCATCTTCTGGATGTACTCCGGCGTGACGTCCTGCACCTTCATCGCGATCAGATTGTCGGCCGACAGCTTTCCGCCGGCGATCTTTGCCATCTCCGCGGCATACGCTGGCGTAACGCCCTGAACCTTCATCGCGATGTATTTGTCCAGATCGACGTCGTACCCCGCTGCCTTCATCTCGTCGATGTAATCCGAGTGTCCGGATTCCTTCGCGTCGGCGTTTTGAGCCGGTTCGCTGGTCGCGTTCTCCTGGCCTGTCATCGCAACGTCCGGGCTCGGCTTTGTTTTCGGCGCAGCAGCGGGTGCTGGTTCCGGCTCGGCGCTCTGCAGCATCGGATGCATCGCCTTCCGCACCGCCGGTGCAATCGCCGTCGCAACCCTGGGCACCTCGCGAAAACTCGCAAATACCTTCGGCAGCGGGCACAGAAACACAATGAGAGCCACCGCAATTCCCGCAAACGAAACCGGCCTCAGACGGCGCGGCCTCTCTTCCGTGTCTCCCAGAATCCGCAGCACTCGCGCACGCAATCCCGCCCGTGACTGATGGCCATCGAGCGCCATCGCCAGGTGCAGCCGGTTCCTCCGCTCCTCTTCGAGCCGCACCAGCGCCGCCGCATACACCGTCGGGTCGGAGCATCTCCTCACCGCAATGTCGTCGCAGCACAGCTCCCGCTCTTCGCGCACCCGGCGGCTGATCCACCAAACCGCGGGATGGAAAAAGAACAGCGTCTCCACCATTGTCTGCAAAAGATTCCAGAAATAATCCGCGCGCCGGATATGCGCCAGTTCGTGCGAGAGAATCACCTCGATCTGCTCCGCGCTCAGGCTCGTCAAAGCCGTCACCGGCAACAGAATCCACGGACGCAACACGCCCGCCGTCAGCGGATTCGTAATCCGGCTCGACAGCCGCAAATCGACGAACCGCCGAATCCCCATCTGCCGCCGCAGAGCATCCAGCCGCAGCAGCAGCGTGTGCGGTCCCTGCTCCAGGCGGCTCAGCCGCATCCGCCGGATCAGCCACCACCCACCCAGCGCCCGCACCCACAGCAACAGAACCCCAGCCAGCCAAACTCCGTCCAGATAAGGCATGAGAGCGGTGATCGTGAATCTGCCAGGGAAACCCTCCGCGTGTCGCCCTACGGCGCCACCGTCGACAAGCGAGATCTCGAAAGCCTGTGCCGTCGGCACAACCGTGCTCGCCACACCTGCCCCTCCGCTGCCTGCGATCGGCCCCGCAGCCTGGTAGGCGTCTTCTTCATGTACCAGAGTCGCTGCTGAAACCACCAGCATGCTCATCAGCGCGCCCAAGGCCAGCACATAGCGAGCGCTCGCGCTGCGCCGCGCCAGGGCCGTATCGACGATCCTGTAGACGAGCGCAATCGCCGCGCCCAGCCAGAGAAAATGAACCAGCGTCCATCCCAGGGCTTCCCAATGATGTGTCATTGCCGTTGCCTCTTTCGCTCGATTAGATTGCGAAGCTCTTCGAGTTCCTCGTCGTTCACCGGCTCCATCGCCAGCGCCCGCATCGCCAGCTGAGCGGCCGAGCCGGCAAACAACCGCTCGCTCATATCCCGCACCAGCTGATCCTGCGTCTCATGCTGGGTCGCAGCGGGATGATAGATGTGGGCCTTCCCCGACTCCTCGCGTTCCACCAGCCCCTTCTCCGTCATGATCTGCAGCAGCTTCAGCACCGAGGTGTATCCCACGTTTCGCCGATTGGCGATCTCCTCGTGCAGATCGCGCACCGTGGAAGGACCTCGCTCCCACAGGATGCGCAGCAACTCCAGTTCTCCTTCGCTTGGCCGGGGCAATTGATGCCGAGTTCGTTTCATGTTGGCCACAATATACGAACCTCTTCGTACTTGTCAAACGAAAACCTTCGTACATTGTGAAAAATGTTTAGCGGCCTCTTTCCAGCAACCGCTAATCGGGGATCGAGCGGTGTTACCCCACCGGCTCCAACTGTGCCGTAAAGTGCCGCAAAAACGGAGCTTCAAAAGTCAGCCGCATGCCCCGAATCCCCTCCCGCTTCCGCCAAACCTCCAGAATCACCTCGACCAGATAGTCGATGTGGCTCTGCGTGTACACGCGACGCGGAATCGCCAGCCTCACGAGGTCCATCTGCGCCGATCCCGCGAACATCAGCGTGCCAATCTCCACCGAACGGACGCCGCCTTCGAGATACAACTCGCACGCCAGCGCCACGCCCGGAAACTGGTCCGGCGGAACGTGCGGGAGAAACGCACGTGCGTCGATATAGATCGCATGGCCGCCTGGCGGCTGCACAATCGGCACGCCCTCCGCCGCAATGTGGTTCCCCAAATACGCTGTCGACGCGATCCGATACCGCAGGTAATCCTCCTCAAGCGCCTCCTGCACGCCCACGGCGATCGCTTCGAGGTCCCGCCCGGCGAGTCCGCCGTACGTCGGGTAACCTTCCGTCAGAATCAGCAGGTCCTTCTCCTGTTGTGCCAGCTTGTCGTCGTTGGTGCACAGAAACCCGCCGATATTTGCCATGCCGTCCTTCTTCGCGGACATGGTGCACCCATCTCCGTACCGGAACATCTCTTGCGCGATTTCCTTTGGCGTCTTGTCTTCATATCCATTTTCGCGCAGCTTGATGAACCACGCATTTTCCGCAAACCGGCACGCGTCGAAATACAGTGGAATGCCATACCGTTGGCAAACCGCTTTCACCGCGCGCACGTTTTCCATCGAAACCGGCTGCCCACCGCCTGAATTATTCGTAACCGTGAGCATGACTAATGGAATCCGCTCGCGTCCCACGCTGCCGATCAGGGCTTCTAATGCTGCTACATCCATGTTCCCCTTAAACGGCGCGGCCGCACTCGGCTGTCGCCCCTCCGCCGTCAGCAAATCCACCGCCTCGGCGCCGATAAACTCCACGTTCGCGCGCGTCGTATCGAAATGTGTGTTGTTCGGCACAACATCGCCTTTCTTACACGAGACGCCAAACAAGATCCGCTCCGCTGCCCGCCCCTGATGCGTGGGGATCACGTGCTTGTAGCCAAAGATGCTCTGAATCGAATCGCGGAAGCGATCGAAACTCCGGCTTCCCGCATAGCTCTCGTCGCCTTCCATAATTGCGGCCCACTGATGCGTAGACATAGCGCCCGTCCCTGAATCCGTGAGCAGGTCGATCAACACATCGTCGGCATGGAGCAGAAACATGTTGTAGTAAGCGGCCGCCAGCAGCTTCTCGCGTTGCGCGCGCGTGTTCCAGTGAATGGGCTCGATACTCTTGATGCGAAACGGCTCGATGATTGTCTTGATGGGCATGGGATATGTGTTTTTGAAGAACAAACTGTTCGTCACGAAGTTTATAAGGAGCGCTCATCACCGCGCCCAGATTCCGGTAACATGGCCGGAATCATACATTGGGTCCAGCCACGGGAGAAGCGTCCTTGGATCTCAGCGATTGCTTTCTTGCGGCGTTCGTCGCAGCGGTTCTCTTTTCCGCCATCGGAGCCAGCCCGGCGGCTCATCAAGACGCCCGCCCCGCCAACCAGTCTTCTGGCGCACCACCGGGACCAGACCGCGACTGGCCCGTTTACAACGGTGGGATCGACGGCGACCACTACTCACCGCTTGCGCAGATCGATCGCACCAACGTGGCCCAGCTCAAAATTGCGTGGCAGTTCGACACGGGCGAAAAGGGCAATCTCGAAACCAACCCCCTCATCGTTGGCCGCGTGCTGTACGCCTGCACATTTACCGGCAAAATCATTGCCCTCGATGCGGCTACCGGCAAGCAGATCTGGACCTTCGATCCCGGCTTCAAAAACGGCCAACCTTCTCGCGGCCTCTCTTACTGGACCGATGGCGCCCATGCCCGCATCTTCGCCGGGATCCTGAATTACCTGTACGCTCTTGACCCCGCCACCGGTAAACCCATCCCTGACTTTGCCGAAAATGGCAGAATCGATCTTCGCAAGGATCTGCGGGGCGACTACACACAGCGCTCCATCGCCCTCACGACCCCCGGCCTCGTTTACAAGGACCTCATCGTCGTCGGTGGCCGCAATCCTGAGACTCACCCCGCGCCGCCTGGCGATATCCGAGCCTTCGATGTCCGCACTGGCGCGTTGCGGTGGAGCTTCCACACCATCCCGCATCCCGGCGAATTCGGCTACGACAGCTGGCCGCCCGATGCCTGGAAGGACGCAGGCGCGGCGAACAACTGGGCTGGCATGACTCTCGACGCCCAGCGCGGCATCCTCTACGTTCCCACCGGCAGCGCGGTTTTCGATTTCTACGGAGGGGACCGCATCGGCAACGATCTCTTCGCCGACACCCTCCTCGCCCTCGATGCGAGCACCGGCGAGCGCCTCTGGCATTTTCAGGGTGTCCATCACGACATTTGGGATCGCGATTTCCCCGCGCCTCCCGCGCTGGTTACCGTCAATCACAGTGGCCACCGCGTCGATGCTGTGGCGCAGACCACCAAGCAGGGCATCGTCTACCTCTTCGACCGCGTCACAGGCACGCCACTTTTCCCCATCGAAGAACACGCTTATCCGCCGAGCGATGTTCCCGGCGAAAAGACTTCACTCACGCAGCCCATGCCCACCGCGCCCGCGCCCTACGCGCGCCAACGCCTGACGGAAGATATGCTGACCACCCGCAGCGCGTCGGCCCATGACTGGGCTCTCCAGACATTCCGCACCTTTCGCAGCGACGGCCAGTTCATCCCTTTCGGCGTCGATCGCCAGACGATCATCTTTCCCGGCTTCGATGGCGGCGCTGAGTGGGGTGGGCCCGCTATCGATCCCGCGACAGGCGTGCTTTACGTCAACGCGAACGAAATGGCCTGGACAGGTGGCTTAATCGCCGATAATCCCAACGCCGGGCCGGGCGCGAAACTCTACCAGTCGCAATGCGCCATTTGTCACGGAGCCGATCGCGCCGGATCGCCTCCCGCCTTCCCGTCGCTTGTTGCCGTCAACCAACGACTCACAGATGCGCAGATCGTCGACGTCATCTTTCACGGAAGGGGCCGCATGCCCGCGTTGCCCAATCTCGACGACGCCAAAGTCGGCTTGCTCCTCAATTACCTCAAAACCGCCGGTGCGCCGGGTTCAGAACACGCGGCTGGCACGATGCCCGGCGGCCCGGAGATCCAGTACGGATTCACGGGATACCGCAAATTCCTCGATCCTGATGGGTATCCCGCCATTGCTCCGCCTTGGGGAACCCTCAGCGCGATCGACCTCAACACCGGCGAATATCTCTGGAAGATCCCTCTCGGCGAATATCCGGCACTGGCTGCTAACGGTCTGCGAGACACCGGCTCTGAAAACTATGGCGGCCCCATCGTTACCGCAGGCGGCCTTGTTTTCATCGCGGCTACCGTTTACGACCACAGATTTCGCGCCTTTGACAGTCACACAGGTCGGGTGCTTTGGGAGACCGAACTCCCGTTCGCGGGTCTGGCCACGCCCGCTACCTATTCCATCGATGGGAAGCAATTTATCGTCATTGCTGCCAGCGGCGGGCGCGATCCTAAATCTCCAACTGGCGGTATGTTCATCGCGTTTTCGCTGCCTTGATCGCGATTCGACGAGAGTTTGAAATTTGATGGTGATTTGTTTTCAGCAACTTAGCGACTTGGCGAATTCGTTAGCAGGTCCAGGTGATGGAAGCCAAGTCAGTTAGGTGGCGAGCGCGAGTGCGTCATTCATGCGTGCGATTGATGCATTCACGCGTGTCAACAGGCTACCCGCTTCGATCCAGGACAGTTGCTTCACACTCGCGATTGACTCATTGGCGAGTGCGATTGATGGGTGACGTGTGCGAGTGATTCATTCGCGCTTGCGAGTGAATCAATGGCGACTGCGGAGATTCGGAATCAGGGTACGGGCTGCAGGTTGCAGGTTGCCGAACGCGGTGCAATCGGTCTGCTTCCGGCATGATCGGTGTGAACCGACGCTCCTCGATGTTAGAAAGATCTGGGCTGCGCCTGATACTGGTGCAGCTGGCCCTGGGGCCAACTTCCACCCCCACGCCAGAGGCGCATCAGGCGGAACGAGGCTGGAACAAAAAAGACTCGCGTTGGCGAGTCCTACCTGATTCACGCTTCCTTCTTAGTTTGAGGGCCGGCGTGAGGCATTGCAAGGGAAAACAGCGTGCACCGCAAACGAAAGTAATGGCGCGGCGGCCACGATTTTGGGGCGCCCAGTGGATCATCACTTCTCGCGGACGCCGACGGGCCGCTAAGCGCGATTACGGGGCCTTTTGGACGAGAACAATTCTGCGGCATCAAGCTCCTGCAGACTCGCGCGTCCTCTAACGTTGTTCCACTTCGGCCCAGCTGAAGGCGGCGGGGAAGTGCTCGAAGTCGGTTGGCTTGTCTCTCTCGAAATAAATCGACAAGATGTCGAAGCGCGTGTCCACCTCGCGGTTTGGCAGCTGCCGCATGTAATGGCGAGCCAGCCTCCGCAGCACGCGGCGCTTTCGATAATCGACGGCCATCTGGGCGGGGGCTACGGCACGTGTGGTTCTCGTTTTCACCTCGACAAAGCAGAGCGTCTGCCCCTGCCATGCAATCAGGTCGAGGTCGCCGGGCGCGCGGGAAGAATGCCAGTCTCGGGCGACTACGACATAGCCGCGGCGCATGAGCCAGAAAAACGCGACGCGCTCGCCTTCAATGCCGGTTTTGAGGTGCGGGGCGGGCGCAGTTTTGCGCCGAGTGGCAGCTCGATCGGCGATGCGGTCGAGGGCCTGCACTGTCGATTCCATAAGGTTGACGCGAAATTTGAGTAGCACGGAGGCTATTTTGCGACGCGCGGAGTCGGGTCGCAAGAAACCTTCGTCACACTGGGGTCACTAAAGTTCTCGTGGTGGTCACGCGTTAAGCGGCGTCGTTGGCGAAGCGGCGGGGAGTTTGCGGGTGGTTGGTTCCCCCAAAAGCACGCTGACGTAGAAGAACTGGCCCGTGTGGTCTCACTTGTTGAAGCGCCCCGCGAAGTGGACGAATAAGCAATCGGCGATTATCCCGAAGGCGAGGAAAGATCCTGCCCAGAGTAGAGCACGACCACGTCTGCTTGTTTCTCTTTCGCAGACTATCGTTTGAGCCGCAATATCTCCGAGTCGCTGATTTTGTTTTGAGGACACGGCGACAATGAATCCGACGAGGTACAGGCCAATGGCGTCGACGAGCCGCAACAGATTGCGGATGATGGACTGCGACATGGTTATCGGCGTTCTCAAGGTGGAGAACACTTCGACGCCCATGATGTGCTTGCCAAATGTCCCGTGGAACCATGCTTCGGAGACCACGTAAAAGGCAAGGAACAAGAGGGTGAACAGCCCCATTGCAAGGATGGCTGGCCCTCCATTGAGAGAGGTGTTTCCGTTGTCGTACAAGCCGAGCCAAACGCCGACGCAACTCACTGCAAGCCAGAAGAATGGAAAAAGGAGGATGCCGTCCAGTATCGCTGCGGCCACTCGATCTCCGATGCGAGCTAAGCGCAATCTCGGAACATTGGGGGCACCGATTTGCGACTCCGCTTGCACGTCGGGATTCTCGCAGGGTGGGTGAGGAGATTCAATTGAAAAATAGATCGGGATCACAAGGGTGAGCGCGGAGCCGAGAAACGGTCACACGACGCTGACGTAGAAGAACTGGACCAATCCGATGGTGAAGAGGAAGCAGCCGTAGAGGGCGTGCTCGATTGAAGAGATGCAGAGCGAGCGGGTGTTGCAGTAACGGAGGGCAAAGATGATTCCGCCTGGGAACGTAAGGGCGACGGCGATCCAGTTGTGAAAAAGGATGTGCATGAGAGCGAAGGTAGCGGTGCTGGCGAAGATCATGAGCCAGGAGCGAACGAGGGGCTCGAAGGGATCGAGAAGGGGGCGGTAGCGATGAAACAGGAAGGCGCGATAGATGAGTCCTTACGGATAAACGGAGAACAGCGGATAGCCGACCATGATGAACGCCCACAAACGCGGCTGGGTGCGCGGCAGGACCAGAAAGAGGCTGGGAGCGTATTGATGAACCAGCGCGGTGACGACGATGACGCCGGCAGCGAACAGCGCGAGCACTTGTGGGATCTGCCGCGCGAGGGGGGCGGAGTTCCATAGCTGGCGGCGGTCGAAGGTGGGATCGCGCCAGAGGATGACGAGGCAGTAGACGGAGGCGACCCAGAGTACGGGGAGCGGGGGAAGCCTGCTGGCGAGACGGAAAAAGAGGGCGAGGGGGAGTCCGACGAAGAGGAGCAGGAACTCGGAGAGCAGGAAGAGGCAGTTGGCTACGGGGGCGGCCGCGACGGGCGTAGTCAGAGTGACAGGTGCGGCCCCGCTTGCCGGAACGAGGCGCAAATGGGCGGAGCGGGCTGGAACAGCTGGCGACGTGTCGATGATGGGAGCGGCCGCTGGGCAGACCGCGCTCTCTGGGGTCATTTCACTAGAGACTGCGAATGGATGGAAAAGTAACGAAAAAAAACGTTAAGGGTTAAGCCATTCCTTGTCCGGTCGCGTTATTAGACGAGCGTTGAAATACGCTTGATCCATATCCAAAATTGTCTTGATTGAGTAGCACCGATTAGCGTCGTCCCGCTCGACAAGAAAGCAAGATATGTCGGTCCCGTTGGAAGAGTGGAATGGGAGGAGAAGTTGCATCCGCCCTTCCCCCGCGTAGTAAACAGGTATAGCAGTCTTGTAATTGCGACGGATTTTCGAGAGGAGGTTTTCGAGGGCACCTCGGAGATAGTTCCTCACAGATTCGTCTGTCGCATCCGGAGGAAAACCGGCACGCTCCTTTGCCCGATCAAACATGTGGTCAAACACTTCCGTGTCCAGGCTGTAATTCGTATCGAATAGTAGTCACGACTATCGTTGGAGAACCATGCGAGCTTTGGGAGCCTCAGGCCGAAATGCAATCGAAATACTTGTGTCCTACCGGTTTCTGTCCCCTTATATACCCAATCGGAAACGGGCGCGGTGTTTGCCCCTTGGTACTTTTCGAAGATGCAGCACAGATCCGCTGAGTGCCTGTCCTGCAAGCCGGAATTAAAACAGACCCAATTTCGATCATCGCTTTCGATGAAGTAGACACCGGCCTCTTGATGCTCCAGGTCCTTAAGACGGCTAAAGGTATATTGCAGGTAATTGCGGAGCTTGGGTGGCTTGCTCCGATATCGATTTTCGAATTTCGCCTGAGTGAAATACCAAGCATCCTTTCCCTCTAAAGTCTTCTCGGCGATCGCCACAAAAGGCGCATCGAAATCGAGTTCCCCAGTCAAAGGATCTTTAGCGGGGTGGAAATGCGCGAACGCGGTTCTGCGGTCCTGTTCCTTACCCTTCGTGAAAAGCGATTCGTAGCGATCAGCGTCCATAACGTCGTTGGCCCCCACCATAGGCGGGGGCCTTTTGTGTCAACAAGAAGAGGTTTTGTGGAAAGATGGTGCGGTGTGTTTTGTGAGAATGCGCCCAGAGGCTTGACACCAACCAAGCTACACTTCTATGCCGAAAGTGTACCAAAATTCTTGGCAAATCCGCAAATTAGCCTCAACATTTAACGCGCTCTAAGGTTACCTCGGTCACCCAGCGGCTAATTCCTTGGCGCGCTGGGTTGCGCGCATGACGGCTTTGATGAGGGTGACGCGCAGGCCGCCTTCTTCTAGTTCAAGGATGCCGTCGATGGTGCAGCCGGCGGGGGTGGTGACCGCGTCCTTGAGAAGGGCGGGATGGTAGCCGGTTTCGAGGACCATTTTGGCAGCGCCGAAGGTGGTTTGGGCGGCGAGGAGGGTCGCGATGTCGCGGGGCAGGCCGACCTTGACGCCGGCTTCGGCGAGGGATTCGAGAATGATGTAGATGAAGGCGGGGCCGCTGGCGGAGAGGCCGGTGACGGCGTCCATGTGTTTCTCGTCGACGATGACGGTGCGGCCGACGGCTGCGAAGAGGCTTTCGGCGAGGGCCATGTGCTGGGGCTGGACGAAGCGTCCGCGGCAGAGGGCGGAGATGCCTGCGCCGAGCATTGAAGGGGTGTTGGGCATGGCGCGGACTACGGGGACTTCTTCGACGGCGGTTTTCTCGATGGCCTCGGTGCGGACGGAGGCGGCGAAGGAGATGAGGAGTTTGTCGGAAGTGAGGGCGGGGCGGATTTCCTCGATGAGCGCGGGGACCTGGAAGGGTTTGACGCCGATGAGGATGACGTCGGCTTTGCCGGCTATGGCGACATTGTCGGTGGAGACTTCGATGCCCCACTGCGAGGAGAGGGCGGCGGCGCGTTCGGCGTGGGCGACAGTCGCGAAGAGGCGGTCGGGGGAGAGGATCTGCTGCTTGAGGAAAGCCTGAAGCAGGATGCCGCCCATTTTGCCGGCGCCGAGGACGGCGATGCGGGAGTTGGAGAGATCGGAGTTGGAGAAATCAGTGGTGGTGGGCATGGTCGTTCCTAGGATAACGGGTTGGCGGGGTTGCGGTTTCGGAGGAATTGGGGGAAGGGGATACGCCGGGGGGGTCTGATTTGCGGGAGGCCACCTGATTCGGATCGTTCCGGTCAGTGATTCCAGCCGCTATGAAGCCACTGATTTTCGAGTGGATTCCTCTCGTTGGCCTGTTATAAGCTTTGTCCACTCGCTCGCCTCTCCGGCCTTGCTGTAACGGAGGTACGCCCATCGCCTGCGCCAACTCCCGACCGTCTATTGCTGGTTTCCTGGTGGTTCTGGCTGGCTGCCTGGTTATTCCCATTGCACTGGCAGGCCAGACGGCCCCGGCTGGCGCGCAGTCGCGCAGTCGCCAGCGCCTCCGCAGCCCTCTCCAGCGCAGGATGCTCCGGCGGCAAGGGCGCCGCTGACGCCCGTGGTGCAGGCTAGGTTGGATAAGCTCGCAGACGCACAGAAAGCGGCACATGCATCCGGCGATGCAAAGGCCGAGGCAAAGACCCTCAGCCAAATAGGCGATATATATACCGTGCGGTTTCAGATTTTCCGAAGGCAATGGACAACTACAACCAGGCTCTGGCGCTGGCCCGCTCCGCGAACGATGAGATCGAGCAGGCGGAGGCGCTGATCGGCATCGCGAGATGCTACCGCGGCCAGTTGCAGGAACAGAAGGCTTTGGAGCCCTTTCAGCAGGCGCTGGATATCGCCACGGCTTCAGGAGACGAACATGACCAGGCCGCTGCGCAGATCGGGATCGGCAACGTCCATTCCAATCTGGGAGAGAAGCAGGAGGCGCTGGAGCATTTCAACCAGGCGCTGACGATTGAACGAAAAGCAGGCGAGCGTGTTTTCGAAGCCCTGACGCTGAACAACATGGGCTTTGCCTACTTTGCTCTTGGGGAGACGCAGAAGGCGCTCGATTGCTACGAGCAGGCCCTGCCAATCGCAAAAGAATTGCATGACGGCGCGCGCGAGGCCGGGCTCCTGATCAGCATCGGCGATGCCTGGTCCAATCTGGGGGAGAGGGAGAAGGAACTGGATTACTACAATCAGGGCCTGGCGATTTTTCGCCAGATGGGCAACCGCGCTGGCGAAGCCAACACCCTGGGTTCCATCGGACAAGCCTATGTCGATCTTGGGGAAAGGCGGAAGGCGCTGGAGTACTACAGCCAGGCCCTGCAGATCACGAGAGATGCGGGCAACCGTGGTGGCGAGGCCGCGATGCTGAGCGGCATCGGGGAGGTCTATTCCGCTCTTGGGGAGAAGCAAAAAGCGCTCGAGTCTTTGAACCAGGCTCTGCCTATTCAAGTTGAACTTAAGGAACGGGGCGGCGAGGCCGACACGCTGAATGGCATCGGCCTGGTCTACCTCGATCTCGGGAACACGGAGAGAGCACTCGATTATCAAAACCGGGCACTCGAAATCTTTCGCCAGTTGAATAACCGTTACAGCGTAGGCTGGGGGTTGAACAACCTTGGCATGGTCTACTTCAATCTCGGGGACAAGCAGAAAGCGCTGGATTATTACAATCAGGAACTCGCAATCTTTCGCCAATTGAATTTTGGTCTCGGACAGGCTAAGGCCCTGAACAACATCGGCGGAATCTACGACGCTCTCGGGGACAACCAGAAAGCGCTGGATTATTACCGCCAGGCAATGCCGATCTTTCGCAAAATGAATTACCCCCGCGGTGAGGCGAACACGCTGAAAAACCTGGGCGGCATCTACACCAGGCTGGGGGATCGGCAGAACGCGATGGACTGCTACAACGAGGCGCTCGCGCTGGCTGCCTTCGTCGCCGATCCAATTCTTGAATCGCAGACCCTTATCCAGCTGATGTGGAATCAAAAGCCGTCTCAGCCGGGTCTTGCCATTTTCTACGGCAAGCAGGCGATCAACCTGTTGCAACAGGTTCGAGGCAATATCCAGGGACTGGACGAGGATCTGCAGAAGAGCTTTCTGGTTTCAAAGGTTGGCTTCTACCGCGGTCTGGCAAACCTGCTGATTGAACAGGGGCGATTGCCGGAGGCCGAGCAGGTGCTGGATCTGGTGAAGCAGCAGGAGTACTCGGACTTCGTACGAGGGGAGGCGACTGACACGCTGAGCCCGCTGACGCTGACTCCCGCGGAGCGCGAGGCGGAGGAGGAATATAAGAAGTCCACAGCGGCGCTTGTTTCGATGGGCGAGCAGTGGGCGCAGTTAAAGAAGAACACGTCGCGCACGCCTGAGCAGGACAAGCAGTTGGAGGAGTTATCGGCCCAGCTCTCGAAGGCAGGCACGGGGTTGGACGATTTTTACTCCCGGCTTTATGTTCTGTTCGGCAAAACAAACAGCGCAAACGATCAGGTGGGCGATGTCAAGGGAAACGTCAGCAGCCTGAAGCAGATTCTTGCGAAGATGCCGCATACGGTGGCGCTCTATACGCTGGTAGGCGCGGATCGAACCAGCATCATCGTGATTACCGGATCGGCGGACGTACCCGCGGTGGTACGCGAATCTGTGATTACGGAAGCCGACCTGAACAGGAAAATCGCGGCGTTTCAGGAGGTGTTGCGTCATCCACGGCAGGATCCCAGGCCTTTGGCGCAGGAGATGTACCAGATCCTGATTGGGCCGGTGAAGGCGGATCTGGACCAGGCCGAGGCGAAGACGCTGGTCTGGTCGCTGGATGGGACGTTGCGCTACGTGCCGATAGCCGCGCTGTACGACGGGAAGCAGTACGTGGTGGAAAATTACAACACCGCGACGATTTCTCCCGTGAGCATTGCGCACCTGGCCGAGGCGCCGGATATGAGCAACATCACTACCGTGGCAATGGGGATTTCGGAGAAGTATGAGGAGGGATTGCCCGCGCTGCCGGCGGTGGTGGGCGAGCTGGATGACGTAGTGAAGGACGCGAAAGTGCAGGGGGCGAATGGGGCGCTGACGGGGACGATCCTGCTGAATGGGCAATTTACCAAAAAGGCGATGGAAAACCAGTTGGGCGCGCAGCCCACGGTGGTGCATATTGCAAGCCATTTCGTTTACAACCCAGGGGAAGCGGACAAGAGTTATCTACTGCTGGCGGCCAACGACAAGGGCGGCTCGGCCGATCATTTGACTGTGGAGGACTTTCACCACGACGTGAACCTGTCGCTTTCCGAAACCGCGCTGCTGACCCTTTCTGCCTGCGAGACGGGGATGAGTGGAAACGCAAGCAACGGGAGAGAAGTGGACGGGCTGGGCATGACGGCGGAATCTAAGGGCGCCAGGGCGGTCATTTCGTCGTTGTGGTCGGTGAACGACGCAAGCACGGGCCAGCTGATGGGCGACTTTTACCAGCGGTGGGCAGAGGGCGCGGGCAGGGTGACCAAGGTGGAAGCGCTGCGTCAGGCGCAGCTCGATTTGCTGCTCGGCAAGGCGAGAGCAGGAGGCGACGGGGGTAACAGAGGGGTCGAGGCGGAAAACACCGGCGACAAGCCTCCTGCGACATACGCGCATCCCTACTACTGGGCGCCGTTTGTGCTGATGGGGAACTGGAAATAGAGCTGGCTGCCTTATTCGGTTCACGCAATGCGTGATGACTGGTCGTCCTGGCCGTCGTGTCAGCTGATGAAGAATCGCCGGGGCATTTGTTGAGGGCAGATTCGTATTGAGATGTCGGCTTATGAGCAACAGGTCTCGACTGGCCACGTTTTGAATGCTTGACCGCAGGGCCGGGAAGTTCCACTCCGGAGCACCGGGTTCTTTGGTGCCGGAATTGCCGGCGTTTTTTGACTAGAACGGGCCTCGGACCCGAAAGCCGTGCTCTTTCAAAACTTCGCAGTGGCTGTAGCGCCCGAGTCAGTTTGCGCTAACGGCACGGGTGAAGAGCTTGCGGAAAAAAGGCAGAAGGCGGAGTTGAAACTGTGCATTTCTCAAAATGCCCCAGGGCAGTACTTTCGAGTGAACACAAGACCAAGTCGTATTGACGATGGGATGACAAGGAGAGTTAGCTTCTTGCTTCCATG